>NZ_JBTJEN010000007.1:0-319295 GCF_054456575.1 Pseudomonas sp. Eth.TT006 | reverse complement strand
TCCCACAGTTTTGATCCAGGACTGATCAGAGGGCGGTGTTGTAGCGGCGTACGCCGTTTTCAGCAGCAGGAATCTGCGCCGCCGTGCTGCCGGAGGCCTGGAACAACACCAGGTGCTCAGCGGCAACCCGAATCCCGACGTCCGCGCCGACCTGATGATCAGCATGACTCGGGAAAATCGATTCCAGCTGCGCGCCAGTCGGCAATTGCAGGCGATACAGCGTCGAGGCGCCCAGGAAGGTCTTGCCGACGATCCGTGCCTTGAGCCCGCTGTCCGGCGCATAAACAATGTCATCTGGACGCAACAACACATCCACCGCACCACCCACCGGCCAGGTGTAGGCGCGGTTGCCGCGCAGTTCGCCGAGTTCGGTCTGCACCGACTCCGGGCTGCCGAGCTGGCCGCGAATGAAATAGCCCTGACCGATGAAGCTGGCGACAAAAGGCGTCGCGGGTTCGTGATACAGGTTGTATGGCGTGTCCCACTGCTCCAGTCGACCTTCCTTGAACACGCCGACGTGATCGCTCACGGCGAACGCTTCTTCCTGATCGTGGGTCACCAGAATCGCACTGGTGCCACGGGACTTGAGGATCTCGCGCACTTCATGGCTGAGCTTGCGGCGCAGCTCGCCGTCGAGGTTGGAGAACGGCTCGTCGAGCAGCAGCAGTTGCGGCTCCGGTGCCAGGGCGCGGGCGAGGGCGACACGCTGTTGCTGGCCACCGGACAGCTCGTGCGGGAAGCGCTGGCCGAGGTTCTTCAGGTTGACCAGTTCCAGCAGCTCTTCGGTGACGCGCGCCTTGTTCGGGTGCTTGCGGATCCCGAAGGCGATGTTGTCGGCGACGCTCAGGTGCGGGAACAGCGCGTAGTCCTGGAACACCATGCCGATCCGGCGTTTCTCCGGCGCCAGGGTAAAACCGGCACTGGAGATGGTTTCGCCACCCAGGGTGATTTCCCCTTCATGCACCGGTTCGAAACCGGCGATGGCGCGCAGCGTGGTGGTCTTGCCGCAACCGGACGAGCCGAGCAGGCAGCCGATGTCACCGGCGTTGAGGTGCAGATTGAGGTTCTGCACCACGCGTTGATCTTGGTAACCGCAAGCGAGGTTGCGCAGGTTCAGCAGTAATTCATGGCTCATGCGTGGTGATATGCCGGTTCGACGAGGAACTCGAGCAGGGCCTTCTGTGCGTGGAGACGGTTTTCTGCCTGATCCCAGGCGACGGAGCGCGGGTCATCGAGCAGGTCTTGGCTGATTTCTTCGCCGCGGTGCGCCGGCAGGCAGTGCATGAACAGCACGTCTTCGGCGGCGAGGTCGAGCAGGGCACGGTTGACCTGATACGGCGCAAACAGCTTGAGGCGCTTGGCGGTTTCCTCTTCCTGGCCCATCGAGGTCCAGACGTCGGTGCTCACCAGGTGCGCGCCGCGTACGGCGTCCTGCGGATCACGGACGATGGTCACGCGATCGCCGGCCCTGGCCACGAACTCGGGATTTGGCTCGTAGCCTTCAGGGCAGGCCACGCGCAACTGGAAGTCGAACTGGATCGCCGCTTCTATATAGCTGTTGCACATGTTGTTGCCGTCGCCGATCCAGGCCACGGTCTTGCCCTGGATCGAGCCACGGTGTTCGAGGAAAGTTTGCATGTCGGCCAGCAACTGGCACGGGTGCAGGTCATCGGACAGGCCGTTGATCACCGGCACGCGCGAATTGGCAGCGAATTCGGTCAGGGTGCTGTGGGCAAAGGTGCGGATCATCACCGCATCGAGCATGCTCGACATGACAATGGCGCAGTCGCTGATCGGCTCGCCACGGCCCAGTTGGGTGTCGCGCGGCGAAAGGAAGATCGCCTGGCCACCGAGCTGGATCATGCCGGCCTCGAACGAGATCCGGGTACGGGTCGAGGACTTCTCGAAGATCATTCCCAGGACGCGGTTTTTCAGCGGCTCGAACAGTACGCCGCGGTTACGCAGGTCCTTGAGCTCAACGCCTCGACGGATCACGCTGACCAGCTCTTCGGGCGTGCAATCCATCAGGGAGAGAAAGTGCCTTGCGCTCATCATTGACTACCTTTTTGCTACAAACCGCAGATGCTCAAAGCCTTGTTTAACGGAACAACGGGCGAGACCTGCGGCGTAAGCCGCACGGGGCGACGAAATAGGGGGAGGCGCGATATTGACACTAAATGTCGCGTTACGCCAATAGGCTACGGTTTTCGCGCAATTCGGAGAGCGAAGCGCCAGTGGCAGCCACGCATTTGAAGCCGGGTTCAGGACAGCAGCGAGCCCCTTTGTACACTGGCCCCGGCGGGCTTGGCAATCCGGCGTGGCGGGGAGCGTGCCACGCGGGTCGGTTCGAGACTGTGCGGTTGCGCTTTTCGCTTGGTCGGATGCTTTGGCTGAAACATTTGCTAAAGCAAAGTGCTGGGTTATAACTAGGATTCGAGCGACGCAGGAAGCCTCCGCATGGAATCGAAAGAAAAACTGTTGATGGAATTACTGGGCCACACGGCTCGCTCACTGACTCATCTCACCGCATCGATGACCTCGATGTCCTTCGAGCTGCTGCGCAGCGAAGACGAAGTGGTCAAGAACGCCGGCCGCCACATGATCGATCGCATGGCGACCATCAGCGCCGGGCTCGACGAGCACTGGCGGCTGATCGGCGAACTCACCGGCGTGCACGT
The DNA here is from genome assembly GCF_054456575.1 of Pseudomonas sp. Eth.TT006. Classification (NCBI taxonomy): domain Bacteria; kingdom Pseudomonadati; phylum Pseudomonadota; class Gammaproteobacteria; order Pseudomonadales; family Pseudomonadaceae; genus Pseudomonas; species Pseudomonas sp. Eth.TT006. Next base: position 316,617 of record NZ_JBTJEN010000007.1, on the reverse strand, counting down.
CGCTCACGAGCAGATCGAGACCATTCAGGAAATCCAGCTGGCGCCGCCGCCTCAGTTGCCATCCAATTGAAAGTGGCCGGCTATCGGCTCGCCTGATAGCCGTCGATTCACAAGACAAACGTCGCTGGTGTCGCTTGCGCACACGGGCCATAGTTTTGTTCCCGCAGGCCTTACCGTCGCCTGCCCAGAACAAGACAGAGACTGGCCATGACCAAGACTCTCCACCACCGTGCCTGCCACCTGTGCGAAGCCATTTGCGGGCTGACCATCGAAACCACTGAAACCGATGGCAACGTCGCGATCACCTCGATCAAGGGCGACCCGCTCGACTCCTTTAGCCGTGGCCACATTTGCCCTAAAGCCGTGGCCCTGCAAGACATTCAGAATGATCCCGACCGCCTGCGTCAACCAATGCGTCGGGTCGGCAGCGAATGGTTGCCGATCGCCTGGGGCGAGGCTTTTACGCTGGTGGCCGAGCGTCTGGCGGCGATTCAGGAACGGCATGGGCAGAACGCGGTGGCGGTCTATCAGGGCAACCCGAGCGTGCACAATTATGGGTTGATGACCCACAGCAACTACTTCCTCGGCCTGCTGAAGACGCGCAATCGCTTCTCCGCGACGTCGGTCGATCAGTTGCCGCATCACCTGAGCAGTTACCTGATGTACGGCCACGGCTTGCTGCTGCCGATCCCGGACATCGATCACACCGATTTCATGCTGATCCTCGGCGGCAACCCGCTGGCCTCCAACGGCAGCATCATGACCGTGCCCGATGTCGAGAAGCGCCTGAAGGCGATTCAGGCTCGTGGCGGCAAAGTGGTGGTGGTCGATCCGCGTCGCAGCGAAACCGCGGCCATCGCCGATCAGCATGTGTTCGTGCGCCCGGGCGGCGATGCGGCGCTGCTGTTTGGCCTGCTCAACACACTGTTCGATGAAGGGCTGGCGCGTGGCAGTCATTTGCCGGTCGAAGGGCTGGATGAAGTGCGGGCGGCGGTGGCGACGTTCACCGCCGAGGCCATGAGTCCGTTGTGCGCGGTGCCCGCCGAGCAGATCCGCCAACTGGCGCGGGATTTTGCCGCCGCGCCGAGCGCGGTGTGTTATGGACGCATGGGCGTTTCCACCCAGGCGTTCGGCACCTTGTGCCATTGGCTGGTGCAGTTGATCAATCTGGTCACCGGCAATCTCGACCGGGTCGGCGGTGCTCTGTGCACCGAACCGGCGGTGGACCTGGTCGCATCGACCTCGGGCGGGCATTTCAACAAGTGGCAGAGTCGGGTGTCCGGGCGTCCCGAGTACGGCGGCGAACTGCCGGTGTCGGCGCTGGCCGAAGAAATGCTCACTGAAGGCGAAGGGCAGATCCGCGCGCTGATCACCGTGGCTGGCAATCCGGTGCTGTCGACACCGAACGGTCGGCAACTGGAGCAGGCGCTGGACGGCCTGGAATTCATGGTCAGCATCGATCTGTACATCAACGAAACCACGCGTTATGCCGACCTGATCCTGCCGTCGACCTCGGCGCTGGAAAACGATCACTACGACACCACGTTCAACCTGTTCGCCGTGCGTAACGTCACCCGCTTCAACCGGGCGATTCTCGCCAAGCCTGAGGGCGCATTGCACGACTGGGAGATCTTCGTCGGTCTGGCCAAAGCCTTTGCCGAGAAAACCGGCAAGGAGCTGAAACCGACGATGCCGCCGGCGCAGATGATCGACATGGGCCTGCGCATGGGTATGTACGGCGATGCGTCCGAACAGAAGCTCTCGCTGGCGACATTGTTCGATCATCCGCATGGCATTGATCTGGGCGCGCTGAAACCGAATCTGGCAGCGCGTCTGAAAACGCCGAATCAGGCCGTGCAGGCGGCGCCGCCGGAAATCCTTGCGGACCTCGCACGGTTCGCTGCCTTGCAGGCGCCGGTAGCCGATGAGTTGCTGATGATTGGCCGTCGGCATGTACGCAGTAACAATTCGTGGATGCACAACTATCACCGTCTGGTGAAGGGCAAGCCGCGCCATCAGTTGCTGATGCACCCGGATGATCTGGCCAGTCGCGGACTCAGCGATGGTCAGCGGGTACGCGTCAGTTCGCGGGTCGGGCAGATAGAGGTGGAAGTGCTTGGCAGCCTCGACATGATGAAGGGTGTGGTCAGTCTGCCGCATGGTTGGGGACATGCGCGGCCGGGGGTGCAGATGACCATCGCCAGCAGCCAGCCGGGATCGAGCGCCAACGACCTGACGGATGAATGCCAGCTCGATGAGTTGTCCGGCAATGCCGCGCTCAATGGTGTGCCGGTCACGGTGGCGGCGGCCTGAACATGACCGTCGGGGAGACCGAGCAGCGCGCTCGGGATTCCGTTACAATGCGTCACCGTGCCGACCCATGAGTCGGAAAGTTCAGCCGAGGTGCTCCATGGATATCATCGAAACGATTAAAGAGCAGATTGCCAACAACACCATTCTGCTTTACATGAAAGGCTCGCCGAATGCCCCGCAGTGCGGCTTCTCCGCGAAAGCTGCGCAGGCTGTGATGGCGTGTGGCGAAAAGTTTGCGTACGTGGACATCCTGCAGAACCCGGAAATCCGCGCCAATCTGCCGAAGTACGCCAACTGGCCGACTTTCCCGCAACTGTGGGTTGGCGGTGAACTGATCGGCGGCAGCGACATCATGACCGAGATGGCTGCAGACGGTTCGCTGCAAAGCACCATCAAGTCGGCTGTCGAAGCGGCTGCTGCGAACAAGTCCGAAGCCTGATTCGGGCTTCACTCGGCAGCGATGTCTCCTGTAGGAGCTGTCGAGTGAAACGAGGCTGCGATCTTTTGATCTTCAGCCAATAAAAAGCCCCGCCACTCGAAAGAGGGCGGGGCTTTTTTGTATGTTCGAACAGTGACTGCGAGTGGCCGGCGCAATCAAAAGATCGCAGCCTGCGGCAGCTCCTACTCTTCGCCCATCTGCGATTGCAGATAGTTCTCCAGACCGACCTTGTCGATCAGGCCCAGTTGGGTTTCCAGCCAGTCGATGTGTTCTTCTTCGGACTCGAGAATGTCTTCGAGCAGTTCACGGCTGCCAAAGTCGCCAACGGATTCGCAATGGGCGATGGCGGCTTTGAGATCAGCGTGGCCGGTCTTCTCGATACGCAGATCGCACTCGAGCATTTCCCGGGTGTGCTCGCCGATGTGCAGCTTGCCCAGGTCCTGCACGTTCGGCAGGCCTTCGAGGAACAGGATGCGCTTGATCAGCTTGTCCGCGTGCTTCATCTCGTCGATGGATTCGTGGTATTCGTGCTTGCCCAGCTTGTTCAGGCCCCAATCTTCATACATGCGCGCATGCAGGAAGTACTGATTGATCGCGACCAGTTCATTGGCAAGGATCTTGTTGAGATGCTGGATGACTGTAATGTCGCCTTTCATGATGGGAGTCCTGCCCTGTATTAGCTGTATATAAGGCGGAGTTTGAGCCGGGTACTTATAAGTGTCAAACCTAAGTTATTGAATAATAAATGAAATTAAATCTGAATAAGAATGTTTGTGTTCCGCGTCTAGGACCTAAGCGTTTGATTTCAGGCATAAAAAAACCGGACATAAGTCCGGTTCTTTGAAATTGGGGCCATTACGCTGCGGTAAATTCTGCAGGGTAGGGAATCGCAGCCTGGGCGGTTTGCAGCTTGGTCAGGGTTTCGCGAACCACTTCCTTGGCCAGGCAGGCACATTTGCCGCACTGGCTGGCGACGCCGGTGGCCTGGCGGACTTCTTTGTAGCTGCAGCAACCTTCATAGATCGCTTCGCGGATCTGTCCGTCGGTGACGCCAGTGCAGAGACAAACATACATAAGTGAGAACCGTCGCTGGTTGTGACTCAATTGCGATGGATCTTAATGTTAACGAGAATGATTGTCAAAGTGCTTTCTGAACGGTTTTCGTTAGAACCGCCGGTGACTGACGAACGGTGTTTAATGGCAGTTTGCCTGGCCCCGTGAATGCTGCCCGCTTGTTCGCCGTGGGCAAAAAACCGTTAAGGACAGGCGAAAAACCCGGTGTATGATGGTCGGCCCTTGCGAAGAGGTTTCGTGTCACAGGGCTGTCGCCTGAGGGTGGCAGGCTGGCTCGGAGCCTGAACTTCAAGTTATTCACCAGGAGATTTCCATGAGCGTACTCGTAGGCAAACAAGCCCCTGACTTCACCGTCCCGGCCGTACTCGGCAATGGCGAGATCGTTGACAGCTTCACCCTGTCCTCGGCCATCAAAGGCAAATACGGTCTGGTGTTCTTCTACCCACTGGACTTCACCTTCGTCTGCCCGTCCGAGCTGATCGCTCTGGACCACCGCATGGACGACTTCAAGGCGCGCAACGTGGAAGTGGTCGCGGTATCGATCGACTCGCACTTCACCCACAACGCCTGGCGCAACACCCCGGTCAACAATGGCGGCATCGGCCAGGTGAAATACACCATGGCTGCCGACATGAAGCACGAAATCGCCAAGGCCTACGACGTTGAGTCCGAAGGCGGCGTGGCTTTCCGTGGCGCGTTCCTGATCGACGACAAGGGCGTTGTCCGCTCGCAGATCATCAACGACCTGCCGCTGGGCCGTAACATGGAAGAGCTGATCCGTCTGGTCGACGCGCTGCAATTCCACGAAGAGCACGGCGAAGTCTGCCCTGCCAACTGGAAAAAAGGCGACAAAGGCATGAACGCTTCGCCAGAAGGCGTTGCGGCTTACCTGACCGAGAACGCTGCTGGCCTGTAAGGCGCACGCTTCAGGTACAGAAAGCGAGGTACAAAAAAACCGGCCCATGTGGCCGGTTTTTTTATGCGCGGGATTTATCCGGCGACGATCAGTCGTCGAAGTCTTCCCAGCCGCCCATCTGCTTCCAGCGGTTGACGATGCCGCAGAACAGCTCGGCAGTCTTCTCGGTGTCGTAACGTGCCGAGTGCGCTTCACGGCCATCGAAATCGATGTCGGCGGCCTGACAGGCTTTGGCCAGTACGGTCTGACCGTAAGCCAGGCCCGCCAGTGTCGCGGTGTCGAAGCTGGAGAACGGATGAAACGGGTTGCGCTTCATGTCCAGACGCGCCACCGCGGCATTCAGGAAGCCCAGGTCGAAGCTGCTGTTGTGGCCGACCAGAATCGCCCGCTTGCAGCCATTGGCCTTCAGCGCCTTGCGCACGCCGCGGAAAATGTCGGTCAGCGCGGTTTCTTCACTGACAGCCATGCGCAGCGGGTGATCGAGCTTGATCCCGGTAAACTCCAGCGCTGCCGCTTCGACGTTGGCGCCTTCGAACGGCTCAACACGGAAGAAGTAGGTGTGGTCCGGGTAAACGAAACCTTTTTCATCCATGGCGATGGTGGTCGCGGCAATCTCCAGCAGAGCGTCGGTGGCCGAGTTGAAACCACCGGTCTCTACGTCGACAACAACCGGCAGGTAGCCGCGAAAACGCGCTGCCATCGGATGACGGGAACCGCCGCCGCCACCTTGACCGTCCAGTTCGTCGTCGAAATGGTCTTCACTCACGCGTGTTCCTCCAGCAGGCGCCAGCGCAGTTTTTCACCGGCGCGCAGCGGGATAACGGTCAGCTCGCCAAATGGCAGGCTGGTTGGGGCAGTCCACTCTTCGCGAACCAGGGTGATGCGATCGGTGTTGGCCGGCAGCCCGTAGAAGCGCGGGCCGTTGAGGCTGGCGAACGCTTCGAGCTTGTCCAGCGCATTGCGCTGTTCGAAGGCTTCGGCATACAGCTCGATGGCGGCGTACGCGGTGTAGCAGCCGGCACAGCCGCAGGCGGCTTCCTTGGCATGCTGGGCGTGCGGCGCCGAATCGGTACCGAGGAAGAACTTGGCGCTGCCGCTGGTGGCGGCATCGAGCAGGGCTTCCTGATGGGTGTTGCGCTTGAGGATCGGCAGGCAGTAGAAGTGCGGCCGGATCCCGCCCACCAGCATGTGGTTGCGGTTGTACAGCAGGTGATGCGCGGTGATGGTCGCGCCGACGTTGGCCGAAGCCTCGTTGACGAACTGCACGGCGTCGCCGGTGGTGATGTGTTCGAACACCACTTTGAGCGTCGGGAATCGCTCGACCACACGGCGCATGTGCTCATCGATGAAAATCTTTTCGCGGTCGAAGACGTCGACATCGCCACGGGTGACTTCGCCGTGGATCAGCAGCGGCATGCCGACTTCGGCCATCGCTTCCAGCGCCGGGAAGATCTTGTCGATGCTGGTCACCCCGGAATCGGAGTTGGTGGTGGCGCCGGCCGGGTACAGTTTGGCGGCGTGCACGAAACCACTGGCCTTGGCCTGACGAATTTCTTCGGGCTGGGTGCGGTCGGTTAGGTACAGCACCATCAGCGGTTCGAAGCGACTGCCGGCCGGGCGGGCAGCGAGAATCCGCTGGCGATAGCCGTCGGCTTCAGCGGCGTTGCGCACCGGTGGTACCAGGTTGGGCATGATGATGGCGCGGCCAAAGGTGCGCGCTACATCGGCAACGGTATTGGTCAACACGGCACCATCGCGAAGATGAATGTGCCAGTCGTCGGGACGCAGCAGGGTCAGGCGGTCGGACATGAGGGGATTCCAGGCGGGTCAAACTGAGGGGAATGCTACCGGAAAAGACTCTTGCAGGCACTCGCTATCAAGTTTTGCAGGAAGCTTCCGATATCCCGTAGGTATGCCGTAAACATAGTGTGAATCGGTCTTTGTGTTACACAAGCCAATGGAGCCTCCCGTGCGCCAGCGATATTTAGCCTTGCTCAGTGTGTTTGCCAGCCTCCCCGCGATGGCGCTCACCTACCAGACTCGTCTGGAGAACATTGAGTGGACGGTCGAGGGCGACAAGTTCGAGTGCCGTCTGACCCAGCCGATCACCGATTTCGGCTCGGGCCAGTTCGTGCGCAAGGCGGGCGAGCAGGCGATTTTTCGCCTGAATGCCTACAACGCCATGCTCGGCGGCGGTTCGGCGACCCTGCTCGCGGCGGCCGCGCCGTGGCAGCCGGGGCGCAACGACATCAATCTGGGCAGCGTCAGGATCGGCACCGGCAACGTGCTGTTCAACAGTTCGCAGTCGCAGGCCGGCGGGCTGATCAGCGGTTTGCTCGACGGTCGCAGCCCGGTGGTGCGTCGTGCCTCAGGCGATGGCAGAGTGTCCGAAGTGCGTCTGCTGCCGGTCAGGTTCAGTAAAGCGTTCAACGAATACCAGACGTGCGTGGCGAAATTGCTGCCGCAGAATTTCGACCAGGTCAAACAGTCGCAGGTCGGCTTCCCGGGCGAGGGCACCGATCTGGACGCCGCCGCCAAGGCCAGATTGCAAGTGATGCTCGAGTACATGCAGGCCGATCCGACGGTCAATCACATCGAGCTGGATGGTTACTCCGACAACAGTGGCAACCGTCTGACCAACCGTGAACTGTCGCGCCGCCGTGCGCTGGCCGTGGTCGATTTCTTCAAGGCCAACGGCATCGCCGAATCGCAGATCACCGTGCGCTTCCATGGCGAGCAGTACCCGCTGGTGCCGAACAACAGCGCGGCGAACCGGGCGAAGAATCGCCGGGTCAGCGTGAAACTGGCACGCGTGGCGCCAACGACTGCGCCAGCTCCCGCACCGCAGGCCAGTACGCCAGCCACCGCAGCAACAACTTCCTGACCCGCCGGTCATCGTCGCGCTCTCGACAGATTCTGTCGCTTTGTCGTCTTAAGCTGTCGCGCCTCTGTAAATTATCGCGTTTGGGCGGTAGACTCCTCGGCTTTCCGTAGAACCCCGTGGAGTGATGGCATGGCGGACGTAAACAAGGTCGTTCTGGCGTATTCCGGCGGCCTGGACACTTCGGTGATCCTCAAGTGGCTGCAGGATACTTATAACTGTGAAGTGGTGACCTTCACCGCTGATCTCGGTCAAGGCGAAGAGGTCGAGCCGGCCCGCGCCAAGGCCCAGGCCATGGGCGTCAAAGAAATCTACATCGATGACCTGCGCGAAGAGTTCGTGCGCGATTTCGTGTTCCCGATGTTCCGCGCCAACACCGTTTACGAAGGCGAGTACCTGCTGGGTACTTCCATCGCACGTCCGCTGATCGCCAAGCGCCTGATCGAAATCGCCAACGAAACCGGCGCTGACGCCATTTCCCATGGCGCCACCGGCAAGGGCAACGACCAGGTGCGTTTCGAACTGGGCGCCTACGCCCTCAAGCCTGGCGTGAAAGTGATTGCTCCATGGCGCGAGTGGGACCTGCTGTCCCGCGAGAAGCTGATGGACTACGCCGAGAAGCATGCGATCCCGATCGAGCGTCACGGCAAGAAAAAATCCCCGTACTCGATGGATGCCAACCTGCTGCACATCTCCTATGAAGGCGGCGTGCTGGAAGACACCTGGACCGAGCACGAAGAAGACATGTGGCGCTGGACCGTCTCCCCGGAGAAGGCTCCCGACACCCCGCAGTATCTGGAACTGACCTACCGCAACGGCGATATCGTTGCGCTGGACGGCGTCGAAATGACCCCGGCCACTGTTCTGGCGACGCTGAACAAGATCGGCGGTGCGCACGGTATCGGCCGTCTCGACATCGTCGAGAACCGTTACGTCGGCATGAAGTCCCGTGGCTGCTACGAAACCCCGGGCGGCACCATCATGCTGCGTGCACACCGCGCCATCGAATCGATCACCCTGGACCGCGAAGTCGCGCACCTCAAGGACGAGTTGATGCCCAAGTACGCCAGCCTGATCTACACCGGTTACTGGTGGAGCCCGGAGCGTCTGATGCTGCAACAGATGATCGACGCTTCGCAGGTCAACGTGAACGGTGTGGTTCGCCTGAAACTGTACAAGGGCAACGTGATCGTGACCGGCCGCAAGTCCGACGATTCGCTGTTCGATGCCAACATCGCGACCTTCGAAGAAGACGGTGGTGCTTACAACCAGGCCGACGCGGCGGGCTTCATCAAGCTCAACGCGCTGCGCATGCGCATTGCAGCCAACAAGGGTCGCAAGCTGTTCTAAGCTTCGCAGACCTGTAAGAAAATGGCGGCTTGTCTCAGTGACAGAGCCGCCATTTTTTTGTCCGGTGGTTTCTCGACCTTGCTTCATCAGCGTTAGTCGCAATGACAAGGTTGCTGTAGTTCTTGATTGTCCACATCAGGCGTCTGCTCGGTTGTCAAACCTCCCCCAGTTCCGTGGTGCTCTGCGTGCTCACGTTGTAAGCAATAAACAGTGCCCCTCGTGCGCTTTTTTTTGATTGTTTGAAAAAGCTGCGCATCATTTGTCTGAGCAAAATCTCGGAGGCAGGATCGGTCAGAAATACGATGGGCCTCACCGAGTGCTTGCCGAGGCGTGGCAGGTGTTCTGCCAGCTTGCTGAATGCCTGTGCATTGATCATCGGGCGAACGTCAATCGCACATAGCGTGCCGAAGCGTTTGGGTAGTTGAATGGTGTGTTCGATCCATGACGTATTGGGAGTTTCTGCGGCAGACGGATAAACGCTGTCACCGGTGCGATTCAATTCATCAACGATCTTTAAAAAGCTGTCGTCCTTGTCGAAATCCGAGGGAGCATACAGTGAACGGTAGTTAAAATTTAGCGTCATGAAGAACAGCAGCAGCAAGTAAAACGGAAAGCTGATCAGAAACCAGATATAGATTTCCCGCTCATCATTATCAAGGAAGGGTAATGAAAGTGCTGCCGACGATTCGGAAATAAATGCAAATATCGCAATAACCGTCATGGGGTTGGTGATTTTGTTTTTGATTTTTATCATGGTCTTTACTCATTAAGTGTGTTTTCCATTGGTTGCTTGAGGGTGTGTGGGGGGGCTTTAAATTATATTGTTGGTGTTATTTTTTATATTAAAAATAAACGCTTGGGTAGAAGTATCTTGTTTCAGGCATTGATTTGATATTGCGCGATTTCTTTAGTTGTTTATGAATCGACGACCGTGCGGGCGTGCGGTGCTGGCCCCGGAGATGTAGTATTTTCTTGTTGAAAGTGTGGCCAAAGAATCGCCTCTGCCTGACTGATATCTCTGGTGTTGGTTTTTTTGTAGGAATAGTCTTGATTTTCTGTAGGGAATGTCTTTGGCTGCAAGTGTATGGGAACTCTCTTGTGCCATGTCGCAAGTGACTGGGCTATTGTGCCTGCTCTAAAAATTCGAACAGCGAAACTGGACTTGCCCATGAATAAAGTGCTGATCGTGGATGATCATCCCGTCATTCGTCTTGCTGTGCGTATGCTGATGGAACGGCATGGCTACGAAGTCATTGCAGAAACGGATAATGGCGTGGATGCGTTACAACTGGCGCGTGATCAGATGCCGGATATCGTCATTCTGGATATTGGAATACCGAAACTTGATGGTCTGGAAGTTATTGCGCGTCTGAATGCGACAGCGATGCCATTGAAAGTTCTGGTGCTGACTTCTCAGGCGCCGGGGCACTTTTCGATGCGCTGCATGCAATCGGGAGCGGCGGGGTATGTCTGCAAACAACAGGACCTGACCGAACTGCTCAGTGCGATCAAGGCTGTACTGTCCGGTTACAGCTATTTTCCGAACCAGGCTCTGCACACCGTGCGCACCACCCTCGGTAATGCCAGTGAGTCGGATATGGTGGATCGTCTTTCCGGACGGGAAATGATGGTCTTGCAGCAGTTGGCCCGTGGCAAGACCAACAAGGAAATTGCCGATGGCATGTTTCTCAGCAACAAGACAGTCAGCACCTACAAGACTCGTCTGCTGTTGAAGCTCAACGCCCGGTCGCTGGTGGACCTGATCGAGCTGGCCCAGCGCAATGGGCTTGTCTGATGAGCATGATCGTCGATGAAGCAGGTCGCAGACGCTTCAGACAATAAAAAAGCCTCCGGTTCGGGAGGCTTTCAAGTGTCAGAGATCAAAGTCGTAATCGGCCAATTGCTTTTGCAGTCGGCGCTCCTCCAGCAGGTTATCGATGGTGCGGCGTTTGCTCAGGTTGGTCTTGGCGACTTCGACTACCGGTTCGGCGTCATCGGTTTCCGCAACGGTGAATTCGTCATCTACATCCAGTTGTTCTTTGCTGTCAGTCATCGAGTGAACTCCAGGCTAAGACTGCCTTTGGCGCCCCTTATAACGATATTCCTGCTGCGGGTAAAAAAGATTTTTTCAATCGACGAATCGATAAAACAGATAGTCAGTCAATCGTCCGAGGTTTTGTGCTTGTACTCGCACAAATCCTCGATCCGGCAGCTGCCACAGCGCGGCTTGCGGGCGAGGCACACGTATCGACCGTGCAAAATCAACCAGTGATGAGAGTCCAAGAGGTAGTCTTTGGGTACAAATTTCATCAACTTGTTTTCCACCTCAACCACGTTTTTACCCGGAGCGATACCGGTGCGGTTGCTGACGCGGAAAATGTGCGTGTCGACCGCCATGGTCAATTGGCGAAACGCGGTATTGAGCACCACGTTGGCGGTCTTGCGGCCCACACCGGGCAAGGCTTCCAGCGCTTCACGGGTTTGCGGGACCTCGCCATTGTGCAGTTCGACCAGCATGCGGCAGGTCTCGATCACGTTTTTGGCTTTGCTGTTGTAGAGGCCGATGGTCTTGATGTATTCGGACAGCCCTTCGACGCCCAGCGCATGAATCGCCGCCGGGGTATTGGCCACCGGGAACAGCTTGGCCGTGGCCTTGTTCACGCCGACGTCTGTCGATTGCGCGGAGAGAATCACCGCAATCAGCAGTTCGAAAGGCGAGGAGTAGGCCAGTTCGGTTTTCGGCTCGGGATTGTCTTCATGCAGCCTGCGAAAGATTTCAAGGCGTTTTGCGGCATTCATGGATGATGATTTTCCTTGGAAGGTGCGTTCGAGCGAGTCCAGGCCTGGTGCGCGGCCAGCAGCAGCCCCGATAAGATGAAGGCGCCGGGCACCAGGGTCATCAGGTGCAGCCCGTCACTGAACAGGGCCAGACCTTGCCAGTGCTCTGACAGACCATGACCGAGATGACCCTGACCGAGCAGCTCACGCGAAGCAGCCAGTACCAGCAGCAGCCCGCTCGACACGGCAAAAAACTTCAGGCGCTCGCTGAGCGTCTGACGAAAGAATCCATTGTATTCCAGCACCACGCACTGCAAACCAATCAGTCCGCCATAGATTCCAAGTGACTGCTGCCATTGCAACGCCCAGCGCTGCGCGAGGATATTGGCGCAACTGGTCAGCGTCGCGGCCAGCAACAGGCTGGCCAGCCACGCACCGCGGCCAGACAGTCGTGAAAGCAGTGGACCCCTGCACACCGCGTAAACCGTCACCACTACACTCGACATCAACAGCATGCCCAGCGCACCGGTCAAGGTGGTGCTGGTGCCCAGCAGCAATGCCAGCAGCAAGGAATTGCTCATCTGCGTTGGCCGGCTCATGGTGCGCTTCCCAGCAGAATTGCGCGGTGCTGATCAAAATAGCGCAGGGCGTCATGAATGGCATTCACGGTGGCGCGGGAGGTGACGGTCGCTCCCGCCAGTTGATCGAACTGTCCCTGATCCTTTTTCAATGCCCAGCCTGCGTCATCGGGTGCACTGCGTGATTTTCCGCTGAACCCGGCCAGCCAGTCATTCGGCCAGTCGCCGACAGGCCCGCCGAGTGCCGGGGTCTCGTTTTGCCGCAGGGTTTTCACCCCCAGCAGTCGGCCGCTGGTATCAATCGCGATCAATAGCTCGATGGCACCGGCATAGCCCTCGGTCTGCGTGCGTAACAACACCGCCACCGGTTGCCCGGCTTTGCTGGCGCGGTAACCCGCCAGCAGCGAGCTATGGCTCAACGTCATGTCCGTTAATGCCAGTGGCTGTTCCAGCGGTTGATTGTCGTAGCTGTCGGCCACGAGCACATCCAGCAGTCGGCGACTGTCGAGCAGCCGTTGTTCGAAGACAATTTGCTCGGCACTGCTGCGTTGCAGCACATAAGTCACGCAGACACCGACGCTGGCGATCAGCACCAGCGTGATGACCGAGGCCGCACGTTTCATGGAATCACCTGAGCTTGACGAGCGGCGGCAAAACGCTCCAGCGCCGGCACACAGAGATTCATCAGCAACACGGCAAATGCAACGCCGTCGGGATAACCGCCCCAGGCGCGGATCAGGTAAGTCAGCAGTCCCACACCGATACCAAACAACAGCCTGGCCATCGGGCTTTTGGCCCCGGACACCGGTTCGGTGATGATGAAAAACGCTCCGAGCATGGTAGCGCCGCTCAGCAGATGAAACAGCGGCGAACCGTGGGAGTCGGAGCCCGAACCGTTCCAGCACAGCAGGCTGACGACAAACAGGCTGCCCAGCATGCCGACCGGTGCATGCCAGCCGATCACCCGCCGCTGCAACAGCAGCAGCCCACCCGCGAGAAATGCCAGATTGACCCATTCCACGCCACGCCCGCCAAACCGGCCGAATGCCGGGTTGGTGGCGAACAGTTCTTCCATGGTCAGGCTTTTATTGACCCGCAGGCTGTCCAGCGCCGTGGCCTGCGCCCAAGCGTCCGGCGCCTGACCGACATTGAAGACGTGCGTAAAACTCGCCCACAGATTCATGCCATGCGCCGGCCAGTGGGTCATCGGTTGTGGAAACAGCAGCATCGCCAGCGCAAAACCGAGCATGGCCGGGTTGAACGGATTCTTGCCGACACCGCCGTACAAGTGCTTGCCGAACAGCAGACCGGATGCAATGGCCGTCACGGTCAGCCACCACGGGCAATAGGGCGGCAGGGCAACCGCCAGCAAGGTGGCGCTGACCAGCGCGCTGCCGTCGCTCAGCGCAGGTTGCAGCAGCTGCAGGCGAAGTCGGCTGACGCCAGCCTCGACCAGTAACGCGGTGGCTACCGCCAACAACAGATTGAGCAATACGCCCCAGCCGTATAGCCAGAACAACGTCAGCAGCCCCGGCAGGGTGGCGAGCAGCACCCACCTCATCGCCTGTAGCAGACGCTCGTCCGATGCTTCACGGGGCAACATGGTCAAGTACCTGACGCTCGGCGTCTTCCAGTCGGGCGCGGGCTTTTTCGAGGACGTCGCTGGGTGTATCGGCGCGGCGTTCGAGTTTGCTCAGTTCGGCGCGGGCGTAGGCCAGCTCGGTTTTCAACTGGCGCAGCTGACTGTCGATCGGGCGCTTTTCCACCCGCACCAGCTCAGGTGCCGGTTGCTCGCTGGCCGCCTCGGCGGTGTGCAGCGCCTGCTCGGCGTCACGCAGGGCCTGTTGCAGCGTGGCGAGCTGCTCTGGGGGCGCTTCGGCAGTCTGGGCCTTTTTCAGTTCGGCGCGGCGCATGGCCAACTGGATTTTCGCCCGTTTCAGGTCGGCGTCCTTTGCCGCAGGCGCGGCAGGAGTCGCCGGGTTAGCCGGAGCAGCGCTTTCGAGTTTCGCCAGCGCCTGTTCAGCCGCTTCGAACTGCTGTTGCAACACGATCAGTTGCGACTGCTGCTCAAACGTCGGCGGATGGCCGAACGCTTTCAGCGATTTGTGCAATTGCGCACGGCTCATGGCGACGTCGATCCTGGCTTTTTTCAGCACGGCGTCGGTGGTCGCGACTTTCTGTGCGCGTACCCGCTCCAGAGCTGCCTGCACCGGATCGAGGGCTGTTACCGCCGATTGCGCAGCCCGTTGCGCCCGGGCTTCGCGCTCCGCCTGTTTGTGTTGCTCTTCGCGTTGCAGGCGGGCGTTGCGGCGTTCGAAGCGTTGGCGCGCATGATCACGTTTGGCGTTGCGCGCCTGCCGTTCTTCCTCACTCGACGCCAGGCCACCGACCACCGGCAAGGTGCCGAGCGGCAGCGGATGCATCTCGATGCAATCCACCGGGCAAGGCGCCACGCACAGGTCGCATCCGGTGCATTCGTCAATCAGCACGGTGTGCATCAGTTTTGCCGCGCCGACGATCGCGTCGATCGGGCAGGCCTGAATGCACTTGGTGCAGCCGATGCACTCGGCTTCGCGGATGTATGCCACTTGTGGCGGTGCCGAACCCCGGCTGACGTCCAGTTCCAGCGCCGGCACTTTCAGCAGTTCGGCCAGGGCGGCGATGGTTTCGTCACCGCCGGGCGGGCACTTGTTGATCGGTTCGCCATCGACGATGCCTTGCGCATACGGCTTGCAGCCGGGGTGGCCGCATTTGCCGCATTGAGTCTGCGGCAGGAGGGCATCGATGAGTTGAATCAGACTCATGTTTTGATCAGTCCACTGAATCCGAGAAAAATCACTGCGATCAGTCCGGCGCCGATCAGGTCGATCGGCAGGCCACGAAAGGGCAGGGGAATGTCGTTGTCGGCCGTGCGTTCACGCAAGTCGCTGAACAGGCTCAGCACCAGCCAGAAACCCAGCCCGGCGCCAAGGCTCAGCGCTGTTGCCTGCAGCAGTCCGCGATCATCTTGCGCATTGAGCAAGGCCAGCCCCAAGGCGCCGGCATTGCCGAGCAACAGCGGCCACAAGCCGTCGAAGGGCCAGTCGGGCAGCGCCCGCGCCAGCCATTTCAGCAGCGGCGCGATCAGCAGCACACTGAACGGCAGAAATACAAACAGCTGCAGCGCCTGTAATTGAAGTGGCACCAACAGCCATTGCCAGAGCAGGTAACCGATGACGCCCACGCTCAGCATCAGGCACGCCGTCGCCAGGCCCAACGCATGCACCTGGCGTCGACTGCCTGCCAGCAGCGGATCGACGCCCAGCGGCCAGTGCAACACGAAGTTGTTGAGCAGGGCGGCACTGATCAGCGTAAGCGCAAGTTCGGTCATGGTTTTACCGGCGGCAACGGGCGGGTGTCAGTTGAGGTCAGCATTATCCGGTACCCGCGAACGGTGGGCCAGATATGAAAAATCCCACAGGCCTGCAGAACATGCCTGTGGGATCGTTTCAGCGCTGGGCCTTACTTGATGCGTTGACCCGGCTTGGCGCCGCTGTCCGGGCTCAGCAGGTAAATTTCTTCACCGCCGGGGCCGGCTGCCATCACCATGCCTTCGGAGATGCCGAACTTCATTTTCCGTGGCTTTAGGTTGGCGATCATCATGGTCAGGCGACCGTCGAGTTTCGACGGGTCCGGGTACGCGCTCTTGATTCCGGAGAACACGTTGCGCTGCTCGTCACCGATGTCCAGGGTCAGGCGCAGCAGTTTGTCCGCGCCTTCGACATGTTCAGCCTTGACGATCAGCGCCACGCGCAGATCGACGGCGGCGAAGGTGTCGAAGTCGATTTCCGGCGACAGCGGATCCTTGGCCAGTTCACCGTTGCCTGCAGGCGTGGCAGCACCGGTGTCAGTCTGGCTGGCAGTCAGGTCTTCTTTCGAGGCGTCGGTCATGGCCTGGACTTTTACCGGGTCGATGCGGGTCATCAACGGTTTGAATTCGTTCAACTGGTGGTTGGCCAGCAGGCTGGTGTGGTCGTTCCAGGTCAGCGGGGCGACGTTGAGGAACGCCTCGGCGTCGGCGGCCAGCAACGGCAGCACTGGCTTGAGGAAAATCACCAACTGGCGGAACAGGTTGATGCCGGTGGCGCAGATCGCCTGGACTTCATCCTGCTTGCCTTCCTGCTTGTTCAGCGACCACGGCGCCTTGTCGGCGATCCAGGCATTGGCGCGGTCGGCCAGGGCCATGGTTTCACGCATGGCACGGGCGAAATCGCGCGCTTCATAGGCGTCGGCGATGCTCGGTGCCGCAGCGAGGAACGCTTCGCTCAGCTCTGGCGCGGCGTTGTTGTCGACCAGCAGGCCACCGTTGCCCTTGTGGATGAAACCGGCGCAACGGCTGGCGATGTTGACCACTTTGCCGACCAGGTCGGAGTTGACCTTCTGCACGAAGTCTTCGAGGTTCAGGTCGAGGTCATCGACGCCACGGCCCAGTTTGGCCGCGTAGTAGTAGCGCAGGTATTCCGGCGACAGGTGATCCAGGTAAGTGCGGGCCTTGATGAAGGTGCCACGGGACTTGGACATCTTCTGACCGTTGACGGTCAGGTAGCCATGCACGTTGATCCCGGTCGGTTTGCGGAAACCGGCGCCTTCAAGCATCGCTGGCCAGAACAGCGCGTGGAAATTGACGATGTCCTTGCCGATGAAGTGGTACAGCTCGGCAGTGGAGTCTTTGCCCCAGAATGCGTCGAAGTCCAGCTCCGGTGTGCGGTTGCAGAGGTTCTTGAAGCTGGCCATGTAGCCGATCGGCGCATCCAGCCACACGTAGAAATACTTGCCCGGCTCGTCCGGGATCTCGAAACCGAAGTACGGCGCATCGCGGGAGATGTCCCACTGCTGCAGGCCGGCGTCCAGCCACTCGGCGATCTTGTTGGCCACGGCGTCCTGCAGGGTGCCGCTACGGGTCCAGGTCTGCAGCATCTGTTGGAAATCCGGCAGTTTGAAGAAGAAGTGCTGGGAATCCTTGAGCACCGGGGTGGCGCCGGAGATGGCCGACTTCGGATCCTTCAGATCGGTCGGGGCGTAGGTCGCACCGCATTTTTCGCAGTTGTCGCCGTACTGGTCTTCAGTGCCGCATTTCGGGCAGGTGCCCTTGATGAAGCGGTCGGCCAGGAACATTTTCTTTTCCGGGTCGAAATACTGGGTGATCGAGCGCGTGGCAATGTGCCCGGCGTCACGCAGTTTCAGGTAGATCTGGCTCGACAGCTCACGGTTTTCTTCGGCGTGAGTGGAGTGGAAATTGTCGAAGTCGACCAGGAAATCGGCAAAGTCGGCGCTGTGTTCAGCCTGCACGTTGGCGATCAGTTGTTCCGGAGTAATGCCTTCCTTTTCCGCGCGCAGCATGATCGCCGAACCGTGGGCGTCGTCGGCGCAGACATAAATGCACTGGTTGCCGCGATGCTTCTGGAAGCGCACCCACATATCGGTCTGGATGTATTCCAGCATATGGCCAAGGTGAATCGAACCGTTGGCATAGGGCAGGGCGCTGGTGACGAGGATCTTGCGTGGTTCGGACATGGGGGCTTCGCTACTTGATGAAACGGAGGTCGGCCACTATAAAGCGGCGGCGCATATTTTTCACCCTGTGCGCCTGTTTCCGGATGCGCCAGTCACTCGATTCGAGCCTGTGCAACCTTTTCATGCGACTGGGCCGGTGTGGCGAGGGGATTTATCCCCGATGGGTGGCGAAGCCGCCCTGAAACCAGAAGCATCAGTACATCAGGCGCACCGCATTCAATGGTTTCACGACTGCTGCGCAGCTGATCGGGGATAAATCCCCTCACCACAAAGTTTTTCCAGCTCAAGCAATCTGTTCGCCTCAAATCGATGTCCGGCGTACGATACCCGCCATCTTTTCCCAGTCTTGTTATCGGAGTTGCCCATGAGCGCCGTCACTCGCGCAGCGGTGGAAGCCGTCCTCAGCCAATACACCGACCCCTACCTGAATCAGGACCCGGTCAGCGCCGGTTGCGTGAAGCACATCGAGATCGATGGCGACCGCGTCAAGGTACAACTGGAAATCGGTTACGCCGCCGGTCTGTTCAAGAGCGGCTGGGCGCAACTGCTGCAACTGGCCATCGAAAACCTCGATGGCGTGACCGCGGCGAAAGTCGAGATCAACAGCGTGATCGCCGCGCACAAGGCTCAGGCGCAGATTCCCGGGCTGGCCAACGTCAAGAACGTGGTCGCGGTGGCTTCCGGCAAGGGCGGCGTAGGCAAATCGACCACCGCTGCCAACCTCGCGCTGGCCCTGGCCCGCGAAGGTGCCAAGGTCGGTATTCTCGACGCCGATATTTATGGCCCGAGCCAGGGCATCATGTTCGGCATCCCCGAGCGCACCCGTCCGGAGGTCAAGGATCAGAAGTGGTTTGTGCCGCTCAAGGCCCATGGTGTCGAAGTCATGTCGATGGCGTTCCTCACCGACGACAACACGCCGATGGTCTGGCGCGGGCCGATGGTCTCCGGCGCGCTGCTGCAACTGGTTACGCAAACCGCATGGGGCGATCTGGATTATCTGGTGATCGACATGCCGCCAGGCACCGGCGACATTCAGCTGACCCTGGCGCAGAAAGTCCCGGTGGCCGGTGCGGTGATCGTCACCACTCCGCAGGATCTGGCGCTGCTCGACGCGCGCAAAGGCGTGGAAATGTTCCGCAAGGTCAGCATTCCGGTGCTCGGCGTGGTGGAAAACATGGCGGTGCACATCTGCTCGAACTGCGGACATGCCGAACATCTTTTCGGTGAGGGCGGTGGCGAGAAGCTGGCGACTCAATACGGCGTCGAACTGCTGGCCTCGCTGCCGTTGTCGATGCTGATCCGCGAGCAGGCCGATGGCGGCAAGCCAACGGTGATCGCCGAGCCGGACAGCCAGATCGCCATGGTCTATCAGGAACTGGCCCGCCATGTTGGCGCGCGCATTGTGTTGCAGGAAGCGGCGACGCCGGCGATGCCGAATATCAGCATCAGCGACGATTGATTGGCGTCGCCCGTTAAAAGATCGCAGCCTGCGGCAACTCCTACAGAAAAGCTCTGTGTAGGAGCTGCCGCAGGCTGCGATCTTTTGATCTTGCTTTAGATCCGCAACCCGCCATCCATCTCCAGAATCCGCCCGGTGTAGTAGTCGTTCTCGAAGATATACGCCGCCGAGTGGGCGATTTCTTCCGGCTTGCCCATGCGCTTGAGCGGAATGCCCGAAGTCATTTTCTCCAGCGCTTCGGGCTTCATGCCCAGGGTCATCTCGGTTTCGATAAAGCCCGGAGCAATGCCCGCCACGCGAATTCCGTAACGCGCCAGCTCCTTGGCCCAGGTCACGGTGGCGGCTGCCACGCCGGCCTTGGCGGCGGAGTAGTTGGTCTGGCCGACGTTGCCGGCGCGGGAGATCGACGAAATATTGATGATCGCGCCGCTGGTCTTCAGCTCGACCATTTTTGCCGCGACTTCGCGGGTGCAGAGAAACACCCCGGTCAGGTTGACGTCGATCACCGCCTGCCACTGGGCCAGGCTCATTTTGGTCATTTCGCCGTCCTTGACCTTGAGCAGCAGGCCGTCACGCAGGATCCCGGCATTGTTGATCAGCCCGTGGATCGCGCCGAAATCTTCGGCCACCTGGGTGACCATGTGCTCGACCTGTTCCTCATTGGCCACGTTGCACAGGTAGCTGCGCGCCTCGACGCCTTTGGCCTTGCAGGCTGCCACCGCGTCGTCGAGTTTTTCCTGGTTCAAATCGACCAGCGCCAGCTTCGCGCCCTTGCCGGCGAAATACTCGGCCATGGAGCGGCCCAAACCCTGGCAACCGCCGGTGATAATGATTACTTTGTCGTTAAGTTGCATTGCGCATGCCCCGATAGCCGGTCTGAGTTTTTGTTATCGGCGACGCCCGATCTGAACCGGCCGCAGCCAGATTGCACATGAGCATAGCCCTATGGCGTAACCGGGACTTATCCCCAGGTGCCTGTCCGTTTTTTCGACGGAATCCATTTAAGGAGTCATAAATTGAGCGTTGACGCGGCCAAGAATGCCCGAGAATTGCTTCTCAAGGAATACCGTGGCGTATTGTCCACCCACTCCAAAGCGATGCCCGGTTTCCCTTTCGGCTCGGTGGTGCCGTATTGCCTGGACGAGCAGGGCCGCCCGCTGATCCTGATCAGCCGCATCGCCCAGCACACCCACAACCTGCAAAAGGACGCGAAATGTTCACTGCTGGTGGGCGAGCGGGACGCCGACGACATACAAGCTGTTGGTCGCCTGACTTATCTGGCCGAGGCGCAGAAGCTCGAAGACCCGGTCGCCATCGACGCCGCTGCCGAGCGCTACTACCGTTATTTCCCCGATTCGCAGAATTACCACAAGGCCCACGATTTCGACTTCTGGGTGCTCAAGCCGGTACGTCATCGCTACATCGGCGGTTTCGGCGCGATCCACTGGGTCGATCAACTGACGTTAGCCAACCCGTTCTCCGGCAAGGCCGAAATCAGCATGGTCGAGCACATGAACAGCGATCACGCCAAGGCCATCGCCCACTACGTGGAATTGGCCGGTCTGCCGCAAACGGTGCCGGCGCAACTGGCCGGCATCGACAGCGAAGGCATGCACCTGCGCATCGGTCAGGCGCTGCACTGGTTGCCGTTTCAAGCACCTTGTCATACGCCGATACAAGTGCGCGAAGCCTTGGTTTCTCTGGCTCACGCCGAGGTCTGGCCAAAAAATGCAGTGGCCGATGCTTGAATTCACGAAAGGGCGACGTCATCTAAGGCTTACTGCAAGGCATTTCTTGCGTTGAGGAATCTTTGATGCGCCCTTTTTTGTTGCTCTTTCTGCTGTTTCCGGTGCTGGAGCTGTTCGTATTCGTCAAAGTGGCAGGGGCAATCGGGTTTTTCCCGGCCCTGCTGCTGATCATTCTCGGCTCGATGTTCGGCGTGTTCGTGCTGCGCATCGCCGGTCTGGCCACGGCCCTGCGTGCCCGTGAAAGCCTGAATCGCGGTGAACTGCCCGCGCAAACCATGCTGGAAGGCCTGATGCTGGCGCTGGCCGGCGGTCTGTTGATCCTGCCGGGTTTCATCAGCGACGTGGTCGGTCTGGTGATGCTGCTGCCGTTCACTCGTCGCCTGCTGGCGAACAAGATGCGCCAGCGCGCCGAAGCACAGGCCATGCGCCAACGCGCGTTCGCCGACGACCTGCAACCCCGTGGTGGTCCTGCCCCGCGCCAGCCGCTGGGTCGTGAAGGTGATGTCATCGAAGGCGAGTTCGAACATCGCGACAGCAAATAATCCCTGCACAGAAACGGCACCTTCGGGTGCCGTTTCTGTATGCGCGGCATTCAAGGGGCAGATTGATGAAAAATTTTCTGTCCCTGCCCTTGTAATCAGCTTGTGCGCCCTTATGTATCGGTCACCGAAAGGTTTCCGGCATTCGAGCCGGACAGACTTCCGCGGTTCGCTCGCCGAATCGCAACCGGCGCAGGCCGGATTTGTTAAACCCGCCGGGACTACACCGGCCGATGAAAACCACAATTAGGAGAGATCGACAATGAAGCTTCGTCCTCTGCATGACCGCGTCGTCATCCGTCGCAGCGAAGAAGAAAAGAAAACCGCTGGCGGTATCGTCCTGCCAGGTTCGGCTGCTGAAAAGGCCAACCACGGTGTGATTCTCGCTGTAGGCCCGGGCAAAGCTCTGGAAAACGGTGAAGTGCGTGCACTCTCCGTGAAGGAAGGCGACAAGGTTGTGTTCGGTCCTTACTCCGGCAGCAACACAGTGAAAGTCGACGGTGAAGACCTGCTGGTAATGGGCGAGAACGAAATCCTCGCTGTTATCGAAGGCTGATACCCCCCGTTCATTTTCCCGTTACTACACAGTATTTAAGGAATATCGATCATGGCTGCTAAAGAAGTTAAGTTCGGCGATGCCGCTCGCTCCAAGATGCTCAAAGGCGTCAACGTTCTGGCTGACGCGGTAAAAGCGACCCTGGGCCCAAAAGGCCGTAACGTGATTCTCGAGAAGAGCTTCGGCGCTCCGACCATCACCAAGGACGGCGTTTCCGTCGCCAAGGAAATCGAACTCGAAGATCGCTTCGAAAACATGGGCGCGCAGCTGGTCAAAGACGTTGCCTCCCGTGCCAACGATGACGCCGGTGACGGTACTACCACTGCCACCGTTCTGGCTCAGTCGATCGTCAACGAAGGCCTGAAAGCCGTCGCTGCCGGCATGAACCCGATGGACCTGAAGCGCGGTATCGACAAAGCGACCATCGCCATCGTCAAAGAGCTCAAAGCCCTGTCCAAGCCATGCGCTGACACCAAGGCGATCGCTCAGGTCGGCACCATCTCCGCCAACTCCGACAACTCCATCGGCGACATCATTGCCGAAGCCATGGAAAAAGTCGGTAAAGAAGGCGTGATCACCGTCGAAGAAGGCTCGGGCCTGGAAAACGAACTGTCGGTTGTAGAAGGCATGCAGTTCGACCGTGGCTACCTGTCCCCGTACTTCGTCAACAAGCCGGACACCATGGTCGCCGAGCTCGACGGCCCGCTGATCCTGCTGGTCGACAAGAAGATCTCGAACATCCGCGAAATGCTGCCAGTGCTGGAAGCCGTTGCCAAAGCCGGCCGCCCACTGCTGATCGTTGCCGAAGACGTTGAAGGCGAAGCCCTGGCGACTCTGGTGGTGAACAACATGCGTGGCATCGTCAAAGTCGCAGCCGTCAAGGCGCCAGGCTTCGGCGACCGTCGCAAGGCCATGCTGCAGGACATCGCCGTTCTGACCGGCGGTACCGTGATCTCCGAAGAGATCGGCCTGAGCCTGGAAAGCACCACTCTGGAACACCTGGGTAACGCCAAGCGTGTCACCCTGTCCAAGGAAAACACCATCATCGTTGACGGTGCTGGCGTACAGGGCGACATCGAAGCGCGTATCGCTCAGATCCGTGCCCAGGTTGCCGAAACTTCCTCGGACTACGACCGTGAAAAACTGCAAGAGCGTCTGGCCAAGCTGTCCGGCGGCGTAGCAGTGATCAAGGTTGGTGCTGGTTCCGAAGTTGAAATGAAAGAGAAGAAGGCCCGCGTTGAAGACGCCCTGCACGCTACCCGTGCAGCCGTTGAAGAAGGCGTGGTACCTGGCGGTGGCGTTGCGCTGATCCGTGCTCTGGAAGCGCTGACCCAACTGACCGGCGACAACGCTGACCAGAACGTCGGTATCGCTGTGCTGCGTCGCGCTGTTGAAGCGCCGCTGCGTCAGATCGCTGCCAACTCCGGTGACGAGCCAAGCGTAGTCGTCAACGAAGTGAAGAACGGCAAAGGTAACTTCGGTTACAACGCTGCTTCCGGCGAATACGGCGACATGATCGAAATGGGCATCCTGGACCCAACCAAGGTAACCCGTTCCGCTCTGCAGGCTGCAGCGTCGATCGGCGGTCTGATCCTGACCACCGAAGCTGCTGTTGCTGATGCACCGAAGAAAGAAGGTGCAGCTGGCGGCGGTATGCCAGACATGGGCGGCATGGGTGGCATGGGCGGCATGATGTAAGCCAGCCTTACCCCGAAACGAAAAACCCCGCCTGCGATGAGCAGGCGGGGTTTTTTATTGCCTCAGGAACGATCAAAAGGCAAAAACTCGCAGCCTTCGACAGCCTCTGCGAGATCGATGAGCCTGCAGGCGCTGCCGAAGGCTGCGATCTTTCGAACTTCAATCAGGTAGTAGCGGGTTGTGCCTTGACCGCCTCTGTCTTCACTGCCGGGCGATACAGCAGCCAGTAATACGACCCCAGGCAAATCAGCCAGCAGAAGATCGCCGTCCACACGTTGTGCGAGAAGAAATGCGCGCCCTGCATCATTCGGCTGATCGAAAACACCGAACCCAGTGCGACGGCAAAGACCAACGCCTGGCGTGCAAGACGCGGGCGCCGGTCGCGCAGCACGAAGAACAGCGCAAACAGGCTGAAGCCGGTAGAGGCGTGGCCGCCGGGCCAGCAGCGGCCGGGTTTGTCGGTCGGCGGGCGAGGCTGCAGCAATTTGCTATAAGTTTCGTGACCGCCGAACTGCTCCAGACTCCACGGGCACTGCACGGCGGTGATTGTTTTCAGCGGGCTGACGAATGAGGTGGCGAGGCCGAGTGACAGCACCAGGCAGCCCAGTTCACGCTTGAATGGTTTGAGCCGTTGCAGAAAAAATGCCCCGATGAAGCCGAGTATCGCCAACACCGAAAATACGATCACCGCTTCCTTGGCGCGATCATGAACGATGTCCTCAAGGAAGAAACTGTAGCGCCCGATGAAATCGCCAGCGACCGGATCATAAAACACTCGGGCCAGAGCCATGTCCAGATCGGTCAGTTCCAGCAGCACCAGGATGATCGCCGCCGCAGCAGGAATGCCCAGGCAAAACCACCAATTGAGGGGGCGGGAAGAGTGATGTACAGCGGATGATGACATGAGCCAATCCTGAATAAAGGAAAACGCCCCGGTGCATCAGCCCGGGGCGTTTCTGTTAACGGTCGCTGACTTGCGCAGCGTTGTCGGGGGTTTTCCAGCTCAACAACTGCTGTTTGAAACCGTAACTGGCGGTCTGGTAATAGGTGATCGCCCGGCTGATCAGCGGATCGTCGCTGCTGACCCGCGACTCACGGCTCTCGGTCAGCGCATCGTCGTGACGGCGCAAGCCCTGGCGCGGACTGAGGATCGCCAGATCCTTGCCGTCGAACAGGCCAAGATGCTGGTAGTTGCCGACCACCACGCGCGGTGGCAGCGGATTGTCCTGCAACAGGTTGCGCCCGAAGAATGTCGAGGTGTAGTCCAGATTGAGCAAGCCCAGCAGCGTCGGAGCCAAGTCGATCTGGCTGGCCAGTTGCGCGCTTTCGCGAGCCTCGATCATTTTCGGCGCGTAGATGAACAGCGGAATCTGATAGTTGGTGATCGGCAAGTCTTCTTTGCCGGCGCTGCCCGCGGTGTGGTCGGCGACGAAAATGAAGATCGTGTTGTCGAACCACGGTTTCTGCCGCGCCTGCTCGAGGAACTGACCAATCGCGTAGTCGGTGTACTTCACCGCGCCATCACGGCCGTTGCCGGACTTGATGTCGATCCGGTTGTCCGGATAGGTGTAAGGCCGGTGGTTGGAGGTAGTCATCAACTGCAGCAGGAACGGTTGCTGCTTGGCGTAATCGGCATCGGCCAGTTTCAGCGTCTGACGATACAGATCCTCGTCGGCCATGCCCCAGGCGTTCTTGAAGTGGATCTCGGCTTCATCGACGCTGCTCTGGTCGACGACGCGATAGCCGTTGCCGCTGAAGAACGCGTTCATGTTATCGAAATAACCGCGTCCGCCGTAGACGAACACGCTGTCGTAGCCAACGGCACTCAGCTGTTGGCCGAGGCTGGCGAAACCGCTTTCACGGCCGATGCGCTTGACGATCGAACGGCCGGGCGTCGGCGGGATAGCCAGGGTGATGGCTTCCAGACCGCGGTCGGTGCGGGTGCCAGTGGCGTAGAAGTTGTTGAAGTACAGGCTCTGCTTGCGCAAGGCGTCGAGGTTGGGCGTCAGGTTGCGGCCGTCACCGTTACTGCCCAGGTACTTGGCGCTCAGGCTTTCGATGGTCACCAGCACAATGTTCGGTTTGCGCGCGGTGCCTGGATTGTCGATCACCCGGCGGATGTCCTGCGGGTCCTGGCCGATGAAGCGGGCGTTGCTTTCATTGAGCTCGGCACGGATCTGACCGGCGACCTTTTCCGCTGGCAGGCTCTTGTAGAACTGCGCGTAGTCCAGCTCATTGTTACGGAACGCCGCGAAGAACTGATACGGACCGTTGCTCGCCAGTTCGTTCTGGTAAGCGTTGCCACCCTGGGCGCGCGGGGCGTCCTGGCTGAGCAGTTGCAGGCTCAGGCCCGCAACGATCAACAGCCCCAAGGCGTTGAGCAGACGGGTGCGCAAAGGCGGCAGCGGGGCATTCATGGCGGTGTTGAACGGCTTGCGCAGGGCAACGCTGATGACCACGGCCAGCACCCCGAGAAGGCTCAGCAGTTTGCCGATCGGGTACGACTCGAGGACGTTGTTCAGCACCTCGTCGGAATACACCAGGTAGTCGACGGCGATGAAGTTGAAGCGCACGCCGAATTCGTCCCAGAACAGCCATTCGGCCACCGCCACGAACAGCATGGCGAACAGGCTGACGGTCAGCAGCACACGCAGGAAGCCGCGATGCCCGCGACGGCGCCACAGGCCCGGCGGGCACAGCAGCAGGTACAGGCCCAGCGGCAGGGCCGCGTAGGCAAGAAACCCCAGGTCATAGAGCGCGCCGATACCGAACACGGAAAGGGCAAAACCACCGGCCTCATCCAGGTGCGTCAGCAGCAAAACCGCTCGGGTCAGAAGAAAAATTACCAGCCAGACGCCGGTGATCAGCAGCAGAAAGCGCATCGGCGCGGTCTTCAAAGAGTCCATTGTCTCGATTTCCTGATATCAATGACGCGCGAGTCTCCGGCCACCGCTGTATTCAGGTTGTGAATCGATTGTGAAAACTTTGTTAGGTATTCAATTTGCCCGGGCGATCAGAATTGGGCGCGTGACGGCCTAGCTCTCAAACCGTGTTGGCCTTAAGCTGCGCGGGCCACGATGGCCGTTACTGTACGGAGGAATGCCAATGCGAATTCTATTGGTCGAAGACAACCGCGATATCCTGGCCAACCTGGCCGATTACCTGGGACTCAAAGGCTACACCGTCGATTGCGCCCAGGACGGCTTGTCGGGCCTGCATCTGGCTGCCACCGAGCATTACGACCTGATCGTGCTCGACATCATGCTGCCGGGGATCGACGGCTACACCCTGTGCAAGCGCCTGCGCGAAGATGCCCGGCGCGACACGCCGGTGATCATGCTCACCGCTCGTGATCAACTCGACGACCGCCTGCAAGGCTTCAAGTCCGGCGCCGATGATTATCTGGTCAAGCCATTCGCGTTGTCCGAACTGGCAGCGCGGGTCGAGGCGGTCATGCGCCGTACCCAGGGCGGCGGACGTCGCGCGCTGCAGGTCGGCGACCTGAGCTACGACCTCGACACCCTCGAAGTGACCCGCGAGGGCAAGCTGCTCAAGCTCAACCCGGTCGGCCTGAAACTGCTAGCGGTGCTGATGCAGAAGAGCCCGCACGTGCTGCGTCGGGAAATTCTCGAAGAAGCGTTGTGGGGCGATGACTGCCCGGACAGCGACAGCTTGCGCAGCCACGTCCACCAATTGCGTCAGGTGATCGACAAGCCTTTCGCCAAACCGTTGTTGCAGACCGTGCACGGCGTGGGCTATCGCCTGGCCGAGGGGCGAGATGGAGTTTAAGCAAAGCCTTTCCCAGCGGATCATCATCGCCTTTGCGTTGATGAGTGCGCTGGTGGCCGGGGCCTTTGCCATGGGCATTGTGGCGACCGTGCACCTGGTCGAGGAGAAACTGATTTCGGCCGGGCTGGGCGGCGATCTGCAGCGCCTGCTGCTGATGGACAATGTCTCGGACTGGAGCCATCGTCCGGAACCGGATCAGTTGTTCTACTTCAGCGGCGGCCCGGGGGATTTCGAGCTGCCCAAGGACCTGCGCCATCTCGATGCGGGTTTCCACGAAGTGTTCCGCGAACAGCTGTCGTATCACGCGATGGTTGAGGTCGTCGACGGTCGTCGTTATGTGCTGCTGCAGGATCAAAGCGATTTCGAAGAGCGTGAGCGCATCCTGTTCGCCGTGGTGCTGGTGGGCTTCGTGCTCAGCCTGGCGCTGGCGGTGTTCCTCGGCTGGGTGCTGGCGCGCAAGGTCATGGCGCCGGTAGTGCGCCTGGCACGGCAAGTGCGGCACCGCGACCAGTTGCTCGGTCTGGCACCGCCACTGGCCCCGGATTATGCGGCTGACGAAGTCGGCGAACTGGCGGTGGCGTTCGACGCCACGCTGGGGCGATTGCGTCAGGCATTGACCCGCGAGCGACTGTTCACCAGCGACGTCAGTCACGAACTGCGCACGCCGTTGATGGTGTTGGCCAGCTCCTGCGAATTGCTCCTGGAGAATCCGGCGCTGGACCAGCGCGGCCGGGCTCAGGTCGAGCGTATCGCCCGGGCCAGCGAGGAAATGCGCGAGCTGGTGCAGACATTCCTGATGCTTGCCCGCGCCCAGCGTGAGGACGCCGGGTCCGCGCCGCAGCAGAATATCTCTCAAGTGGCCGATGGCCTGTTGAGCATCTGGCGCGGCCCCATCGAGGCCAAAGGCCTGCGCCTGCTGTACGAGCCGGGCCATCCGCCGGATACCCGCTTCAATGCCACGCTGCTCAGCGCGGTCATGGGCAATCTGCTGCGCAACGCCTGTCACTACACCGAGCAGGGCTTCATTCGCCTGACCCTGAATGACAACGGCTTTGTCGTCGAGGATTCCGGGGTCGGCATCCCCGAGGAAAAACGTGAAGCGATGTTCCAGCCCTTTGTGCGTGGCAATGAAAAGCGCGGCGAAGGCTTGGGGTTGGGCTTGTCGCTGGTGCAGCGGATCTGCGAAAACCAGGGTTGGGAGGTGACGTTGAGCACCATGCAGCCCAACGGCTGCCGCTTTGAAGTGACGCTGGGGCCGCGCTGAACAGCATTGATGGCCCCGCGCTATTGCTTTCTCCCTGTAAAACCCTGTAATAGTTTGCAGGTTTACCTGACGTAATTTTCACAAAGGGACGACCTGACGCTGACATGCCATTACCTATGGTAGGGGCATCAGTTATTCAGGAGTCCCGATGATGAGCCGACCGATCAAGCTCGATTTTTCCGAAAAGTACGATGACCAGCATGCGCAAAAATATTTGCGCAAGCATCAGGACGGTCTCGGTCGTCGGTTGTCTCATTGGCGCGACGAGCAACTGGCCCGCAAGGCGCTGACGTTGGCCGGCGAGCCAGGGCTGGTGCTTGACCTGCCATGCGGCGCCGGACGTTTCTGGCCGTTGCTGGCGGAAAAACCCAACCGGGTGATCATTGGCGCGGACAATTCCGAGTCGATGATCAACACCGCAATGCAGTCGCAACCGGCCGATGTGGTGAAGCGGGTACAGCCCTTGCACACCTCAGCGTTCGACATTGCCTTGCCGGATAACGCTGTCGACAGCATTTTCTGCATGCGTTTGCTGCATCACATCGGTGAGGCCGAGCACCGGCGGGCGATTTTGCGCGAATTCGAGCGTGTCACCCGTGACAGCGTGATCATTTCGTTATGGGTAGACGGTAATTTCAAAGCCTGGAAACGCAAGCGCGCCGAGAAACGCCGTGGGCAGGAGGGTTACCAGAACCGCTTTGTGTTACCGGCCGAAACTGTGGAAAAAGAATTCGAAGAAGCAGGTTTTCGCATTCAGGAACAACTGGACTTTATTCCGCTCTATGCCATGTGGCGGGTTTACGTATTACGCAAGAGGTAACAGGATGGCGGTGCAAATAGCAGCAGAAACGGAAGTCGCTCCCAAGGATCGCTTCGACTACTACTGGAACCAGCGCGGTGAATGGGTGGAAGAGCCCAACGTTCGCCGGGGTGGGGAAAGTGGTGTGCAACGAGTGGTGGGCAGTGATGGACAGTTGCTATATGCCAAGCGTCAGACCGGGCATATCTACCGCAGTTGGCTGCATCCTTTCGGCCGTCCAACGGTATTGCGTGAGCTGGATGCCCTGACCGGTGTCAGCCGTCTCGGCGTGCGGGTACCGCAAATCGTCTTCTGCGGTGCGCAGCCTGATCCGCAATACAAATGGCGAGCGCTGCTGGTGACCAAGTCGCTGGACGGTTTCGACGAGCTGGAAAAGTGGGAAGCCGCTGGCGGTCGTGCGCAATACGGTGAAGCCGTCTATGAACGCGTCCTCAAAGACCTCGCGGAAAACCTCGCACGTATGCACAAGGGCCGCTGGCAACATAGCTGTATCTACATCAAACACGTATTCGTTCGGGTGACCGGCGAGGGCGATGCGGCGCAGGTCGAAGTGGCATTGATCGACCTGGAAAAATGCCGCCAGCGTCTGACCGCTTATCGCGCGGCCTCCCATGATATGAAGCAATTGCGTCGCCATTCGTCGTTCAGCGACACCGACTGGAAAAAACTCGTCTACTTTTACGAGACGGCGTTTGGCAGCGCTATCAAAGGTTTATAGCGATGAAACTCGAAATTGCACGAGGTTTGTTTTTGGTTGGCGCCTTGGCAGTTGCTTCATTGGCGGTGGCTGCCTGGGAGCAGCCCCGCATGCAGGTGATCGGAGCCACTACGGGCGATGCACACTGCGCAGTACCACGGGTGGCGAAAGCCTCCGTGGCGACTAAACCCGATCATGATTTGTTGCTGTTCATGTTCGGACTTTCTCAAGGGATGAGGCCGCAAAGTTGAACCGATTGAAGCCAAAATAAAAGGCCTCGCAGATGCGAGGCCTTTTTTTATGGCGTGTCTTCGGGATCACACCGTCCCCTGTGGGAGCGGGCTTGCTCGCGAAGGCGGTGTGTCAGACGACATAGTTGTTACCTGACACACCGCCTTCGCGAGCAAGCCCGCTCCCACAGGGGTTATGTGGTTTCTTGCGGATCGGGCTTTGCCAGCAGCGTGTAGATACACGGCAGCACAAACAGCGTAAACAAGGTGCCGATCGACATCCCGGTGGCAATCACCATACCGATATCGAACCGGCTGACCGCACCGGCACCGGTCGCCAGAATCAGCGGCACCATGCCGAACACCATCGCCGCTGTGGTCATCAGCACCGGGCGCAAACGGATTGCCGCCGCTTCCTCGACCGCTTCGCGCGCAGTCAGGCCTTTGTCCTTGCGCAGCTGGTTGGCGAACTCGACGATCAGGATCCCGTGTTTGCTGATCAGGCCGATCAGCGTCACCAGCCCGACCTGGGTGTAGATGTTCATGCTCGACCAGCCGAGGAACAGCGGAATCAATGCCCCGCAGATCGACAGCGGCACCGTCACCAGAATCACCAGCGGATCGCGAAAACTTTCGAACTGCGCCGCCAGCACCAGGAAAATGATCGCCAGCGCCAGGGCGAAAGTTACCCACAGGGCGCTGCCTTCCTGCACGTACTGACGCGAGGCGCCACCGTAGTCGAAAGCAAAACCGGCGGGCGCTTCTTCGCGGGCGATCTGCAATACCGTATCGATGGCTTCACCCATGCTGACCAACGGGAATCCGGAGATCTTCGCGGCGTTGAGTTGCTGGAACTGATTGAGCTGTCGCGGTCGCGCCCGGTCGCTGACCTTGATCAGGGTCGACAGTGGCAGCAGCTCGCCCTGGTCGTTTTTCACGTAGTAATTATTCAGCCAGCCGGGGTTTTCGCGAAACGGCCGCTCGACCTGGGCAATCACCTTGTAGCTGCGGCCTTCGATGGTGAACCGATTGATTTCCGCCTCACCCAGCAACGTCGCCAGGGTGCCGCCCAGATCCTGCATCGATACGCCCATCTGTGCGGCCTTGGCGCGGTCGATGTCGACCACCACTTCCGGCTTGTCGAAGGCCAGGTCGAGGTCGACGAAGGCGAACTTGCCCGACTCCATGGCGCGCTTCTTGATCCGCTCGGCCACTTGCAACAGCAGTTCGTAGTCATTGGCGGTGTTGACCACGAATTCGAACGGCAAGCCTTCACCGGTACCAGGCAGGGAGGGCAGGTTGAAACCGAAGATCTGCAGGCCCGGGATCGCGCCGAGTTTGCCCTGCACCTCAGGCAGGATCTGCATCTGCGTGCGGCTGCGTTCGTTCCAGGGTTTGAGCAGGAAGCCGCCGATGCCCGATTGCACACCGTTGTAGCCGTTGATCTGGAACGAAGAGTAGTACTCCGGGAACTCCTTGAAGATCTTGATGAACTCGTCGGTGTAGGTGTTCAGGTAATCGAGGTTGGTTGGCTGCGGCGCGCTGGCCATCATGAAAATGATGCCCTGGTCCTCATCCGGCGCCAGTTCCGACTTGGTGAACTTGAGGAACACCGGAATCAAACAGAGCACGATCACCGCAAACACCAGCACCACCGGGCGGGTGTCGAGTGTGCCGTGCAACACGCTCTGATAGCGGCGTTTAAGACCGTCGAAGATGCGGTCGAGGCGATGCGCCAGGCCACTGGGGTTTTCCTCGTGACGCAGCAGCAGGGCGCACATCATCGGCGACAGGGTCAGCGCGACGACCCCGGAAATCACCACGGCGCCGGCCAGGGTCAGGGCGAATTCCTTGAACAAGGCCCCGGTCAGCCCGGTGAGGAAACCGATCGGTGCATACACCGCTGCCAGGGTTATGGTCATCGACACCACCGGCATGGCGATTTCCCGCGCACCTTCGAGGGCGGCCTCCAGCGGCGACTTGCCTTCCTCGATATGGCGATGGATGTTCTCCACCACGACAATCGCGTCATCCACCACCAGCCCGATGGCCAGAACCATCGCCAGCAGGGTCAGCAGGTTGATCGAGTAGCCCATCATCTGCATGAAGAACATCACGCCGATCATCGACAACGGTATGGTCACCACCGGGATCACCACCGAGCGCAGTGCACCAAGGAACAGGAACACCACCACGATCACGATCAGCACCGCTTCGAACAGGGTTTTCACCACTTCGTCGATCGAGGCCTGAATGAACAGGGTGGCGTCGTAGGCGATTTCGCTCTTGAGGTTGGGCGGCAACTGGGCCTCGAGTTCCGGCATCAGCTTGCGCACTTCGCGGATCACATCCAGCGGGTTGGCCCCGGGCGTAGCCTTGATGCCGATGTACACCGACGGCGTGCCGCCGAACGAGCTGATCGAATCGTAGTTTTCCGCACCCATCTCCACGCGTGCGACATCACTGAGCAGCACCCGGCTGTCACCACTGACCTTGAGCGGAATCGCGGCGAAGGCTTCGGCGGATTTGAGCTCGGTGTTGGCGTTGATGCTGGTGACCACGTACTCGCCCTTCACCTCGCCGGCGGCGGAGAGGAAGTTGTACTGGCGCACGGCGTTGGTCACGTCGCTGGCGCTGAGGCCGAAACCGGCGAGCTTCACCGGGTCGAGCCACAGGCGCATGGCGAATACCTGATTGCCGAGAATTTCCGCCTCGGCCATGCCCGGCAGGGTCGCCAGTTTTGGCTGGATCACCCGCGACAGGTAGTCGGTGATCTGCGGGTTGCTCAAGTCCTTGCTGAAGAAGCTGATGTACATCAGCGCCGAGGCGTCGGCCGACTCCTTGCTCAGCACCGGGTCTTCGGCGTCCTGCGGCAGCTTGTTTTTCACCTCGTTGGCCTTGGCCAGCAGTTCGGTGAACAGGCGGTCGGTGTTGGCCCCGATGCGCGCGTAAATCGAAATCACCGAGAAGTTCTGCCGGCTGACCGAGGTCATGTAATCGATGCCTTCGGCACTCGCCAGGCTCTGCTGCATCGGCTGGGTGATGTAGCCCTGAATGGTCTCGGCGTTGGCCCCGGGGTAGGCGGTGGTCACCGTGATCAGGGCGTTTTCCATTTGCGGATATTGGCGCAGCGGCAGTTTGCTCCAGGCTTGAAAGCCCAGCAGCACAATCAGCAGGCTGACCACGGTGGCGAGCACCGGACGGCGGATGAACGGATCGGTAAAAGCCATGGGGATTCCTTGATCAGTCGGCGCGAGGCGGACTGTTCTGCTCGCCGAGAGTCTTGTCGTCGCTGATGGCAATGTGCGCGCCGTTGTCCAGTTTGATCTGGCCGGCGGTCACCACCTGTTCGCCGTTTTGCACGCCTTTGTTGATCATCACCAGGCCATCGCGGCGTTCGCCGGTCTCGATGAAGCGCCGTTCGGCAATCAGTACCGGCTGGCCCTTGTCGTCTTTTTCGACGCTGCCGTCCTCGGCCTTCTTTTGCCCGACCACGTACAGCGAGTTGCCGTACAGGGTGTAGGTGACCGCGCTTTCCGGCACCACGATGTGTTTCTGCGGATCGGGCAGCAACACCTCAAGGCTGGCGAACATGCCCGGCAGCAACTTGCCGTCGGGGTTGGCCAGGGTGGCGCGCACCAGAATATTGCGCGTGGTGCTTTCGACAATCGGGTTGATCGCGCTGATGGCGCCGGGGAAGTTCTGCCCGGGATAGGCCGCGACACTGATCTGCACCGGTTGGCCGATCGCCAGTTTCGGGATCGATTGCTCGGGTACGTAGAAGTCGGCGTAAAGGCTGCTCAGGTCCTGCAGGGTGGCGATTTTGGTGCCGCTGGCCAGGTAGTCGCCGATGTCGACATGGCGGATGCCGATGGTGCCGCTGAACGGCGCGACCATGCGTTTTTTCGCCAGTGCTGCGTTGAGCTGATTGACCGTGGCCCGTTCCTTTTGCAGCACCGCCGAGAGCCGGTCGTATTCCCCTTTGGAGATGGCGCGGCTGTCGATCAACTGACTGCCACGGCCGAAGTCCAGTTGCGCCAGACCGAGGTCGGCCCTGGCGGTTTCCAGCAGGGCGGATTCGACCGCGCTGTCGAGTTGCAGCAACGGTTGCCCGGCCTTGACCTTCTGTCCGGATTCGAATTTGAGTTCGGTAACGGTACCGGCGACTTCCAGGCTCAGCTCGACGCCTTGCAGCGCCTTCAACGAGCCGACGGTGGGCAGCCGCATCTGCCACGGCTGTTCGGTGGCACTGGCCACGGCGACACTGATCGGCGGTTTCGGTTTGGAAAAGCCCTGGATCATGGTGTAGATCGAAAAGGCTTTGTACCCGCCCAAAATCAGGACGATCAGCAAGACAACACCCAACATGATCAGCATGCGGCGACGCAGCATAGTTCCAGTTCCTTGGATAAATCAGGTGAGACAGTCGGGCACATTACTCCGAGTCAGGTGCGGATTCCAACTGACAGTGTTTGCAGGGTATGAAGGAGAAACCTTGTGGTGAGGGGAT
Source organism: Pseudomonas sp. Eth.TT006 (assembly GCF_054456575.1). Taxonomy (NCBI): domain Bacteria; kingdom Pseudomonadati; phylum Pseudomonadota; class Gammaproteobacteria; order Pseudomonadales; family Pseudomonadaceae; genus Pseudomonas; species Pseudomonas sp. Eth.TT006. The sequence continues at coordinate 281,425 of NZ_JBTJEN010000007.1, read as the reverse complement.
TTATCCCCGATCGGCTGCGCAGCAGTCGCAAAGGATCCTGCAGGAGCTGATCGACAGGCCGCGGTTGCAGGTTTTGGGGTGGCTTCGCCACCCATCGGGGATGAATCCCCTCGCCACGGGGGAGAGGAGTCAGGCCATCAAATGCAGATGGTTGTCCCACAGCCCCGCCGGCAGATCCAGCGGTTTGGCCAGCAGTTCATCCTGGCGGCAATCGTAGTAGCGGCAACGGCCCTGACCCGAGGTCACGACAAAACCGTCCTGCACCGCACCGACGCCGGCGCAATCGGGCAGCGGGGCGTCGAGGCGCACTTCGCCGCTGTCCAGGTCCCAGATGAAGAACCGGTTGCCACGCGGTGCGGTCAGCGCCACCAGACGCAGTTCGCTGTGCACGGCGACGCTGGCGGTGTAATGCCCCATCGACTGCAACTGATGCTCCGGCACCGGGAACGCCACGAACGGCAGGCCCGGACGCTTGATCGCCAACAGTTCGGAGCGCTCATGGGACGGCCCCATGAATTGCTGCCCGGCGACGATGGTGCCGTCGCTGGCAATCCCCAGGTGACGCACGCTGTTCATCTGCTGGACCAGGTTTTCCTTGCTCAGCAGGGTACCGTCGCGCTGCATCAGCACCAGGCTCGGCTCCATGGCGTCGAGGTTCATGTCGACGCGGCTTTCCGCCTCGGTACGAATCCCGCCGTTGGCCACCACCAGGGTTTCGCCATCGGGCATCCATGACACCTGATGCGGGCCGAGGCCATGGGTGGAAATCTCGCCGGTGTGCACCAGCCGCTCGCCTTCAAACTTGTACACGCCAAGCAGGCCGCGGCCCGGATCGCGGGTGTCGTTCTCGGTGGCGTACAGGTATTCACCGTCCTTGTGCACCACCGCGTGCCCGTAGAAATGCCGGTTCGGCTGCGACGTCACGTTTTGCAGCAAAGTGCCGTCGCGCAGGTCGATCAGATAGCTTTCGGTGCCCGGACGGCGGGCGACGAACAGCGCAATCGGCAGCGTCGGGTGGTTGATGATGTCGTGACAGCGCTGGCCGACCTCGGTGGCGAACACCCGGCTGCCGTCCAGCCGATAACCGACGGCATAGTGCTTGCCATCGGTGTCATCGCGCGCCGAGAGCAGCAACGGGCTCTGATCCTTGCGCTTGAACAGCGTCCAGCCGCCCAGTGTCACTGCTCCCAGCAGCAAACTACCTAAAGTCAGAGCCTGGCGTCGCAGCATGGCACTTGCCCTCATCAGTCACCGTCGTTGGCGTTGAAGCCCAGTTGAATGCCCAGCGCCTTGGCCAGTTCGCCTTCGTGCAGGCGATGGACGACGTTGAGGCTGTCATAGAGATCGTTGAGCTGCTGGCGACCGGCGTCGTCAGCGAGCATTTCGGTCAGCGAGCGCTGGCTGCTGTCGAACAGTTTCAGCGACGCGGCGTAGGCGGCGTCGATCTTGTCCGCCAACGGTTTCTGCTCGGCCGGCAACAGACCGCGCAGGCCTTTGTTGTCGACGCCTTCCCAGACGGTTTTGGCCGCGGCGAGGCTGGCTTCCAGCGCGGTCAGCGACGACTGGCTGCGCCAGGCATCCGCCTGGAACGGCTGCGGCACGCCTTTGCTCTGGCGGCCCATCGGCGTGCCGAGCTTTTTCTTCAGGGTGTCGAGGGCGGTGACCTGCACCCGCAGCAAATCGGCGATCGCTTCGTGGGAGTCGGCGTAACGCTGGTTCGGGAACTTGCTCATCTGCGCGAGCATGCCGTCGGTGTTGTTCCAGCTTTGCAGAATCTCTTCGGCCAGTTGCTTCTGACGCTCGCCAATGGCGATCAGCAGTGGGCAGTACTTGGCTTTCTGCTCGGCGTTGGCGACGTCCGGTTTTTCATCGAACAGGATGTATTCGTAAGCCGACAGACCCTGAACCACCACACTCGATTTGGCCAGGGCGGCGGCATCGATCTGCGGCTGGGCGACGACCAGTTGCTCGACCTGACGGCCGACGAGGTTCTTCTTGTCCGGCCAGAACTGCACCTGCCACGAACGGTTGCCCTCGGCCAGCGGCCCGATCAGCAATGGCTGCAGCTCGGCCCAGGCTTTCTGCGCATGCAGGAAGTCGGCGCGGGCGGTTTCCAGAGTCTCCTTGCCCTGGCAGTAGGCGAGGGCGCTGACGGCCAGTTGCCTGTCGGCCTCGACCCAGCGGGTGTAGGTCGGCAGGATCACCGATTTGGCGATGGCTGCCGAGGTGACCGCTTGCGGATCCTGCGGCGAGCAGGCGCCGAGTGCCAATGCGGCAAGGCTGGTGAACAGTAGCTTGGGACGGAACATGTCGGGCTCCCGATTCTTTTAAGTGTTTAAAGTGAGTTCAAGAACGCCAGCAGCTCAGCACGCTGTTCGGCGTTGAAAGACAAAACCTGTTGCTGCGCCTGCTGTGCTTCGCCGCCATGCCAGAGCACGGCTTCGAGCAGGTTGCGGGCGCGGCCGTCGTGCAAAAACTGTGTATGACCACTGACCGCCTGGGTCAGGCCGATCCCCCATAACGGCGGGGTGCGCCAATCGCGGCCGGAGGCCTGGAATTCAGTGCGGTTATCGGCCAGACCGTCGCCCATGTCATGCAGCAGCAGATCGCTGTACGGGCGAATCACCTGATTGGCCAGTTCCGGTTCGGCGGCGTTGGCGGCGGTGGTGTATTGCGGGGTGTGGCACGACTGACAGCCGGCCTGGAAAAACAGATTCTTGCCGGCCAGCACTTGCGCGTCGTTGACCCCACGGCGTGCCGGCACCGCGAGGTTGCGCGTATAGAACAGCACCAGGCGCAGGATGTTGTCGCTGACTTCCGGCTCGCCATCCGCGCCGTTGCCGTTGGGCGCCTGTTTGCAGGCGGTTTGCGCGTCGGTGCAATCATCGAACGGCCGCAGGCTGGTGGTCAGGCCCATGTCCCCGGAAAACGCGTGAACATTCTGTTGATTGAGGTTCGGCTGCCCGGCTTTCCAGCCGAACCGGCCCATCACGGTCTTCTGTTGCGCGTCATCCCAGACCTGATTCGCTCGACCATGGATGCCGTTGTTGTCTTTGGCTTGCGCGGCGGCGTTGGCGAGGATTGCCGCTCCCGGGATGGCTTCGAGCAGGCCGAGGCCGATCATTGGCGGCGCGACGCGGGCCGAGAAACGCGTGTCCGGGTGCATCGGGCCGTAGCCCAGTTGGGTGAATTGCAGAAGCGGTTTGCGCAACTCCACCTCAGTGCCGTCCTTGAAGCGCACCGGTACCGGGGTGTATTCGACGCGGACCTTGCCTTCCGGGGTGACGCCGGGCACGGCCATGTCCTGGAACTGCCCGCCGTAGACCGGTTCCGGCACTACCCCGGCCTGTTCGATGAGTTTGGCAAAGGCCGGCGAATCAGGAATCGACAGGCGCACCAGCATCGACACCGCGTTCGCCGCATCCGGGGCGGGCGGATGACCGCGACCGTCCTTGATGTGGCAGTTCTGGCAGGCATTGGTGTTGAACAACGGGCCGAGGCCATCGCGGGCGGTGGTGGTGGACGGCGCGATCACCCACGGGCTGCGGAAGAAGCTGTTGCCGACACTGAAATCGACCCGGCGCGACGGCGGCAGATTGGCCGAGGGCAGGGAAAACGCATTCTGATCGGTCTTGCGCACGGTCGTCGCCCCACCCGAACGCGCTTCACCGGGCTCAGCCTTGGTAAAGCGCGGGGCGTCATCGCAGGCACTTAGGCCCAGGGCCAGAAACAGTGCGGACAAGCGAAGGGGCAGCGAGGGCATCAGACATCCTGCGGACGGGCGAAAACAAAGGCGCAAAGTCTAACAGGGCAGGGGAATTTGAATAAGAGGAATTATCGTTTGCTTGATTTGTGGCAGGGTTTCACTGGAGACCGAGGTGGTCCTATCGCTGGCAAGCCAGCTCCCACAGGATTTCGAGTGTTTGTAAAATCTGTGCCCGCCACCGGTCACTGTGGGAGCTGGCTTGCCAGCGATGGGGCCATCAGCACAACCGCAAAAGGCAGGCATGAAAAAGGCGACCCGGAGGTCGCCTTCTTGTGCAGCCAGCGTTGATCAGAACTCGTGATCAGCGTTGTCCGGGTTCAGGTCGCTGATGCCCAGTTTGCCGGCAGCGGCTTCGATCGAACCGGTCTGCTTGACCAGGGCGGCGATGGCGTCGCGCACGATCTGGTTGCCGGCGGTGTTGCCGGCGGCGATCAGCTGGTCGTAGTGCTCACCCTTGTTGGCGTGATCGACCATGACCTGGATCTTGGCTTCGGTGGCAGCCAGATCGGCTTTCAGCGCGGTGTCGGCAGCCGGGTCGGCCTTGGCCACCAGCGACGACAGGCTGGCGCCGGTTATCTTGCTGCCGTCAACGCGGGTGTACTCGCCCAGGTACACGTTACGGATGCCTTTGGCATCGTAGAAGTGCGAGTTGTGGGTGTTGTCGCTGAAGCAATCCTGTTCGTCTTCCGGCGAGTTGGCTTCCAGGGAAACCTTCATGCGCTCGCCCGCCAGTTCACCCAGGGACAGGCTGCCCATGCCAAACAGCATCTTGCGCAGACCGCTTTCAGCCGGTTCGGCTTCGAGGGTGGCGCGGTAGTTGTCGGCCACGTTCGGCTTCCAGTTGCCGACCATTTCTTCAAGGTCGCTGACCAGCAGTTGGGTCACCGCTTTCAGGTAGGCACGGCGACGATCGTTGTGACCGCCGGTGGCGCCTGCGCCTTCCAGGTAGTCCGACGCCGGACGGTTGCCGGCGCCCGGGCCGGTGCCGTTCAGGTCCTGGCCCCAGAGCAGGAATTCGATGGCGTGGTAGCCGGTGGCAACGTTGGCTTCGGAACCGCCCAGCTCGTTGAGGCTGGCGAGTTTTTCCGGGGTGATGTCTTTGACATCGACCTTGTCTTCGCCGACCTGTACTTCAGTGTTGGCGATGATGTTGGCAGTGGCGCCCGGGTTACCCAGCGCGTGCTCGTAGGATTTGTCGACGTAGTCGATCAGACCTTCGTCCAGCGGCCAGGCGTTCACCTGACCTTCCCAGTCGTCGATGATGGTGTTGCCGAAGCGGAACACTTCGCTCTGCAGGTAAGGCACGCGGGCGGCGACCCAGGCAGCGCGGGCGGCTTTCAGGGTGTCGGCGTTCGGTTTGGCGAGGAATGCGTCGACGGCGGTCTGCAGGGTTTTCGCGGTGGATTCGGCATCGCTGTAGACGGCGAAGACCATGTCGGCGTAGTGCGCGACCACAGCCTTGGCGGCGGCTTCATCGACTTTGCCGGCAGCGGCTGGTGCGGTTGCAGCAGCAGTGCTGGCGGCCGGTGTTGGCGTGGCCGGGGCGGCAGCCTTGTCTTTGCCTTCGCCGCAACCGGCGAGGGAAATGGCGATGGCCAGCAGACTGGCGGTAGCCAGAGGCATACGAATCATGGCGAACATCCTGCTTCGGTAATGGAATGGACAGGGCGCGGGGGTGCGCAAAGCTGCGACATAATGCAAATCTTTCGCATTATGTGTAAAGGGCTGTGGCTGGAAATATTTCTTATTCACGCCGATCAAAAATCGCAACCAGGAACGGGCTATCCCTGTAGGAGCTGCCGCAGGCTGCGATCTTTTGCCTTTATAAAATGGCCGCGTTGCTACGCTGGGCCTGCTTGAGATACGCGCTCAATTCCCGCGCTGGCAGCGGCTTGCTGTAGTGGTAACCCTGACCTTCGTGACAGCCTTCGGAAATGATGTACGACTCCTGCTCGGCGGTTTCCACGCCCTCGGCAATCACCTGCATGCCAAGGCTCTTGCCCAGTTGAATGATCGCCCGAACGATGGTCGCATCGTCGTCGTCATCCAGCAGATCCTGGACGAAGCTCTTGTCGATCTTGATCTTGTCCAGTGGCAGGCTTTTCAGGTAGCTCAGCGAGGAATAGCCGGTGCCGAAGTCATCAATGGCGATCAGCGCTCCGGAACGACGCAGGCTCAGGAGGTGCTGGGCGGCGGTGCTGATGTCTTCCATCAGGCCGGTCTCGGTGACTTCCAGCTCCAGGCTGCGCGGCGGCAGACGATAGATCTGCAGCAGGTTGTTGACCACCCGGGGCAGTTCGGCGTGGTGCAGTTGCACGGTGGACAGGTTGACCGCCATGCGCAGGTCGGCGAAGCCCTGATCATGCCATTCGCGCAATTGCTTGCAGGCCTGATCGAGCACCCATTCGCCGATGGCGATGATCGTGCCGTTCTGCTCGGCCAGCGGAATGAACAGGTCCGGCGGCACCAGACCGTGTTCCGGATGCTGCCAGCGAATCAACGCTTCGACCCCGACCACGCGGTGATCGCGGTAGCTGATCTGTGGCTGATAGACCAGATAGAACTGGTCGCGAATCAAGGCGTCGCGCAGGTCCTTTTCCAGTTCGCGTCGGCGGCGCATCTCGCTGTCGACGCTGGCGATGTAGAACTGATAGCGGTTGCGCGAGCGGGTCTTGGCCAGCGTCATGGTCTGCTCGGCCTTCTGCAACAGCTTCTCGGTGCTGTCGCCGTCTTCGGGGAACAGGGTGATGCCGATGGTCGCGCGCAGGCGGATTTCCTGATGGTCGAGGGCAAACGCCGCTTCCAGATCGTCGAGGATGCTCTGCGCCAGTTCCGCCGCTTCGTAAGGTTGCTCGATATCGGCCTGCACCAGCGCGAACTGGTCGCCCCCCAGGCGGGCGAGAGCGCCGAGGCGACCGCTGTGGGCACGCAGGCGATCGGCCAGGGCCAGCAACAACTGGTCGCCGGTCTGGTAGCTGAACTGTTCGTTGATCCCTTTGAAATCATCCAGGCCCACGCACAGCACCGCGACCCGGCGTTGCAATTTGCCGGCGTCCACCAGAATCCGGTCCAGTTGCTGCTGCAGTTGCTGGCGGTTGGGCAGACCGGTGAGGAAGTCGTACTGGGCCATGCGCAGCAGGCTGTTTTCTGCTTCGTGGCGCAGATGGGTGTTGCGTTCGATGGATTCGAGCAACTGGTTGGCGGTGTTGATCCAGATCCCGAGTTCGTTTTTTTCGTGGCCCTTGATCTGCGGAATCTTGTGTTCGCTGGGGCGATCGGGATTGATTTCGGTCAGGTGCTCGATGATCCGCGACAGCGGGCGGGTCAGCAGCCAGTGATAGACCAGATACAGCACCAGCCCCAGGGCCATGGCGCGCAGGACGCCGGAAATGAAAATGATCACCGAACTGACGATGAAACTCTCGCCATAGGTGGCGGTGTCGAGGGTGATGCTCAGGTCGCCGTAATATTCGCTGTAGGGGCCGCGACCGACCAGTTGTGTGGTGAAGGTACGCTCCTGGCCGAGGATCAGGTCGGTCAGCCAGCGACTGTCGGACTGCTGCAGCTCACGGGTTTTCTGCGCGAGCATCGGCTCGTTGGGATGGCCGATGGAAGCCTGGCGCACGGCGTCGTCCTGGAACAGGCCTTCGATCACCTGCATGCCCATTTCCCGGTCCAGGCTGTAGACAGCCTGAGTGGACGGGTCGCGGAACATGTCGAGGATCCGTTGTGCATCGCCGGCCACCGCCTGGCGGGTCTTGTAGGCATCGAAAACGATCTGGGCACAGCTCAAGACCACGCCGACGATCAATGCCGACAGGAGCACGACCCGGAGCAACTTCACCGACAAGCTGTTCTTGAGTTCCAGCTTCAAAGGGGTATTCCTTGTTCCGTGCGGGTACCGTCAAGTTGCCATGAGTATTGGCATTCCCGTGTTGGCAGTCAAAGGGACAATCGAGCCCGGGGATATTTTGCCTGTGGCAATTGCCGACAGGCAGCTGTCTGGAGTGTCAGCTCTATTTGTACTGTGTCGGTAGTTTGCGCCTGCAACTTGAGGGGCCGGAAGAAAATTTCCTGTGTTTGCTGGCGACGGAAAAACCCGTCTCCCTGTAGGAGCTGCCGAAGGCTGCGATCTCTTGCCTTTCTTGACCGCTCCCGCGCAGAGCGTGGAAACGATCCGATAAATCAAAAGCATAAAAAAACCCGGCCAAAGCCGTAATGACGTTCACTTAACCCTGTGGCGAGGGGATTTATCCCCGATCGGCTGCGAAGCAGTCGCCGCTTTTGACGGTTTTAGGGCCGCTTCGCAGCCCATCGGGGATAAATCCCCTCACCACAAGGTTCTGTACAACTTAAGTGAACAGCATTACGGCCAAAGCCGGGTTCTTTATCTGGCGCGTAGCTTAAGCGGTGAAGGTTTTGCCTTCGAACTGCTCGGCCACGAACTTCCAGTTGACCAGGTTCCAGAACGCTTCAACGTACTTCGGACGCAGGTTGCGGTAGTCGATGTAGTAAGCGTGTTCCCAGACGTCGCAGGTCAGCAGCGGGGTGTCGCCGCTGGTCAGCGGGTTGCCGGCGCCGATGGTGCTGGCCAGTGCCAGGGAACCGTCAGCCTTTTTCACCAGCCAGCCCCAGCCGGAACCGAAGGTGCCGATCGAGGTTTTGCTGAACTCTTCCTTGAACTTGTCGAACGAGCCGAACGCCGCGTTGATGGCATCAGCCAGGGCGCCGGTTGGTTGACCGCCGGCGTTTGGCGCCAGGCAGTTCCAGTAGAAAGTGTGGTTCCAGACCTGAGCGGCGTTGTTGAAGATGCCGCCCGAGGAAGTCTTGACGATTTCTTCCAGGGTCTTGCCTTCGAACTCGGTGCCTGGCACCAGGTTGTTCAGGTTCACGACATAGGTGTTGTGGTGCTTGTCGTGGTGAAATTCCAGGGTTTCCTTGGAAATGTGCGGCTGCAGGGCATCGTGTGCGTAAGGCAGCGGCGGCAATTCGAAAGCCATGATGATTCTCCTAATCAGGTCTGTTGCGGTGAGCGCAAGGCCGATCACGGGCGGCCGGATTTGCACCGACGAGTTTTTACTCTTTGCGGCGCAGGGTTCGGATCATAGCACCGGGGTCAAGGCTTAACCACGCAACAACTGTGTGGGATAGAGGTTCCAGAGCGGTTTGCAATAAATCAGCTCGCGATAATCAACTGACCCGCCACGGTAAACATCATCACGGCCACCAGCAGATCCAGAATCCGCCAGGTGCTTGGTCGTGCCAGCCACGGCGCGAGCCATGCCGCACCGAGGGCGAGGGTGAAAAACCACAGCAGCGAAGCACTGGCCGCGCCCACCACGTAAGCGCCCGGCACCGCTTGTTGCGCGCCGAGGGAGCCGATCAGCAATACCGTGTCGAGGTACACGTGCGGATTGAGCAAGGTCACGGCCAGTGCGCTGAGCATCACTGCGCGCAGCGAGCGCACGGTCTGATTTTCGCCCTGATCCAGACTCTGTTTCGAGCACGCCCGACGCAGCGCCTGGCTGCCATACCAGATCAGAAAGGCCGCACCGCCCCAGCGCGCCACCGCCAACAAGGTCGGGCTCTGCGCCAGCACGGTGGCCAGACCGAACACGCCAGCGGCCACCAGCAGCGCATCGCAGGCCACGCACAAGGCGGCGACGGGCAGGTGGTGTTCGCGGCGCAGGCTCTGGGCCAATACAAAAGCGTTCTGGGTGCCGATCGCCATGATCAAGCCCAAGGCCACCAATAGCCCGTTCACATAGCTTTGCCACATAAAAATTACTCCGCGTTGGCCGCGAGATCGCGCCGGGTGCTGAATGAAGAAGAGTGCTTGCTGGCTATTCTCCGGTCGGAAGCGGTATAAGAAAAACCAATAGTGCTGATCGCTCATTAGGAAAACTGATGTTCGACTACAAATTACTGTCCGCTCTGGCCGCCGTGGTCGAGCAAGCCGGATTCGAACGCGCCGCGCAGGTGCTGGGCCTTTCGCAATCGGCGATTTCCCAGCGGATCAAACTGCTGGAAGCGCGGGTCGGGCAACCGGTGCTGGTGCGTGGTACGCCGCCGACGCCGACCGAGATTGGCCGGCGTCTGCTCAACCATGTGCAGCAGGTGCGCTTGCTCGAGCGCGATTTGCAAAGCCTGGTGCCGGCGCTCGACGAAGAAGGCCTGCCCGAGCGTTTGCGCATAGCGATCAACGCCGACAGTCTCGCCACTTGGTGGGCCGAAGCCGTGGGCGATTTCTGCGCCGAGCAGCATTTACTGTTGGATCTGGTGGTGGAAGATCAGACCGTCGGCCTCAAGCGCATGCGCGCCGGGGAAGTGGCGGCGTGTGTCTGTGCCAGCGAACGCCCCGTGGCCGGCGCGCGCAGCGTGTTGCTTGGGGCCATGCGTTATCGGGCGCTGGCCAGTCCGGCGTTCATCGAGCGGCATTTCCCGGATGGCGTGCGCGCCGAGCAGTTGCCGCGCACTCCGGCGCTGGTGTTCGGCCCGGACGATTTCCTCCAGCATCGCTACCTCGCCTCACTCGGCGTCGATGGCGGATTCGAGCACCATTTGTGCCCGTCCTCCGAAGGTTTCGTGCGCATGACCGAAGCCGGGTTCGGTTGGGGGCTGGTGCCGGAACTGCAAGTGCGCGAGCAACTGCAGCGCGGCGTGTTGCGCGAACTGTTGCCAGATAAACCGATCGATGTGCCGTTGTACTGGCATCATTGGCGCAATGGCGGTCAGTTGCTGGGGTTACTGACCGAGCAATTGGTGCGTGCTTCACCTCGATGGCTGGTGGCTTGAAAGCAGCTGCGAGCGTCAAGCTGCAAGCAGCAAGTCAATCGCTGCGCACCGTTTTAAACTTGCAGCTCGAAGCTTGAAGCTCGTAGCTGGTTTCATTGGAGCTTTACATGAAAATTCTGGTCACCGGCGCAAGCGGCTTCATTGGCGGGCGCTTTGCGCGTTTCGCCCTTGAGCAGGGCCTGGATGTGCGGGTCAACGGGCGCCGGGCCGAAAGCGTCGAGCATCTGGTGCGCCGTGGTGCCGAGTTCGTTCCGGGCGATCTCACCGATGCGGATCTGGTGCGCGAGCTCTGCGCTGAGGTGGATGCGGTGGTGCACTGTGCCGGTGCCGTCGGTTTGTGGGGGCGCTATCAGGACTTTCATCAGGGCAACGTGCAGGTCACCGAAAATGTCGTTGAAGCCTGCCTCAAGCAGCGCGTGCGGCGGCTGGTGCATCTGTCGTCGCCGTCGATCTACTTCGATGGCCGCGATCATCTCGGCCTGACCGAAGAGCAAGTGCCCAAGCGCTTCAAGCATCACTATGCCGCGACCAAGTATCTGGCCGAGCAAAAGGTCTTCGGCGCGCAGGAATTCGGTCTGGAAACCATCGCCCTGCGCCCGCGCTTTGTCACCGGCGCTGGCGACATGAGCATCTTTCCGCGTCTGCTCAACATGCAGCGCAAGGGCCGTCTGGCGATCATCGGCGACGGCTTGAACAAGGTCGATTTCACCAGCGTGCAGAACCTCAACGAAGCGCTGCTCAGCAGTCTGCTGGCGGCCGGTTCGGCGCTGGGCAAGGCCTACAACATCAGCAATGGCGCGCCGGTGCCGTTGTGGGATGTGGTCAATTACGTGATGCGCAAGATGGAAGTGCCGCAGGTCAGCAAATATCGCTCGTATGGCCTGGCCTACAGCGTGGCGGCGCTCAACGAAGGCGTGTGCAAACTCTGGCCGGGGCGTCCCGAACCGACGCTGTCGCGGCTGGGCATGCAGGTCATGAAGAAAAATTTCACCCTCGACATCAGCCGCGCCCGGCATTATCTGGATTACGATCCGAAAGTCAGCCTGTGGTCGGCCCTCGATGAGTTCTGCAACTGGTGGAAAGCTCAGGACATCCGTTGATACAAGTCGCTCGGCCGGCAATGAACCGCACTGGCGCTTGAGGGTCAATCCCTGCGGCTGCGGCGGTTATACTTCGCAGCATTTAGCCATCACCGCGTTCCACAAAGGTTGCCTCAATGTCCATGCGTAACGATGCCAACGACGATTTCGACGATGTACCGAGCCTGCGCGCCGACACCTTTGACGACGATGACATTCCGCCGACCGCTCGCACCTCCGTGCACTCGCGCACAGCGCCGGTGGTCAAGGTCAAGGCGCCGAGCACCGGGCCTCTGTGGGCGCTGGTCGGCGCGTTGTTCTTTGCCTTTGCTGGCCTGGCCTGGTGGAGCTTTCAGCAGATTTCGCTGATGGAGCAGCAGTTGGTCGCGACCCAGGAAAGCTTTGCGCGCATCAGCGAGGAAGCGGCGGGGCGCCTGCAGGACATTTCCGGCAAGGTGGTGGCCAGCCAAAGCAACGTCAACAGTGACAGCGAAGCGCTGAAACTGCAGATCAAACAGCTGGAGACCCAGTTGCTGGATCAGAGCAAGCAGCAGCAAGGCGTAGTCGGTCAGGCCAGCGATCTGGACAAGCGCCTGGCGCAGATGACCGCGCAGACCACCGAACAGCAGAACGCCAACACTCAGTTGCAGGCTCAGGTCAAAGCCTTGAGCGCGGAACTTGCAACCCTGAAAAGCGCACCGGCCGACACCGCCAAGGTCGACGCCCAGCTCAAGAGTTATGACGCCCAGCTGAAAAGCCTCGGGGCTGATATCGCCGCGCTGAAAAAGCAGGGCAACCCGAGCGCGGCGATCGAGCGCCTGGAGCAGGAAGTCGTGGTGCTCAAAAGCGAGCAGGACAACCGCCCGGCCACGCCACAGGGTGGCGGCAATACTGCCGAGTTCGATGCGTTTCGCGGCCAGATGACCCGCAACCTCAACACCTTGCAGGCGCAGATCCAGAACCTGCAGCAACAGATCAATGCCCGGCCGTAGAGCCAAAACAGGATTGTCTGTCTGACAGAGAACCTGTGGTGAGGGGATTTATCCCCGATGGGCTGCGCAGCAGCCCCAAGTTCTGGGGAGCGCTTCGCACTCCATCGGGGATAAATCCCCTCACCACAAGGACTCTTTTGCCACAGTCTGTTACGGCAATCTCTCGATTCATCTTCAACCGCCATCCATCCGCAACCCGTCTACGCTCTTGAAACACCAACAAGAACGAGGGATGCGTTATGGGGTTTGTGCATAAAGTGGCGTGGCTCGTGGTGATGCTGTTTGTGACGACCGGGCCGGCCAACGCCGCCACCACGCAAAAGGACAACAGCAAAGCCGCCATCGCCCTGCTGGAAAAGGCCCTGGCCTACTACCACGAGAACGGCGACAAGGCCTTCGCCGCGTTCAGCCGTCAGGGTGAGTTCGTCGACAAGGATCGCTACGTGTTCGTGGTCGACACCAAGGGTGTGATGCTTGCCAGCGGCGGGCCATCCTCGGCGTTGATCGGTCGCGATGTCAGCGAAGTGCTGGCGCCGGATCTGCAAAAAGCCTTCAAGGATGCCTTGCTGGTGCCCGAAGGCAACGGCATCCAGCAAGCCGAATACCGCTGGCAGAATTGGGCGGACGGCAAGGTCGAGCGCAAGCATGTCTACTATCAGCGCATCGGCCAGCGGATTCTCGCGGTCGGCTATTACCTGCCTCGGGCCTCGGCGCAGCAGGCCAAGACGCTGCTGGACAAGGCCGCAACCGACCTGGGCAAGAACGAGAAAGGCACGCTGACCGCCATCAACTCGCTCAAGGGCGGTTATCTGCAGGATGACCTGTACGTGTTCGTGGTCGATCTGAACACCCAACGCTACGTTGCCCACGGCACCAACCTGCGGCTGATCAACACCGATTTCAGCAAGATCAAAGACCCCGAAGGCAAACCGGTGGGCGAGCCGATTCTGGCGCTGATTGCCAAGCAGGATGACGGCGAATACGAATATCGCTGGAAAAACCCTGTGACCGGCAAGATCGAGGACAAGCACGCCTACCTGAAGAAGGTCGGGCATTTTCTGGTGGCGGTGGGTTATTACAGCCCCTGAGCGAAACAATTCCCTGTGGGAGCGGGCTTGCTCGCGAAGGCGTAGTGTCAGCCCACATCAACGTTGAATGACACACCGCTTTCGCGAGCAAGCCCGCTCCCACAGGTTTTCATGGCGTTATGCTACTTAGCGCCATGCTCGCGCCCGCGCAGCAGCTTGTTCGGCATCGCAATCGCCGCCGCCAGCCCCAGCAACGACACCGCGGTACTGACCCACAACAAATGCCGGAACGTCACCGCCAGCTCTGCGCGTAAGGCGTTCTGCGCATCCCCCGGCGCCGCATTCAAACCGTCCAGCAGCACGTTGCCCGAATGTCCTTCGCTGACCAGCGAACTGTTCGCCAGATGGGCGAAACTCGAATCCTGCAACAACGCCAGCAACAGCGCCGACATCAGCGCCACGCCCACCGCGCCGCCCAGTGAGCGGAACAGGTTGGTGGTGCTGGTGGCGACGCCGATGTCGCGCTGCTCCACCGAGTTCTGCGTACCGACCAGCGAGGTCGGGAACTGCATGCCGCCGGCAATCCCGCTGAGCAGCATGAACACAGCACTGAGCAACGTCGCTTGCGGTGGACTGAAGGCCATGCCGAGAATCGAAAGTGGCATCAGGATCGCGCCGGTCAGGATCTGCGGTTTGTAGCGTCCGGTGATCGAGGTGCGACGCCCGGCGAAAAAGGCACCGATCGGCAGTCCCATGGCCAGCGGCAGCAGGTGCAACGCAGCACTGTCGGCGCCGGCGCCGGTGACACTCTGGAAGCGCAGCGGCATCAACACGATCAGCGAGATGGCCTGGAAACTGGTGAAGAAAATCGTGCACCAGCACAGCAATGCATTGCGGTTGGTGAACAGGTGCATCGGCAGCAGCGGCTCGCGCGCCCGCCGTTCATGCCAGACGAACAGCGCCAGCACCAGTACCGCACCGGCGAACAAACCGAGCACTTCGCTGCTGCGCCACGAGTGGCCCTGGCCGACTTGAGTGATGCCCAGCAGCAACGCAGTCAGGCCGATGATCATCAGCAGGGTGCCGAGGTAGTCGATGATCGGTTTGCGCTGCGGAATCGGCAGACCGCGCAGGTTGCGCCGCGCCACCCAATACGCGCCAAGTCCCAGCGGCAGGTTGATCAGAAACACCCAGCGCCACGACAGGTATTCGGTCATGTAGCCGCCGAGCACCGGCCCGGCGACGCTGGCCACTGCGTACATGCTGCTGAAGTAACCCTGATAACGTCCACGTTCGCGCGGTGGAACGATGTCGCCGATGATCGCCTGGCTGACCGAAATCATCCCGCCGGCGCCGATGCCCTGGAAAATCCGCGCCAGCACCAGTTGTTCCATGCTTTGCGCCATGCCGCAAAACAGCGAGGCGAGGGTGAACAGGCCCATGCCGAACAGCATCAACTTACGGCGCCCGTATAAGTCACCGAGCTTGCCGTAGATCGGCACCGCCACGGTCATCGCCACCATGTACCCGGAAATCACCCAGGCCAGCAGACTGACGTCCTTGAACTGGGCAGAGATGGCCGGCATCGACACGGCGACAATGGTCTGATCGAGCGCGCCAAGAAAGATCGCCAGCATCAGCGCAACCAGCACGCTGCGGATGGCCGGTTTGGGCGTTTCGGGCTGATTGAGATTGGTCACGGGTGGAACCTGCGGGCATTGATTGACCCGCACGCGGGTGCGGGTAGGTGCTCGCCAGTGTAAGTCGATAGCAGGCTATTCGATAGCCTCGTACGCAAGCCCGACGTAATTTTCCGCAATGGTTTTTCGACCGGCTTCGGAACTGACAAAGTAGTCCAGCTCCGCGGCGCTGATCCTTTGGCTGAACGCATCGTGCTCGTCGAAACGATGCAGCATCGAGGTCATCCACCAGGAAAACCGCTCGGCTTTCCACACCCGGCGCAGGCAGATCTCCGAGTATTTCTCCAATAGGTCTGTGCGCCCCTCGCGATAGACCTTCAGCAGAATATTGAACAGTGTGCTGACATCGCTGGCGGCCAGGTTCAGGCCCTTGGCGCCGGTCGGCGGGACAATGTGCGCGGCATCGCCGACGAGGAACATGCGCCCATACTGCATCGGTTCGACGACAAAACTGCGCAGCGGCGCGATGCTTTTTTCAATCGACGGGCCGGTCACCAGTTTGTCCGCCAGCTCGGCGGGCAGGCGGGTTTTCAGTTCATCCCAGAAACGTTGATCGGACCAATCCGCAACGTTCTCTTCCGCCGGCACTTGCAGGTAGTAACGGGTGCGCGTGGCCGAACGCATGCTGCACAGGGCGAAACCGCGTTCGTGGCGGGCGTAGACCAGTTCGTCGTGCACCGGCGGTGTGTCCGCGAGAATCCCCAGCCAGCCGAATGGATAGACCCGTTCGAAAGTCTTCAGGCAGTCCTCGGGGATCGACTGCCGGGCCACGCCATGAAAACCGTCGCAGCCGGCGATGTAATCGCAATCGACGCGCCAGGTTTCACCGTCCTTTTCGAAGGTGACAAACGCCTCGTCGCTTTTCATGCCGTGCGGCACGACATCACTCGCGGCATAAATGGTCGGCGCGCCGGCCTCCCGACGAGCGGCCATCAGGTCACGGGTGACTTCGGTCTGGCCATAGACCATGACGGTTTTTCCGCCGGTCAGACCGTGCAGATCGATGTGCGCCAGACGCCCATCGAGCGCCAGATCGAAACCGCTGTGCACCAGGCCTTCGGCATCCATGCGCGCGCCCACGCCGGCCTGGCGCAACAGCTCTACCATGCCTTGTTCGAGCACGCCGGCGCGAATCCGGCCAAGGACATACTCGGGCGTCTGGCGTTCAAGGATCAGGGTGTCGATGCCAGCGTTATGCAGCAACTGGCCGAGCAGCAATCCGGAGGGACCGGCGCCAATGATGGCGACTTGGGTTTTCAGCGTTTTCATTGTTCTTATGGCTCGCAAGTTTCACGCGGGATTAACCGGTGAATGATTTTTATGGATCGAGTACTTGCATTTTTCCCTCGCGAGTCTGTCAACTGAAGGTGAAAACTGAGCCGATACCTGTACATTTTGCCAATCGGTGCGATTATCGCCCGCAAACCTCGAGGCCTGGATTGAAGTGATGAACAAGCCTGACCTGCCTTCGATTCCGGTGTTCAAGCTCTACGGTGAAAGCCTGGACTGGCCGACCCCTGACTTGCTGCACTGTGAAACCATTTCCAAACGCAGCCGCGAACATCAATGGGAAATCAAACCCCACCGCCACGCCGATTTGTGCCAGTTACTCTTCGTTTTCAAAGGTCAGGCAGAGCTTGAAATCGAAGGTAAACGCACGCAGCTCGACCAACCCGCGATTCAAGTTCTGCCGCCGTTGTCGGTACATGGCTTTCGTTTTTCCGAGGACGTCGAAGGTTTCGTCGTCACCCTCGCCACTCCGTTGATCAACCATCTGCAGGCGCAACTGGGCAATTCGGTGCACGCCCTGGCCCAGGCCGAGCACTACCCGGCGGGCAAGGACGCGGAATACCTGCACAGTCTGTTTACGGCACTGCAGGCCGAATACAACGGCCATCAGCCGGCGCGGGAAATGCTCATGCATGCGCTGGTCAGTGTGATCATGGTCTGGGTCAGTCGGCAGGCGCTGGTGCGCCATAACGCCAGCCAACGGCCGCAACGCCAGCGCGAATACCTCAACGGGTTCATTCAGTTGGTGGAGGAGACCTACCGCCAGCATGTGAAGGTCGAAGACCTGGCGCATCGCCTCGGCATCTCGGTCTCGCACCTCAACGGCACTTGCCGCGAACTGGCCGGACAGCCAGCGTTGCAGATCATGCACGAACGCCAGTTACTGGAAGCCAAACGTTTGCTGACCTACACCAGCATGACCATTTACGAGATGTCAGAGTTGTTGGGGTTTTCCGATCCAACCAACTTCACGCGCCTGTTCCGGCGCCGGGTGGGGATTTCGCCAAAGGCGTTTCGCGACCGGTTGAAGGCCGAGCAGTAAACAAGCAAGCGCCACGAACCCTGTGGGAGCTGGCTTGCCAGCGATAGGGGCGGGTCAGTCGCTATCTCTGCTGAATGTCAGTCCGCAATCGCTGGCAAGCCAGCTCCCACAGGATTGATGTGAGCCCGGCTCAGCGCAACGCATTCAACGTCGCGGTATGCGGAATGCAGCGCTCCAGATTGCAACTGGCGTATTCGCGCGGCAGTTGTCGCAGTTGCTCGACCCGCCAGGCTGCGGTGCCGTACAGCGCCAGCGTGGCCGCGCAGGTGATGAAAATCGCGAAGTACCTTCTTGTTCTGATGTTCATGGCATAGACCTCTGAACGCATACCCTGCGGTATTACTTTCAGCATAGGTCAGCGGCACAGAGTTTCCAGCCACGGCTCCCGCATATGTGACATGCCATTCAGAATACGGATAACACCCTGTGGGAGCGGGCTTGCTCGCGAAGGCGTCGTGTCAGTCGAGGACAATTCAGACTGATACACCGCCTTCGCGAGCAAGCCCGCTCCCACAAGGAAATCGGATTTACAGGCCCATATCCCATTTGGGATTTTCCGGGAATCGTTCGACGAGAAAATCCAGCATGCTGCGCAGCGCCGCCGGCATGTGTTTGCGTGAGGCATACACCGCGTAGATGTTCATCTGCCGTGGCTCGGCCTGCGGCAGCAGGCGTACCAGTTCACCGGCATGCACATGCACCCCGGCCTGATAGGTCGGCAGCATCGCCACGCCGGCGCCGGCCAACGTGGCGCGCAGCAGGGTGCTGGCCTCGTTGGCGCTGATATTGCCCTGCACCGGCACCGATACCGGTTCGTCATCCTCCTCGAAATGCCACAGGCTTTTGCCGAAGTACGAGTGGGTCAGGCAGTTGTGCCGGCTCAGGTCTTCGACTCGCTGCGGCGGCGGGTTGTCGCGTAGATAAGCCGGCGCGGCGCAGACCACCGAGCGGCACACCGTCAGGCGCCGGGCGATCAGGTTCGGGTCGAGGTCATTGCTGGTGCGGATCGCCAGATCGATGCGCTCATCCACCAGATTCACCGTGCGGTCGAGCATCTGCAGATCGATGCTGACGCCGGGGTAGCGTTTGACGTACGCCGCCATGGCATCGGCCAGTTGCGCCTGGCCGAACGAGGTGCTGACGCTGATGCGCAGCAGTCCGCGCGGCGCTTCGTCGGGTTCGCTGACGGCGGCCTGCATGTCGCTGGAGAGGTCGAGCATCTGTCGGCAGCGCGGGAGGATTTCGCTGCCGGCGGCGGTCAGGCTCAACTTGCGCGTGGTACGGTGCATCAGACGCGCGCCGACCCAGTCCTCCAGCTCCGCCAGATAGCGCGACACCACCGGCCGCGACAGGTCCAGATGATCGGCGGCGGCCGACTGGCTGCCCAGATCCACCACCGTGACAAACACCCGCATTGCTTGGAGACGATCCATGATTTGCCCGCTTTCAGAAACAAACTATGTTCAAGCATCGCATTTTTTGTAGCGATTCAGGCAACTAAGCTCTGTCCCATCGCCAAACACGGCATTCGGAACACGGAGCAACAGATGATCGGCTTCACCACTCTCAAACGCATTTTGCTGGCCAGCGCCACCCTCGGTTTCGCCGCCCACGCCGCTGCTGCCAACCTCAGCCTGGATGTCTACAATCCGGGCACCCAGGCGATTTTTCCGGTGACCTCGGTGCTGGTCAGCGGCGAGAAAGACGCGATTCTGGTCGACGCGCAGTTCGGCAAGGCCCAGGCCGAGCAGGTGGTGGAGAAGATCCGCGCCAGCGGCAAACACCTGACCACCATTTACATCAGCCACGGTGACCCGGATTACTACTTCGGCCTCGACACCCTGACCAAGGCCTTCCCCGACGCCAAGGTGCTGGCTTCGCAACCGACCGTGGATCACATCAACAAAACGGTCGAAGGCAAACTGGCCTTCTGGGGTCCGAAAATGGGCGCTGACGTGCCGGCCAAAACCATCGTCCCGGGCGTGCTCAAAGGCGACACTCTGATGCTCGAAGGGCAGAAACTGCAGGTGGTCGGGCTCGATGGCAAACAGCCGGATCGCAGCTTTGTGTGGATTCCGTCACTCAAGGCCGTGGTCGGTGGTGTGGTGGTCGCGGAGAACATCCATGTGTGGATGGCCGACACCCAGACCGCGCAATCCCACGCCGACTGGCTGCAAACCCTGCACTCGATCGAAACCCTGAAGCCGAAAACCGTGGTGCCGGGGCACTACCTGAGCGAGAGCAGCCGCTCGCTGGCCAGCGTGAAATTCACCGCCGACTACATCAAGGCGTTCGACGCCGAAACCGCCAAGGCCAAGGATTCCGCCGCGCTGATCAAGGCGATGAAAAAGCGCTACCCGACACTCGGTGAAGAAAGCTCGCTGGAACTGAGCGCGAAAGTCGCCAAGGGCGAGATGCAGTGGTAACCCGATTCTGAAAACGCAGCACTCTCAAGCCAACTGGAGAATGTCATGAGCAAGATCGCAATCATTGGTGCCACCGGCCGTGCCGGTAGCCAACTGCTGGAAGAAGCCCTGCGTCGCGGCCACAGCGTTACCGCTATCGCCCGCGATACCTCGAAGATCGGCGCGCGTGCCGGTGTGGTCAGCAAGAATGTCGATGTGCTGGATGCCGCCGCGTTGCAGGACGCTGTCGCTGGTAACGATGTAGTCATCAGTGCTGCGCATTTCGCCACGGTGCCGGCCAGTGCGCTGATCGGCCCGGTGAAACAGGCCGGGGTGAAGCGTTTGCTGGTGGTCGGCGGTGCCGGTTCGCTGTTGCTGCCGGACGACACCCGGGTGATCGACAGCGCCGGTTTCCCCGCCGAGTACAAAACCGAGGCCAGCGCTGGCGCGGCGTTTCTTGATGCCTTGCGCCAGGAGAAGGAGCTGGACTGGACCTTCCTGTCGCCGTCGGCCGAGTTCGTCGAAGGTGAGCGCAGCGGCACCTTCCGCGTCGGCAAGGATCATTTGCTGTTCAGCGCTGAAGGTCGCAGCTGGATCACCTTTGCCGACTACGCGATTGCCCTGATCGACGAAGTGGAAACACCGAAGCACTCGCGTCAGCGGTTTACCGTCGGCTACTGACCTGCAAACACAACCTGTGTAGGAGCTGCCGAAGGCTGCGATCTTTTGACTTTGCTTTGAAAAAACAAGATCAAAAGATCGCAGCCTGCGGCAGCTCCTACAGGGGATTTGTGTTGTTTCAGCGGGTGTGTGCTTGTTCTACCAGCCAGATCATCAACTCTTCCAGTTGTGGCGAGGTCTCTGCGCCTTGCGGCATCACCACGTAGTAACCCAGCCCCGTCTTCACCTTCAGATCAAACGGCATCACCAGCCGCCCCGCGCGCAGGTCATCGCCGATCAACGACCAGTCACCAATCGCCACCCCCGTCCCGTGCGACGCCATCGACATCGCCTGATCCAGCGTCTCGAAATGCTGCCCCGTGTCGACGTTGCTCAACTGCAGTTCGGCAGCGCTGAGCCACACGCTCCAGTCCTGAGTATCGGAAGTCGGATGCAGCAGCAGATGCTGTTGCAGGTCGGCCGGTTCGTTCAGCGTCGGCGAGCCTTGCAATAACGTTGGCGAACATACCGGCGTCAGTTGTTCGTCGAACAGGTGCAGCGCGGTCGATGAGTTGTCCGGGGGCGTGCCATAGATCACCGCTGCATCGAACTGCTCGCGTTGAAAATCCACGCCATGGGCCAGGCTGGCGGTCAGTTTGACCGGCACGTCCGGGCGTTCCTTCTGCCATTGCAGCAGACGCGGCACCAGCCAGCGCATCACGCAGCTGGGTGCCTTGAGCTGCAGGGTTTCGCGCTTCAGACCGATCTGCTCGGTGGCTTCGCTGATCAGGCCGAAGACCTTTTCCACCCGAGGCAGCCATTCACGTCCTTCGGCGGTCAGCTCCAGACCTCGCGCCCGACGAATGAACAACTCGTACCCCAGATGATCCTCCAGCCCGGCGATCTGCCGGCTTACCGCGCCCTGAGTGATGTGCAACTGTTCGGCGGCCCGGGTGAAGTTGCAGCACTGCGCGGTGATCAGAAACGTGTGCAGGGCGGGCAGGGGAGGCAGTCGCTTCATGTGGATCCAAGGTATGACGTGAGGACATGGCTAGTATGAGCTTTTATCGATTGTTGCCGCTACCTGCCGCCCGTTCAATGGGGCCATTACCGGATCCCTGTGGGAGCGGGCTTGCTCGCGAATGCGTCGGCACATCCGCCATGGATGTAACTGATCCACCGCTTTCGCGAGCAAGCCCGCTCCCACAAGGCCCCGATGTCTCAATTGAAAGAGAAGGGCAAATACATGGCGACGTGTGGCGAAGTACTGGTCAAGTTACTCGAGAATTATGGGGTCGAGCAGGTGTTCGGCATTCCCGGGGTGCATACCGTGGAGCTGTATCGCGGGCTGGCCCGTTCGAGCATCAACCACGTCACCCCGCGCCACGAGCAAGGCGCCGGTTTCATGGCCGACGGCTACGCCCGCACCAGCGGCAAACCGGGTGTGTGCTTCATCATCACCGGCCCGGGCATGACCAACATCACCACTGCCATGGGCCAGGCCTACGCCGATTCGATCCCGATGCTGGTGATCTCCAGCGTGCAGACCCGCAGTCAGCTGGGCGGCGGGCGCGGCAAGCTGCATGAGTTGCCGAATCAGAGTGCATTGGTCGGCGGCGTGGCGGCGTTCTCTCACACGCTGATGTCGGCGTCCGAATTGCCGGGTGTGCTGGCCCGTGCGTTCGCGCTGTTCCAGGCCGGGCGTCCGCGTCCGGTGCACATCGAAATTCCGCTGGACGTGCTGGTTGAAGAAGCCGACGAACTGCTCACCAGCGTGCCGGTCAACATCAACCGCGCCGGTGCCGCGCCGGCCGCTGTGAGCCGCATGAGCGAATTGCTGGCCGGCGCCCAGCGTCCGCTGATCCTCGCCGGTGGCGGCGCCATCGACGCGGCTGCCGAGCTCACCGAGCTGGCTGAGCTGCTCGACGCACCGGTGGCGCTGACCATCAATGCCAAAGGCCTGTTGCCGTCCAGCCATCCGCTGCTGATCGGTTCGACACAAAGCCTGGTCGCCACCCGTGCTCTGGTGGCTGACGCCGACGTGGTGCTGGCGATCGGCACCGAACTGGCGGAAACCGACTACGACGTGACCTTCGCTGGCGGTTTCGAGATCCCCGGCAAGTTGCTGCGCATCGACATTGATGCCGACCAGACCGTGCGCAATTACCCGCCGCACGTGGCGCTGGTGGCCGACTCGCGCAACGCGGCACAAACGCTGCTCAGCGCGCTGTCGCACAAACCGCTGGCCGAACGCCGCAACGATTGGGGCCAGGTACGCGCCGCCCGGCTGCGTGAAGACCTGGCCGCGACCTGGGATACAGCGACTCTGGCCCAGACTCGTTTCCTCGAAACCGTGTTGCACGAGCTGCCAAATGCAGTGTTCGTCGGTGACTCCACGCAACCGGTGTACACCGGCAACCTCACGTTCAACCCGGAACGACCACGGCGCTGGTTCAACTCGTCCACCGGTTACGGCACCCTCGGTTATGCGTTGCCGGCGGCGATCGGCGCGTGGCTCGGCGGCAACCTCGAACACGGCGCACGTCCGCCGGTGGTGTGCCTGATCGGCGATGGCGGTCTGCAATTCACCCTGCCGGAACTGGCCAGCGCGGTCGAAGCACGCACTCCGGTGATCATCCTGCTATGGAATAACCAGGGTTACGAAGAGATCAAGAAATACATGGTCAACCGCGCCATCGAGCCGGTAGGGGTCGATATCTACACCCCGGACTTTATCGGAGTGGCCAAGGCCCTGGGGTGCGCCGCCGAGGCGATCAGTTCGGTTGCACAACTGCGCAGTGCGCTGCGTGCCGTAACCGATCGTCAGGGGCCGACCCTGATCGAAATCGACCAGAACCAGTGGATGCAGGCGGTGGCCCAATGATCAATTTCCCAACCACACTCGATGGCTTGTACATCAATGGCCAATGGTCGGCCGGCCGCGAGCATCTGCGGGTGATCAACCCGGCCACCGAAGCGCTGCTGACCACGGTCAATGGCGGTGATGAACGTGCGGTTGATCTGGCGGTGAGCGCCGCTACGGCAGCGTTCAGCGACTGGTCGAAAACCAGCGGTGTCGAGCGCGGTGCGATCCTGCGCAACATCGCCAACGGCGTGCGCAACGGCCGCGAACATTTGATGAAGTTGCAGTCGAGCAACAACGGTAAACCGCAGTTCGAAGCGGGTATCGATGTCGACGATGTGATCGCTACGTTCGAGTACTACGCCGAACTCGCCGAAGGCCTCGACGCCCAACTCGACAGCGACGTCGCGCTGCCCAGCGACGATTTCAGCGCACGTCTGCGCCGCGAACCGAGCGGTGTGGTCGGGCTGATCGTGCCGTGGAATTTCCCGATGGTCACCACCGCGTGGAAACTCGCGCCAGCTCTCGCCGCCGGTTGCTGCGTGGTGCTCAAACCGTCGGAGGTCACGCCGCTGCCGGAGCTGGAACTGGCGGCGATCATCGCCGAATCCGGTCTGCCCAACGGCGTGTTCAATCTGGTCTGCGGCACCGGTCTGGCGGTCGGTGCACCGCTGTCGGCGGACCCGCGTGTCGCGAAGATTTCCTTCACCGGCAGCAACGCGGTCGGCGTGCAGGTGATGCAGCGCGCCGCCGAAACGGTGAAGGGCGTGAGCCTTGAACTGGGCGGCAAATCCTCGCTACTGATTCTGGAAGATGCCGACCTTGATCTGGCGGTGGAGCTGGCCTGCGGTGGCGGTTTCTTCAACGCCGGTCAGATGTGCTCGGCCACCAGCCGGGTGCTGGTCGCTGATGAGCTGGCGGAGGAATTCCTTGAGCGTCTGCAAAAACGTGCGCAAGCAATTCGCGTGGCTGATCCATTCGATCCGGATGTAGAGATGGGCGCGCTGGTCAATCAGGCGCAATACCAGCGCGTGCTCGGCCACATCGACCGTGGTCTGAGTGCCGGGGCCAGGCTGATCTGTGGCGGCAATCGCCCCGCCGAGCTGCCGCGCGGATATTTCTTGCAGCCGACGATCTTCACCGACGTGCCCCTCGACAGTGCGCTGTGGTGCGAAGAGATTTTCGGCCCGGTGATCTGCGTGCGCAGTTTTGCTACGGAGGCTGAAGCGATTGCCCTGGCCAATGACAGTCAGTTCGGTCTGGTCGCCAGCGTGGTCACGCGTAACGCCGAGACCGCAGATCGGGTCGCCAACGCCTTGCAGGCGGGGCTGGTGTGGCTCAACGCGCCGCAGGTGATCTTCCCGCAGACCGCATGGGGCGGCTACAAACAGAGCAGCATCGGCCGCGAGTTGGGGCCGTGGGGCCTGGCGGCCTTTCAGGAAATCAAGCACGTGATCCGCGCGCTCTGAATGCCCGAAAAAGGTCAGCGCATGCCTCGCGACGAGGCATGCATCGGCGTCATGGCTCCAATGAGTTTTTATCGATAGTCAGGTGTTTTGCACGACCTCAGGATGAACCCGCAGACCATGCCCAAGCCCTTTGAAACCGGGCGCTTGGGCAATTCCGGTCAGGCAGATGCAAGGGTTGCGATCAGTCTCATACTTAAAAGAATAATGGGAGTCCTCAATGGGCGAGCACGATCTGAACAGGCGTCAATTCATCAAAACCGTCGGCGTGGCCTCGGTGGCTGCGGCGGCCATGAGCATGCCCTTCATCCGGGCCAGTGCCAGCGACACCCGCTTTGCCGGCAAGACCCTGCGCCTGCTGACCTGGTCCGATGACACAGGCCTGGCCGCACTGCGCAACATCGCTGCAACGTTCGAAGCCAAAACCGGCGCCAAGGTGATTGCCGACCGCACCGGCAGCACTTCGGAAATGGTCGCCAAACTCAAGGCCGGCGGTGACCGTCCGCAGTACGACATCATCACCCTGGCCGGGGTCGGCGCCGAAGGCCTGGCCGCTGCCGGGCTGCTGGAAAAACCCGATCTCAACCGTATTCCCAACCTGGTCGACGTTCCGGAAAAATACCGCACCGGGGCCAACGGCCACGGCATCGGTTACCTGCTGTGGTGCAACAGTCTGGTCTACAGCACCCGCACCCAGAAAGAAGCGCCGGACAGTTACGCCGCGCTGTGGGACGCCGATCTGGCACCGAACATTTTCCTCCCGCCGCCGAACTGGACCGAGGCCATGGACCTGATCATCATCGCCGCGAAACTGGCCGGTGGTGACGAGCACAACATCGAGCCGGGCTTCAAGAAACTCGCGGAGTTGAAAGACCGCGTGGTGACCCTGGGCGAAAACCCGAACCAGATCGCCGAGCTGTTCCGTACCGGCTCCCTGGACATGGGCGGCCTCTATGCCCCGGCATTTTTCCCCAAGCAGATCCGCGATCCGAACTACGGCCTGGGCGCCACGTTCGGCATGAAGGAAGGTTTCTATACCGACCTGATGCTCTCGGTGATGCCGAAGAACCGTCCGGGCGACACCGACCTGGCCTACGCCTTCATCGACCACTCCCTCGACCCGCTGGTGCAGGGCAAGATGGCCGAAGACATCTTCAACGGCCCGGTCAACGCCAAGGCGATCATCTCTGCCGAAGCACGCAAGAGCCCGTTCATCCTCACGCCGGAGCAGATCGCGGAGAAGGCGATCATGCACGACAACGCCTTCCTGGCGACCGTGCATGACCAGTGGATTCGTCGCTACACGGAAATTTTTTCTTCCTGATCCGAAACACCACAAATCCAATGTGGGAGCGGGCTTGCTCGCGAATGCGTCGGCACATCCAACATCAATGTGACTGATACACCGCTTTCGCGGGCAAGCCCGCTCCCACAGGGTTCGCGGTGGTTTGGAGATCTGTGTTTGTCTGCTGTTTTCCATTGACGAGATCATTGCTATGGAACATCAATCCCTGACCCGAGCGGTCGGCGCGGGTGACGCGCGCCCGACGCGCGGTGTTTCGCCGACCGCGCGGGCGTGGTTTTTCCTCACGCCGTCGATGCTGTTTCTCGGCGTGCTGATTGCCGCCAGCCTGCTGGTGCTGCGCATGAGCGTCGGCAGCAAAGGCGCGGAGTGGTCCGGGTTCAGCCTGGCCAGTTACGCGCAGTTGCTCGAACCCTACTACCTCAAATCGTTGTTGCTGACCTTGCGTCTGGCGCTGATCAGCGCGGTGATCGCGGTGCTGCTGGCGATCCCGGTGGCGTACACCATGTCGCGCCTGACGTCGCCGTTCGTGCGGCGGATCTTTCTGGCGGCGGTGTTGTTGCCGTTGCTGGTCAACCTGCTGCTGCAAAGCTACGGCTGGCTGGTGATCCTCGGCCCCGGCGGCATGCTCAATCAGACCTTGATGGGCCTCGGCCTGATCAAGCGTCCGATCATGTTGCTGTACAACCAGAACGGCGTGTTGATGGGCCTGGTGCAGACCGCGTTCCCGCTGGCCGTGCTGCCGATTGCCAGCGCCATGCGCGGTGTCGCCCGCAGCTACGAAGAAGCGGCCGCGACCTTGGGTGCCAGCCGTTTTCAGGTGTTCCGTCAGGTGGTGTTGCCGATGAGTCTGCCGGGGATCATCACCGGCGCGACCCTGGTGTTCGCCTACAACGCCAGCAGCTTCGTGGTGCCGCTGTTGCTCGGTGGCCGACGCGTGCCGATGCTCGCGGTGATGGTGCATGACCAGATCGCCCCGCTGATGAACTGGCCCGCCGCATCCGCTGCCGGGGTGGTGCTGATCGTCACCACGCTGGCCATCATGACCTTGTCCGAATACATCACCGGCCGCCGTCGCCGTCTGCTGGAGGCTTCGCAATGAGTGCCCTGATCAAGAAGCGTCAGTCGCTGTTGCCGGGCGACACCGGCAAGTTGGCCGGCATCCTCTCCGGGATCATTCTGTTCCTGGCCGTGCTGCCGATCCTGACGATGATCGTGATGTCGTTCAGCGGCGCGTCGAACCTCGATTTCCCGCCGAGCAGCTACAGCCTGCAATGGTACAAGGCGGCGTGGCACACCTTCGTCGCGCCCGACGCCAGCGATGTGCTGAGCCTCGGCCAGGCCATGGGCACCAGTTTGCTGGTGGCGTGCCTGACGATGATTTTCGCGACGCTGATCGCGGTGCCGGCGGCCTACGCGCTGACCCGTTGCGAGTTCCGTGGCAAGAGCGTGGCGTTGCAGCTGATGTCGCTGCCGCTGGTGTTTCCGATGGTGGTGCTGGGGCTGGCTTTGCTGCTGGTGTTCGACAGCCTGCCGTTCCACATGACCACCTCGCGGCTGGTGATCGCCCACGTGATTCTGGCGCTGCCGTTCGTGGTGAAAAACTGCACGGCGGCCATGCTTTCCATCGGCAGTGAAGTCGAAGAGGCGGCGCAGATGCTCGGCGCCTCGCCGTTGCGCGCCATTGTCGACGTGGTGGTGCCGTTGATGAAGTCGGGGATTCTGGCGGGGATGCTGCTGGCGTTCATCGTCTCATTCAACGAGTTCACCGTGACCTATTTCCTTTACACCATCGACGTCATGACCGTGCCGATCTGGATGTACAGCCGCACCGTGTCATCGCTCGACCCTACCGTGTTCTCGTTTGCCGTGCTGATCGTGCTGATCGACTTCGTGCTGATCTGGGCATTGGAGAAGCTGGTCGGTGAAGGCGGCGTTTCCTTTTGATTGTGAGGTGCAACATGACTGGACTGATTCTGGAAAACGTCGAGAAACACTACGGCTCGGCCTGTGCGGTGCAAGACGTGAACCTGCATTTGCCTGAGGGCAAACTGGTGTGCTTCCTCGGCCCGTCGGGCTGCGGCAAGACCACGCTGCTGCGCATGATCGCCGGGCTGGAAACCCTCACCGGCGGCGAAATCCGCCTGGACGGCGTGGACATCGGCCATACCCCGGCGCACCTGCGCAACTTCGGCATGGTGTTTCAGTCGCTGGCATTGTTCCCGCACATGACCGTGGGCGAGAACATCGCTTATCCGCTGAAACTGCGTGGTGTGAGCAAGGCCGATCAACAGGCACGGGTGGTGGAGTTGCTGGAGCTGATCCAGCTGCAACCGATGATCGATCGTCCGGTGGCCAAGCTGTCTGGCGGTCAGCGTCAGCGAGTGGCGATTGCCCGGGCGATCGCTTCGCACCCGAAAATCCTGTTGCTCGACGAACCGCTGTCGGCGCTGGACGCCAAGTTGCGCGAGTCGATGCAGGTGGAAATCCGCCAGCTGCAACAACGCCTGAACATCACCACCATCATGGTTACCCACGATCAGCGCGAGGCCATGACCATGGCCGATATCGTGGTGGTGCTGGGTGAGCATCGAGTGCAGCAGGTGGGTACGCCGATTGAAATCTATCGACACCCGGCCAACGAATTCGTCGCGGACTTCATCGGCTCCGGCAACATCTTCCCGGCCACGGCGCTGGGCGATGGCAAAGTCGTGCTGCCGGGCGGCGATGCCCTGCAAGTACCGATCTGCAGCAGCATCGTGGTCGGGCAGAAAGTGAAGATGCTGATCCGCCCCGAAGACCTGCAACTGTCCGCGCCCCAGGCCACGGCGGGCAATCGTCTGCTGGGCAAGGTGACGTTCGTGCGGGATATCGGCGCGACGATCGAGACCACGGTGGAATGTTCCGGGGTGACCTTCACGGCGCTGAGCACGCCGTGTCAGGGGATCGGGTTGGGGATCGGGCATCCGGTGTCGGTGACGTTGCCGAGTGAGGCGTGTCGGGTGTTGGGCGCTTGATTGCGTTTCAGCTCAAAATCGCTCCCTCACCCCAGCCCTCTCCCGGAGGGAGAGGGAGCCGACCGAGGTGTCTGGCGATTAACGTCGACCTGAAAGATCCAGTCGATTATGAATTCAAAGCCGATCGTTCAGGTCGGTGTACTTCGTGAATATCCTCGGTCAGTCCCCTCTTCCGGAGGGAGAGGGAGCCGACCGAGGTGTCTGGCGATTAACGTTGACCTGAAAGATCCAGTCGATTATGGATTCAAAGCCGATCGTTCAGGTCGGTGTACTTTGTGAGTATTCCTCGGTCAGTCCCCTCTCCCGGAGGGAGAGGGAGCCGACCGAGGAGTCTGGCGATTAACGTCGACCTGAAAAATCCAGTCGATTATGGATTCAAAGCCGATCGTTCAGGTCGGTGTACTTCGTGAATATTCCTCGGTCAGTCCCCTCTCCCGGAGGGAAAGGAGCCGACCGAGGAGTCTGGCGATTAACATCGACCTGAAAGAGCCAGTCGATTATGGATTCAAAGCCGATCGTTCAGGTCGGTGTACTTCGTGAACATCCTCGGTCAGTCCCCCCTCCCGGAGGGAGAGGGAGCCGACCGAGGTGTCTGGCGATTAACGTTGACCTGAAAGATCCAGTCGATTATGGATTCAAAGCCGATCGTTCAGGTCGGTGTACTTTGTGAGTATTCCTCGGTCAGTCCCCTCTCCCGGAGGGAGAGGGAGCCGACCGAGGAGTCTGGCGATTAACGTTGACCTGAAAGATCCAGTCGATTATGGATTCAAAGCCGATCGTTCAGGTCGGTGTACTTCGTGAATATTCCTCGGTCAGTCCCCTCTCCCTTTGGGAGAGGGTTAGGGTGAGGGGGCTTTTGAATTCACACCGAAAGCCGTAACCGCGCCAGATCGCGCAATGGCGGCGCGCCGAACAAGCGGCTGTACTCGCGGCTGAATTGCGACGGACTTTCATACCCGACCCGATAGCCCGCCGCCGATGCTTCCAGCCCTTCGGTGAGCATCAGGCGCCGCGCCTCTTGCAGGCGCAACTGCTTCTGATACTGCAGCGGACTCATCGCGGTCATCGCCTTGAAGCGGTGATGCAGGGTCGAGACGCTAAGATTCACTTCCCGGGCCAGATCATCGATGCGTAGCGGTTGTTCGAAGTTGCCGTTGAGCCATTTGATCGCCTGGCTGATGCGGTGGCTCTGGCTGTTGGCAATCGCGATTTCATACAGACGATGGCCCTGCGGGCTGCGCAGCAGGCGATAGAGAATCTCCCGGCGGATCAGCGGCGCGAGCATGGCGATGTCTTTCGGCGTGTCGAGCAGCCGGGCCAGACGCAGCACCGCGTCGAGCATCGCGCTGTCGATCTTTTCCACATACAGGCCACGCCCGGTCGGCCGGGTCGGTACGCCCATGGGGCCGGCCTCGGCGATCAGCGCGGTGATTTCCGCCGGGTCGATGTCTAGGCGCACGGCGAGGATCGGCTCTTCCGGCGAGACATTCACCACCCGGCCGCTAAGTGGCATCGAGACTGAGACCACCAGGTAATTCAGCGGGTCGTAATTGAAGTACTCATCCGCCAGTCGCACCTCCTTGCGCCCCTGCGCCATGATGCACAGCGCCGGTTGCGCGAGCACCGGGGCGAAATTGTGGGACTGGGTGTGGCGCGACATGAACAGCGAGCCGACGGCGGTCTGGTAACTGCCGTCGTCGGTGGTGTTGCGGCGGATGATCGCCGCCAGTTCGGCGCGCTGTTTTTCCATGTCGGCATCGGCCGGGGTCTGGAAACGATCGAATGACGTCATGTGCGGCTTCCTCGGCAAGGGAGGGGAATGGAGCCAAGCTTATGTTTGTGCAAGCGCGGGTGGTAGACACATCCTGTCGAATGCTTGCCTGATTCTGCATCGGGTTGATTTGCGCCCCGGTTATCAGCCTGTGGTCGCCTTATGATTCCGAAGATCGAAACCCCTGTAGGAGCTGCCGAAGGCTGCGATCTTTTGATTTTAAAGGCGAAAGTCAAAAGATCGCAGCCTTCGGCAGCTCCTACACAAAACGCGTATGACAGACGTGTGACGCAGGTTTGCCAGTTATTGCAGACGATCAGGCAAGTCTCGCAGGATTGTGCAACGCAGCGGCAGGAATCGACTAACGGCGCAGAGTGCCCGGCCCTTAACCTTGGACCCTGTCGCAGCCCGTCCCCCGGCTGCCACGCGACTCCCTGGGAGGGTTGAACATGTCCAAGCAGATTCCCGTCAGTCATATGGCCTTTGTTCGAGCGCGCGCCGGACGCTCCGCCGAACTGGGTGTACGTCTCAGTGCCTTGATCGAACCGTCATGCAACGCCCCCGGTTGCCTGAACTTTGCCCTGCAGCAATCGCAATGCGATCCGGACCTGTGGCTGGTCTCTGGTTTCTGGAGTCATCAACAGGCGATGACCGCGTATTTCAACAGCCCGTCGATGCAGATCTTTGCCGAATTGGTCCAGGACCTGGTGGTCAACAGCCTGGATTTCCACACCTTCAAAGAGGTCTCGGCGGCGCAGGCCCTCGGCCAATGCCCGGCACCGATACACAAACTCGCCGGTTGAGGGTTTAATGTCCGGCTTATTGGTCTGAGCCAGGATGTGTGCCATGGCACGTAAAGAGTTCGAACACTTCGAAGCAGTCTCCGCAGTCGTCCCCGTCGAGTTGGGCGGCAACAAGGGTTATCACGCGGCAATCGCGGTCAAGGCCCTGGTCGATGGCGGTGCGCCACGCTTTCACAAACTGTTGGGTGATCAGGTGTTCCCCGGCGCCATCGCTGCCGATGACGCGGCGACCCGGGAGCTGGAACGTCTGCAGGGCGTCACGGCTGACGCCGAGCTGATCTGGTAACTGCGGTTATTTGCTGGCGCCCGGACGCCACATCTTGAACAGGGCTTCCGGGCCCAACTGGAAATAATCCGCCGGCCCGCCGCCACGCAGAATCGGTTCTGCCGCGGCGGTGTCGTAGATCCCGTCCTTCAACAGCCACTTGGCGATATGCACGGCGACCACTTCGCCGAGAATCAGCCAGCTCGGCACGGTTTCGCCATTGGCGCGTTGCAACTGAATGATCTGCGTGACCTTGCACTCGAAGGACACCGGGCTTTCGGCCACCCGTGGCACGGCAATTACCTTCGACGCCAGCGGCGTCAGCCCCGCCAGTTCAAACTCGTTGACCTCAGGCGCGACCATCGCGCAACTCTGGTTCATCTGCTCGGCCAGCGGCCGGGTGGCGAGGTTCCAGACGAATTCGCCGGTCTGTTCGATGTTGTTCAGGCTGTCTTTGCGCCCGACGCTGGAAAACCCGATGATCGGCGGAATGTAGTTGAAGGCGTTGAAGAAGCTGTACGGCGCAAGGTTAAGCCGGCCATCGGCATCCTGCGAAGAAATCCAGCCGATGGGCCGCGGGCCGACGATGGCGTTGAACGGATCGTGGGGCAGACCGTGGCCGTTGGCGGGTTCGTAGAAGTGGATGTCATCGGACATGGCTGGGGGTTCCTGGAGGGCGTTTGTAGACGGCCAATAGTGCAAGGCTGAAACAGCATTTTCCAGTCACACAAAGATATTCCGGTTGATGCAATCCCCCATGTGGGAGCGGGCTTGCTCGCGAATGCAATCTTTCAGTTGCCGCAGTAGTTGACTGATCCACCGCTTTCGCGAGCAAGCCCGCTCCCACAGGAGGATATTTGTCATCCCACCAGAAATGACTAAGCCCGGCATGAGCCGGGCTGTAGAGGGACCGTTGATATTCAGCTGATGGCTGCAGCGGTGCCGGTTTTTTCGAAGCCGTCAGCCGCGATGGCGTTGGCGGTACCGGTTTTGTCGAAGCCATCGGCGGCCACGGTTTTGCCGGTGTTGGTTTTATCGAAACCGTCAGCGGCGTAAGTGCCTGCGTGGCTGGTTTCGATGGCGGCGCTGGCGCCGGAAATGAAGTCGGCGGAACCGGTTTTGTCTGAGCCATCAGCGGCGAAGGTGTTGGCGGCCAGTACGGACAGGGTCAGCGCGAGGATCAGTTTGGTTTTCATGTCAGTGACTCCAGAAGGATTGGCGATGTGTCTTGCTTGGGTTTAATGCTACGCCAACTAAGTTGATTAAAAAGCGCAAATTAATGCTAAAAACAATCGATTAAGTTGATGTTAAGGCCGGCGCATTGTTTTGGCTTTCAAAACGCCGCGCAGGTCATCGATCAGGTAGTGGCAGGATGCGGGGGCGGCATTAATCGAGGATTAATCAGTCTTTTCGCGGGATGACAGATTTTTCATCTATTGCCGACCGGTTTTTCACCGGTGCAAGGCCAGTCTGCACGCGGCCAGAAAACCAAGAAAACGGCCGCTACCCACTGGAGCTTTGCTT
Source organism: Pseudomonas sp. Eth.TT006 (assembly GCF_054456575.1). Classification (NCBI taxonomy): domain Bacteria; kingdom Pseudomonadati; phylum Pseudomonadota; class Gammaproteobacteria; order Pseudomonadales; family Pseudomonadaceae; genus Pseudomonas; species Pseudomonas sp. Eth.TT006. The sequence goes on along the minus strand of NZ_JBTJEN010000007.1, from coordinate 247,656 downwards.
GCGATGAATAAACTGCCTCAAATCACCTTGGCGTTCTGGGTCATGAAGATCTGCGCGACGACCCTCGGGGAAACCGCCGGAGATCTGCTGTCGATGACGCTCAACGTCGGGTACGCCCTCAGCTCGCTGATCCTGATCAGCGTGTTCGTGCTGACGTTGATCACTCAGTTGATGGCCAAGACCTACAAGCCGCTGCTGTACTGGATCGTGATTCTGTCCACCAGCACCGCCGGCACCACCATGTCCGACTTCATGGACCGCACCCTCGAACTGGGTTACGCCACCGGCTCGATGATCCTGATTGCGATTCTGCTGGCGATCTTCGCGGCCTGGCGCCTGAGTGGCGATTCGCTGAACGTGAGCAAGGTGCAGACCTTCCGCGGCGAAATGTTTTACTGGATGGCGATCCTGTTCTCCAACACCCTGGGCACCGCGTTAGGCGACTACCTGGCCGATGATTCGGGCCTGGGTTTTGCCGGTGGCGCACTGTTGATCGGCTCGACCATTGCCGTGGTCGTGGCGCTCAAATACTTCACGAAGATTTCAACCGTGGTGCTGTTCTGGGTGGCGTTCGTGCTGACCCGGCCGTTCGGTGCGACCTTGGGCGACTTGATGACCAAGTCCCACGAAAAGGGTGGCCTGGACTTCGGCACCATCGGCTCGTCGGCGGTGCTGGCGGGGATTCTGCTGGTGATGATTGTCGGCGCGTCGTATGCACAGAAGCGCTATGGCAAGCCGCCGGTGGCCGGGTTGACTTGATAATCGGTTGAAGCGAAAAGATCGCAGCCTCCGGCAGCTCCTACAGGTGGAATGTATTTCCCTGTAGGAGCTGCCGAAGGCTGCGATCTTTTGCTTTTAAGGCCTGATCAGTCAGTCACGATCCGCGAGTGTTTCTGCGTGTCTTTCATGGTGATGTACACCAGCAGCGACACTGCGATGCACGCAGTCACGTACCAGTAGTAACCGGTTTCCATGCCGATGCTCTTGAACCACAGTGCGATGTATTCGGCGGTGCCGCCGAAGATCGACACGGTGAGTGCGTACGGCAGACCGACGCCCAGCGCGCGGATTTCGGTGGGGAACAGCTCGGCTTTCACCACCGCGTTGATCGAGGTGTAGCCGCTGACGATGATCAGTGCCGCCATGATCAGGAAGAACGCGCCCCACCAGGTCTGGATGGTGTGCAGGGTCATCAGGATCGGTACGGTGAAGATTGTGCCGAGCACGCCGAAGGCGATCAGGATCGGGCGCCGACCGATTTTATCGGACAGGCCACCGATGATCGGTTGCAGGCACATGAACAGGAACAGCGTGGCGGCGGAAATGGTGGTCGAGTCGGAGATGCTCATGCCGACGGTGTTCACCAGGTATTTCTGCATGTAGGTGGTGTAGGTGTAGAACGCCAGCGTACCGCCCATGGTCAGGCCGACCACGGTCAGCAGTTCTTTGGGGTGACGCATCAAGGTGCGCATCGCGCTTTCTTTGGATTTTTCTTTCTTGGTGAACGACTCGGTTTCTTCCATGCCGCGACGCAGGTACAGCGCGACGATCGCGCACAGCGCGCCGATGGCAAACGGAATGCGCCAGCCCCACGCATACAGCTGCTCGGTGGTCAGCATGTTCTGCAGCACGATCAGCACGCCCAGCGCGATGAGCTGGCCGGAGATCAGGGTTACATACTGGAAACTGGAGAAGAAACCGCGACGCTCCCTGGTCGCCATCTCCGACAGATAGGTCGCCGAGGTGCCGTACTCGCCGCCCACCGACAGGCCTTGCAGCAGTCGCGCGAACACCAGCAGGATCGGTGCGCCGATGCCAATGGTTTCGTAGTTGGGGCTCAGGGCGATCAACAGGGAGCCAAAGCACATCAGGTAGACCGAGGCCATCAAGGCTTTCTTGCGACCGACCTTGTCGGCGTACAGGCCCATCAGCCAGCCACCGATCGGGCGCATCAGGAAGCCCACGGCGAAGATCGCGGCGGTGTTCATCAGTTGGGCGGTGGTGGAACCTGCCGGGAAGAAGGTCTTGGCGAAGTACAGCGAGAACGCGGCGTAGACGTACCAGTCGTACCACTCGACCATGTTGCCGACAGAACCGCTGAAGATCGATTTGATCCGGCTGGCGGTGGTTCTTTCTTTGGCGGGCGCAGCGGCCGACCCAAGGGGCAGGGCGTTGGAGTTATCCATTGAAGGATCCTTCGTTTAATTGTTTTTGTGGAGCGCGTCAGAACGCAGCCTGCAGGGGCTATAGCAGGAGCTGTGCCAACGGGGAGAGGGCCGGTTTAGAGGGATTGGCCGGAGCGTGTGAGCGGAAATCCGCTTATGGCTGGATTCGGGTGAGCGGAAAATCGCTCATTCAGGCCGATGGATTATCGTTAACTGCACCGGCCTCTTCGTCGGATCGCCGCCCGGACCAAGCCCGCTCCCACAGTGGTCGGTGATGTTCAGAAATTCTGTGTTGCACACAAACCTCCTGTGGGAGCGGGCTTGCTCGCGAAGAGGCCTGATCACGCGCTGCAAAAATCAGCTGTCTTGAACAAACATCTCCCGACTCAACCCATGCCGCTGCAGCTTTTCATTGAAGGTGCGGCGCGGCAGCTGCAGCTCTTCCAGCACCGCTTTCACATCGCCCTTGTGCCGGGTCAGTGCGGCGCGCAGGCATTGCGCTTCAAACGCCTCCTGCTGCGCCGCGAGTGACTGGCCCGGGTCGATGCCCTGCACCGGCTCATCCAGCCCCAGCACCTGGCGCTCGGCGACGTTGGCCAGTTCGCGCACATTGCCCGGCCAGTCGTGGCTGAGCAGGTGGCTCAACTGCGCCCCGCTTAACGGCGGAAAGCTGCGGCCCAGGCGCTGGGCGGCGCTGAAGGCAAAGGCTTCGAACAGCAGCGGAATATCTTCCCGACGCTCGCGCAGGGGTGGCAGGCGCAGTTCGGCGACGTTCAGCCGATACGCCAGGTCTTCACGGAAGCGTCCGGCCCGGGCTTCATCGAGCAAGTCCGGTTTGGTCGCCGCGACAATTCGCAGATCGACGCGGATACTCTGGTTCGAGCCCAGGCGCTCGAGTTTCTGTTCCTGCAATACCCGCAGCAGTTTCACCTGCTGGGCCAGCGGCATGCTTTCGATTTCGTCGAGAAACAGCGTGCCACCATCGGCATATTCGAGCTTGCCGATGCGTTTGCCGGCCGCGCCGGTGAATGCGCCGCTCTCGTGTCCGAACAGCTCGGCCTCGAACAACTGCTCGGGTATCGCTGCGCAGTTCAGCGCCACGAACGGCTTGGCCGCGCGCGGACCGAAATCATGCAGGCAGCGCGCGACCAGTTCCTTGCCGCTGCCGGTCTCGCCGCGGATCAACACGTTGACCGGCAGTGGCGCCAATTCCAGTACCTGCCGGCGCAAGGTCTGCAAACTCCGCGACACACCGAGCAACGTCGCATCGAGCTTGACCCGGTTGTCGGCCTGTTCGTGCAAGGCGCGGTTTTCCAGAACCAGACGGCGCTTGTCCAGCGCCCGGCGCAGGCTGCCGAGCAGGGTTTGCGGGCTGAACGGTTTCTCCAGAAAGTCGTAGGCGCCGTCGCGCATGGCCTCGACGGCCATCGGTACATCGCCGTGGCCAGTGAGCAGAATCACCGGCAGATCCGCATCGCGTTTCTGCACTTCGGCGAGTAACGCCAGACCGCCCATGCCGGGCATGCGCACGTCGCTGAGGATCACCCCGGGAAAATGCGCGGGCAGGGCAGCCAGGCATTCCTCGGCGCGACTGAACAGTTGCACCTCGAAGCCGGACAGGCTCAGCCATTGTTCGACGGCACTGCGAATGCTGCCTTCGTCATCGACCACCATCACCGCGTTGAGCATCAGATGTGTGCCTCCAGATCAATCGGCATCGACAGGGTGAACACCGCGCCGCCGCTGCCATTCTCGGCGCTCAAGCGGCCACCGGACTCATGGGCGATGGCGAACGAGACGGCCAGCCCCAGACCCAGTCCGTCACCCACCGGTTTGGTAGTGAAGAACGGATCGAACACCTGCCCGAGATGGTCTTCGGCAATCCCCGGGCCATTGTCGATCACGCGCAGGCGCCACAGGGTTTCGTCGGCTTCGAGACGGATTTCCAGACGTTTGCACACCGTCTCATGCAGGGCATCAAGGGCGTTGCGCAGCAGGTTGATCAGCACCTGTTCCAGACGAATCGCATCGCCGCGCACCCACGCCGGACGGGTCAGGTGCAGCACCAGGCTGACCTGCTCGTCGCGCAGCCGGGCGTCGAGCAGTTGCAGGGCCTGATCGACCACGGTCGCCAGATCCAGCCGCTCGCGCAGACCGCTGGGGCTTTTGCGGGCGAAGGTCTTCAGGTGGCCGGTGAGGGCGGCCATGCGCGTGAGCATGTCTTCCACCGGTTTGAGCGCCTTGTACGCATCATCGACCCGGCCATGTTCGAGCAACAGGCGTAGGGTCGCCAGTTGCATGCGCTGAGCGGTCAGCGGCTGATTGATTTCATGGGCCAGCGCCGCCGACATCTGCCCCAGCGCCGCGAGTTTGGCCGATTGCACCAGGCCGTCCTGCGCCGTGCGCAAGTCGCGAGTGCGCTCCTCGACCAGTTGCTCGAGTTCGGCGCGGCTGCGCTGACGGATTTTCGCCAGCCGCCAGCGCTGGTTGAGAAACAGCAACAGAAACACCAGTGCCAGCCACACACCGGCCGCAGCGAGTGCGGCATTGCGCAAGTCTTCGAACGCCACGCTGGCCGGGCGCAACAGGTGCAGGGTCCAGCCTTCGGTGGCCAGTGGCAGCGATTCCCACAGGTAATCGGCGGTGCCTTGCGGACCTTCGACGCGGCGCAAGTCGCTGTTGTCATCGAAGTGACGCAGCGACAGGTGCGTCAACGGCACCAGTGCCTGTTTGTCGTACTGGCGGGTGGACTTGATCTCGGCCAGGTCCTGGCTATCCAGCGGGCGCAACGCGCGATACCGCCAGCCGGGCTGGTTGGCGATGAACACGATCCCGCGGGCATCGCTGACCAGCAACGTGTCCTGGCCCAGGCTCCATTCGCGCTCAAGCTCGGGGAATTCCAGCTTGACCACCATGGCCCCGAGAAACTCGCCGTTGTCGCCGAGCACGGCACTGGACAGGAAATACCCGGGAATGCCGCTGGTCACGCCGACGGCATAAAAACGCCCGCTGCCTTGGGTGCGGGTCTGGATGAAATAGGGACGAAAACCGTAGTTGTGGCCGACGTAGCTGCTGGGCAGGCGCCAGTTACTGGCCGCTACGGCGAGGCCATTGCGATCGAGCAGTTCAAGGGTTGAAGACTGGGCGGCGCCGTTGATCTGCTCCAGCTTCAGGTTCAGCGCCGCCTGTTGTTGCGCTTCCACCGGGGCGGTCAGCGCCGAACGCAGTTGCGGATCCAGCGCCAGCACCGCGGGCAGGGCGCGATAACGGTCGATCAGGGTGTGCAGTGAATTGGCGTACAGCGCCAGTTGCTGATTGGCCCGAGCGGCATCTTCTTCCAGCGCCTGACGTTCGGCGTGGCGGATCGCGAGCGTCGCGGCGAGGGCCGCACCGGCGATGATCAGCAGGGAATACAACGACAGACGCAGGGTACGGGAAGTGGGCAGCATGCGGGGGCAGGCAAGGTAGAAAGTCGGGCGGGCACCATAGCATGGTGCCCGTCGCAAGAGACAAACGAGCTGAAACTTATCGCTGTATGAACCGTTACCTTCTGCGCCTTTTTATTCCCGCGCGCATCGGCTCCTGCCGATCAAAGGAAACTTCATGTTCATAGGTTTGCGTGGATACCGCATCAGCGCTTGTTCGTGAGCGCAAGCGGGTGATTTTCTCCAGCGATTCCATGGAATCCCAGGTGATGCCGGTGGCTTCTTCAACCTCCAGTACTTGTTCATGCAGTGAGTTCAGTACCCTCGTCGGTACCTCATCCAGCAGGCGCTGCTCTGCAATCAAGTCATTGATCTTGTCCAGCCTTTTTCCTGATTTTTCCTCCTTTTTCGCCTTGTTCTTCAGAGCGGCAGTGCCTCGCAACTCATCGACATAGCCGCCGACAAGGGGCCCGAGTGCGGCTCCAAGCAGTGTCGCGCCGGCGGTCATGGCGACATTGATCTGATTGAAAACCCTGAAAGCATCCTGGGTAACTTCTTTAGGCGGAAGGTCGCCACCCGTGGCCGGGTCCCAGGTTCCAGGAGCTGACCAGCCAGGGTTGAAGTACATGGAATGGATGAGAATCTGCGAAACACTGGCAACCATCGTGGTCACGATGGCCCCGGTCGCTGGCGAGGATGATCCGGTTGGAAGCAGCGCCAGCCCGATTTTTGAGTTGGCGAGCCAGACTGCGGCGTCCTTCGCCTGTTCTTTCCAGGGACCGCGTGGCGGCAGTTTGCCAGGAGGGTTCTCGGCCGGATTGACCACCAAAGGAGGCGGCTTTTTTTCCTCCGGATTCATGCCCATGGCCAGAGCGGTTGATTCAGTTTTCGTCGTTCCCTGTTTATCGAAAAAATTGATCGGGTTGTTGCCGGTCATGCAGTAGAGGTTCAGTCCGTCCACCGATCCCATCGGATCGGGTTGAACCCATCGTTGCAGGCTCGGAGCGTAATAGCGCGCGCCGTAGTAATACAGACCGCTGGCATCCATTTCCTTGCCTGAATAGCGCACGGTCTTGTAACTGACCTCAATCGCTGAACTGCCCACGAACCACGCCGTGCCACCAAACGTATAGTGCCCTTCGCAGCTGATAATCCGTGCCTGTTGATCAAGCTCCATCAGGCATGAGCCCAGGTGGTCGTCAAGGGTGTAACGTATTTGATTGTCGTCAATGCCGGCTGGTTTTCCGGCTGTCCAGTGCAGGCACCGCACGTTGGCGAACCCGCCCTCAAGGGTAATGACATGCAACGTTTCGCCAGTGTCGCGAGTACGGACTTCCAGTCCCGGCAGATAACGCACTTCTTGAAAGTGGCTGAGCGTGGCGGTGTGTGTATCGTGACGTTTATAGACGCGCGTGCCTTGGCTGTATCGGTAGATTTCCTCATCGTCCGGGCCATCGTCGCGTTTGACCAGGGTTACCCGGGTCAACTGGTCGCGCGCGTTCCAGTGGACGGGACAGCCGGGCTGCAATTGCAGCAGGTTGCCGTGAGCGTCGAACAGGCTGGCGATGTCTGGCACGGGGTCTCCCGCTTTCCAGCGCACGCCGCGGTTGCTGGCCGGGTCGATGAACATTTCCTGAGTGTGGCTGGCGCCTTCGCGTACATGCTGGAGCTTGATCAGGTTGTTACCGTGATCGTAGGTATACGTTTGCACGTACTGACGCAGTTCGGGCGTGGCATTCCATCGCGGTAACCCGGGTATGTCCGGGGCAGGCGCGGCATCATGTCCGGTGGCGCTAACGGGGCGGTACAGAGAATCGTAGACGAACGTGCGATCACCGTTGATGCGCTGATTGGCAACGTGTCGAAGGGTGAACGTATGGTCGACGATACGCGTGATGTTGCCACACCGATCGTACTCATACGCAAAGTCCTGAAAGAACGGTTGCGATGCCCTGCCCGAGCAGTGTCGGCGCAGTCGGCCATCGGCTGCATCGTAGTGCCACTGAGTGAGCACGTCGTTGCCGGCCAACTGCTGTGTTATCTGCCCGGCTGCGTTATAGCGGGCATATTGCAAAACAGGCTGCCAGGCCGCTTGGCCGTTGATCTGCAAGTGGGTTGCCAACAGTTGCCCGGCCAGGTTGTAGCGAGACCGTTGCCGGTGCCCGCCGGCATCGTGCCGTTCCAGCACCCTGCCTTGCGGGCCGTACACGTAACGGGTGGAAAAAGCCTGTCCATCAGCAAATGTGCGCGTCTCTTCCAAGACGTCGCCGGACAGGCTGAAACCGTTGTAGTGCAAAGAACCTGATTGATCCTGAATCTCGATCAAGCGACCGCGCAGGTTGTGCGAAGTCTGCGCCATGCCATCGGCGTAGGTACAGGTTTCCAGGTCAGGTTGTGTGGTGTTTTCAACGGACAGCACGCGCAGTTGATTATCGAAGGTCGAGCGCCAGTGGCTACCGCGACCCTCCCAGCGCTCAATGGTCTGTCCGGCCAGGCTCAGTAAATCCACACGTCTGCCGAGATCGGCGCTGTCGATTTTCAGCGGCTTTGCGTTCAAGTCATACACGGTTGTGATGTTGGGATGAGGCAGGCGGGGATCCCGTTGTTCGATCAGGCGCGCGGCATGGTCGTAAGTCTGGCGTGTAACCAAAGCGATGGCGGGCTCGTTTGTCTGCTCGGCAAATGAGCGCAGATAGGCTACCTGCCGAACCGGCAAGCCTCGGCTGTCATTGACGATCAACGAAGGTGTACGCCAATGGACGTTCATCGCATGGACTCTGATTCGTCGGTATCGTTGAAGTCTTTACTGGTGTGATACCAGGGATGATTCGTCTCGAGCGAGAAATAGCCTTTGGCGTTGACCAACATGATCGGGCGGCCGAGCACGTCGTAGAACAACTGATCGAAGTAACCGTGTTCGCGCAGTGAAGCATCGTTGACATACTGGTTTCTGTCGGCGAAGAACGGACGGAACTGGCGTACCGGCAAGCCCTTGTTGTTGTATTCGACGCGGGCGCTGATGCGCCAGCGCGGGTCAGCGTGTACTTCGCATAGCTTGCCGTCTTCGACAATCAGCGAGCCATCGGCATCGACCGCATTGGCCATCCCCGGATCCACCAACTGCTGCGTCTGCAATTCGCGACCGAAGCCGTCGAAACAGGTTTTGATGATATGAATCTGCGCGGCAACCGGGTCGTTCGGGTAGCGATCGGCGCTGAGGATGACGCGGTGCACCGGCACTCTCAATATTCTGGCAAGTAATTCATTCAGGGCTTGATCCGCAGCCGTCAGCGCACCATAGCGTTGCAGCCGTAGACGGGCATTGGCGCAGATGTGCCCGCTGGGCAAGACATCGCCGTTGGCGATCCAGTCGGCGAGCAGTTCGGCGTTGATCCCCGGCGGCAGTGATCCCATCCAGCTGAACAGATCCTTGCGCAGGGTGCTGGCGATGCCCTGGATCGCACCGACCGGATCCTCGATGGCGGGTCCGGGCAGAAGACTTTCCGGAAGGACGAAATCGCTCAGGGGATCAAAACCGGCGGCAACGCCGTTTTCCGTGCCATGGAAGCTCAGTGCAAGCGGCTGTCCGAAAACGTCATGGATGACCTCCTGGATGTTTTCGTTGGCATCGAGGATGCGTGAAGGTTGCAGCGTGCGGTAGTCGTAGGTGACCGATGTGGTGCAGCCGTCCGGCAATGTGACGCGCTCGACGCCGAATCGATAGGCGTCGTACGTCGCTTGCGTCACGCCATGACTGGGCGTTTCGTTGAACGCCAGGACTTTGAAAAAACCGGCGATGTCGTCGTATCTGGCGAAGTTGAAGGTCGAGGACCACAGGTTCTCTTCATCGCTGGAAGAGGCCGGTTCGAAAAAAAACCGCATGGGCAAGTAACCGATCTCACGCAAGGCTTGCCGGATGGCGAAGGGCGGCGGCAGCACGCCGTAAGCGTCGAGTGCGGTCTTGTCGAGTTGGGCCAGCTCAACGGGACCGGCCAGCGCTTCGTACTCGGCTTCGCCACTGTCCAGCAAGGACTGATCGGCGGTCTTCAGATACCGCTGTTCCGACTGTTGGGTCAGCGTGCGCAGCGCATGCCATTGGGGTGAATCCACAAACTCGGTCAACTGTTCGAACGACACCGCCTGCGGATTGAGCCCGCTTGGAAGCTGTCCTTTGGGCAGAACCAGCGCATCACCGCGCTGTTGCCAGGCCAGGCCCAGACGGCGCCGTTGCGCATCGGTATCCAGATTGATCAGTCGAGCGCGACGTTCACTGACGTAATACTGCTGCTGAGCCTTATCGTGAGCGTCAAGCCAACAGCGTTTTTCATCCTCATCGGAGAACGGCGGTGTATCCGTAGCCGTTCGGCGACGCGCGTAACTGACCACCAGCGAATGGGCCGACGCGCCATATTGATCCCAGCGCAGGCCGATCTCATGACGACACAACGGATCATCAATGAACTGCTCGTACTGGTAACTGATTTTTTCCAGTGCCAGGGGCAGGATGATTGCGTCGGGATAATGCTCGCCCTTGGGCCGGACCTCGCGCACCCGATAACGATATTCCTTCACCACATTGGGTTTGGCTGTCGCGGCAGGCTCATCGCCGTTGTAGATTTCGCTGCGCATTAACGTGCCGGCCATGCCTCGGGCAATTTCGTACGGGAGGGTACTGTCCGGTGCCGGGCTGAAAGGGATATCGCGCTCTTGCACCGGGTCGTAGCGGGTGATCACGGTATCGCCCAGCGGCACGGCTTCGTTATCGCCGGCGAAATAACCGGTGCGTGACCGGTTCATGGACTGGCCGGTGATGTACCAGCTGCAGGCGCGTATCGGCGCGGTGAAGCTGCTGTCTTCAGCGCCTGTCAGACTTTCACTGTCGGTTTGCTCCCGGTAGCCGAAGCCCCGGTACTCACGGGCGTGCGGGTCATAGTAGCCCTCGCGGTAGGTGAAGTGCTGGCTCAAGCGATTGCCGGTGATTTCGTCCAGTTGGCATTGTTGCTTCACCACCTGAACATTGAGTGGCAGGTAGCAGGCAGGGACATCTTCTGGTCTGGCCGCCAGCCGCTCCTGTTTTTCATCCAGCCATTCCTGCGCGGAGCTGCGATAGACGATGCTCGCGCTGCAGCCCATGTTGTTGTTGCTCGATTTCATCAGATACGGTTTGGCACTGACAAAGTCGTAGCGCCAGTGGCGCGGTGTCATGTGCGGCACGCTCAGAATCAGGCTGGCGCAACCCAGTCCCTGAAGGTCGGCGAATGACACTTCGCAGGTTTGTTCGTACTGCACACCTTCGGGCCAGGGCACGCTGATCGGTTCTGCCGCCAGACCGTTGCCGCCATGGTTGAGATAGATGTCGAAGGATTTGCCGTTCAGATAGATCAGCGCCGGCGCGCCAGAGCCGTCGAGGTCGGCGATGCGTACCCGCGAGGCATCAAAGGTGCTGTATTCAAAGACCGGACCTTCGAGCACGCGACCCTTGCCGAACTTGCCAAAGCCCAGATTTGGCCAACATTTGATTTCGTCATGCCGGATGCGACAAAGCTCGCTGGTGTCGCTGCCCAGAAGATTGGCGAACATGACCAGCTCACTGCGGGCGTCGCTGAACAATGGCAGGCGATCATCGTCGGGTTCATGCAGCACTTCTTCGGCTTGCTGGAAGCCTTCCTCAAGCGCGCTACGGTAGAAACGCACCGCACCCGGACTGATCACGGCCACCGAGAGCAGCCCTTCGTTGGTCAGGTCGCCGAATCGCGCGAAGGTGCCCAAAAGCTCGGTCGGTGTCCGGGTGAACCTTTTGAATTCGGACCAGGTCCGGTCCGGGTTCAGTGAGCGCAAGCCAGCGAATCCATGTTGCGCCGTGAGCCAGTCGAAACGGCCGCTGCCCGATAACGCTGCGAGCATCTGCAGCGCCGGTTTGTTGCTGTTGCTGAGCGGAATGTTTTTCAGTAACGACGGGGGGCCGTAGGCGATGTCATCGGGCCCCGATTGACCACGAACCGGTTCGCGGTAGTACCATGCCTGGTCATGGCGGTGGAGAAACCCCGGAACGCCTTCGCCGTACAAGTCAACGCAATGCCAGGAACGGCCATCGTCGATGCCCGGCATGTTTTCATCGGGAAACAATCGGGTCGGGAGCGGGTTGACTGTCAGCGGCTCGTATTCGAATTGCACCGGCGGGTAGGACTCAGCGTTGTCGTCGCTGGCCCCCCAGGCCTGATAGTGCGCCGAGGTCAACTGACTGTAACTCCAGCCAGCGAAGCGCTCGTTGTACTTGAGCAGCAAACGGCGCACCAGCACCGGCTCGCTGCCCAGTTCGGCGGGGAAATGGTGAAACATCAGCACTTGCTCGCAACGCCTGCGTGTGGCGATTTCGAAGCAATGGCCGAATCTCGAACTGGCGTCGGGCCGAACTGGCCAGTTCGGCGGGGTCGGGGCGTCATAGGCCGGTTTGTCACTGAGCGAGGTGCTGCGTTCGCCATAGTCGAACAGCAGATGAAAGTGCCAGTCGAGGTCGGCGGGGCTGTCCACCGTCCAGCCGTAGAGATGCTGGCTGCCAATGAAGTTGCCGTAAAACACCCGGTATGGATAACGTTGTGAGCGGAATTCGCGAACGCCATCCGGATCCGCGTCGTCGGATTTGTATTCGTAGCAGATGTGTTCGCCATGGGCGGTCATGCTTTCGCAAAGCAGCCAGATTGCGACCTTTAGCGGGTCTTGCGGGTCAGCCACCCGCGAATCAGCGGTTTTACCGTAAAGATGCAGGGAGCCATCGGGGCCGGAAATCAGCCAGAAAACAGGCTGGCGCTCTGTCGGATGCAGCGGCTCCCAGCGCTCGCGAAGGCTGAAATCACTTTCTACCTCGGGGGTGAAGCGCACCACCGTATGCTCGCCGATGTGCCTGCCATTGAACGTGCTTTCGATTCGCGTATCGATCGAGCCATCGGTATTACGTGCTTTAGTACAGATCTGCTGATCATGACCGATGATCTCGTCATCATCGTCGTAACGCGGACTGCCTTTGTCGGTCCTGCGGCTGATCTGGCCATTGCTCAGGCTCCAGCCCAGACCAAACACACCATTGCCGGCCTTGCTGCTGTAACTCAGCCCCAATTGCGGGGGCACGCCGCGGCCCTTGGAAACGGGTAATCCGACAGTGAACGTTGCCTCACCCTTGGGCGCTACGTTGTTGAAGCCCTGGCCGGTCATGGAGAACGAGGAACTCTTGGCAATGGACGGGGTAGGAATATTCAGTTCTTGATCGGCCATGAGTCCATCCGGTGCGCGAAGGCGAAGATGGGAATAACGCTAGCAAGTCGGGGGCGACCGGTAACCTGTCAGATCTGACAGGTAGGCTGGGGTTTTTTAGATCAAAAAACAGTTTGCTCCAGTGTTCTTATAATCAACTGCAAAATCGGCGCATAAAAAAGCCGGGTCATCGTTCGATGACCCGGCCTGTTCAGCAATCGAGGCGCTTACTGCACTTCGACCGCCAGGCTTTCGCTAATCTTCTGTTGCCAGATCGCAGGCCCGGTGATGTGTACCGATTCACCTTTGCTGTCCACCGCGACGGTGACCGGCATGTCCTTGACCTCGAACTCGTAGATCGCTTCCATGCCCAGCTCGGCGAAGGCCAGCACCTTGGACTTCTTGATCGCCTGAGCCACCAGATAGGCGGCGCCGCCCACGGCCATCAGGTACACGGCCTTGTTGTCCTTGATCGCGTCGATCGCGGTCGGGCCACGCTCGGATTTGCCGATCATACCCAGCAGGCCGGTCTGCTCGAGGATCTGCCGGGTGAACTTGTCCATCCGCGTCGCGGTGGTCGGGCCAGCCGGGCCAACCACTTCGTCACCGACCGGATCAACCGGGCCGACGTAGTAGATGAAGCGACCTTTGAGGTCCACTGGCAGGGTTTCGCCCTTGTTCAGCATCTCGACCATGCGCTTGTGCGCGGCGTCGCGACCGGTGAGCATCTTGCCGTTGAGCAGGACGGTTTCGCCCGGCTTCCAGCTCTGCACGTCTTCCGGCGTCAGGGTGTCGAGGTTGACGCGACGGGCTGACGGGCCGGCTTCCCAGACGATTTCCGGGTAGGCGTCCAGCGGTGGTGCTTCCAGCGAGGCCGGGCCGGAACCGTCGAGCACGAAGTGCGCGTGGCGGGTGGCGGCGCAGTTGGGGATCATGCACACCGGCAAAGAGGCGGCGTGGGTCGGGTAGTCCATGATCTTCACGTCGAGCACGGTGGTCAGGCCACCGAGGCCCTGGGCGCCGATGCCCAACTGGTTGACCTTCTCGAACAGCTCCAGACGCATTTCTTCAATGCGGTTCTGTGGGCCACGGGCCTTGAGCTCGTGGATGTCGATGGACTCCATCAACACTTCCTTGGCCATCACTGCGGCTTTCTCGGCGGTGCCGCCGATGCCGATGCCGAGCATGCCCGGCGGGCACCAGCCGGCGCCCATGGTCGGAACGGTCTTGAGCACCCAGTCGACGATCGAGTCGGACGGGTTGAGCATGGCCATTTTCGACTTGTTCTCGGAACCGCCGCCCTTGGCCGCCACGTCCACTTCCACGGTGTTGCCCGGGACGATGGAGTAGTGGATGACCGCTGGCGTGTTGTCCTTGGTGTTTTTACGCGCGCCCGCCGGGTCGGCGAGGATCGAGGCGCGCAAAACGTTTTCCGGCAGGTTGTAAGCGCGGCGCACGCCTTCGTTGATCATGTCGTCCAGGCTCATGGTCGCGCCGTCCCAGCGCACGTCCATGCCCACACGCACGAACACGGTAACGATACCGGTGTCCTGGCAGATCGGCCGGTGGCCGGTGGCGCACATGCGCGAGTTGATCAGGATCTGCGCCATCGAATCACGGGCCGCTGGCGATTCTTCGCGCAGGTAGGCTTCGTGCATCGCCTGGATGAAATCCACGGGGTGGTAATAAGAAATGAACTGCAGGGCGTCGGCAACGCTCTGAATCAGGTCGTCTTGCTTGATCACGGTCATGAGTCGCGCTCCTCTAAAAGACGGGAACATTTTTAGGGCAGCGGCGAGCTATAAGCTGCAAGCGGCAAGTTTCAAGGCAGTACGCGGACTGCTTTGAACTTGCGGCTTGAAGCTTGAGGCTTGTAGCTGCCCCTCTGTCACACCGGGGCTGCTGGCGCGACGCTAAAAAGGCGCGGCAGTATAGCGCGCCTGTGCAGGGCATACACGCGCCGGCAGTCATTCGTTGGTCGCATGCCCTGCCCACAATTCTGCAGGAGCTGCCGCAGGCTGCGATCTTTTGACGTTGACCGTTTAAAAGCAGGATCAAAAGATCGCAGCCTGCGGCAGCTCCTACAGGTCGAAATACGTGGGTTTTTGACGTCAATTACCCGGCCCGAAAATCGGTGGTCATTTATCGACCGCGCCTCTAAAGTGGCATCCGGTCTGTAGAGTAGGACACTCGGTCAGCCTCCTTTCGCACGGTGAGTCAACGATTGACCCATAACGCCATTCAACGCCTTCTGCTTAAGCGTTTTGCCCTCGCTGCAGCCACCTACGGATTGGCTTTGCTGCTGCTGTGGCTGGCGTTTTTTACCGGACATTACCCGCACTCCCTGAACAGCGTGGCGGTCGGCAGCGCGCTGGTGGTCATCAGCCAGGCGACGTTTTTCGTGCTGTTCTGGACCGGGCGCAACCAGCGTTTTGCCGACCCCAGCCTGACCGAGGCGCAAGTGCTGCTCGGGCTCGGCTGGCAGACCTGGCTCATCGCTCATCTGGGCGAGGCCCGTGGCGCCTTTCTGGTGTTCTACGTGTTGATCCTGCTGTTCGGCCTGTTTCATTTGTCCCGGCGCGCGTTCATTCGCTGCGCGTTGCTGGTGTTCTTCAGTTTCTGTGCGATCACCCTCTGGGAGGGGTATCAGTTCCGCTTGCCGGATCCGGCGCTGGCGGTGCTGCAGGTGTGTATTCTGGCGATGGTGCTGGCGTGGCTGGTGATCTACGCGCGCTTTGTCCAGGTGTCGCGTCAGCGCATGCGCCAGCGCCGGTTCGCCCTGCAGGCGCATCAGGACACCCTGCGCGGGATGATGCGTCAGCTCGAAGACCTGGTCGCCACCGATGAGCTGACCGGCCTGTTCAACCGCCGGCATTTTCTGCGCCTGGCCTCCCGCGAACTGGGCGAGATGGAGCCGGGTGTGGTGCACGGGCTGGCGCTGATCGACCTCGATCACTTCAAACGCATCAACGATTTGCACGGCCATGCCGCCGGCGATCAGGTGCTGCAAGCGTTCGCCGGGGTGGCCAGTGCCTGTCTGCGTGACGGCGACGTGCTGGCGCGCTACGGTGGCGAGGAGTTCGTGGTGCTGCTGCCCGACTGCGACGCCGAACGCCTGACCGCTTGCTGCGAACGCTTGCGCATCGCCTTCGCCGACGTCGAGCTGATCGGCCTGAACGTGCGCAACCTCAGCCTCTCGGCGGGCATGACCCTGCTCGAGCTGGACGACGATCTCGACGATGCCTTGCAGCGTGCCGATCAGGCGCTGTACCGGGCCAAGCGCGACGGGCGCAATCGCTGTGCGGCGGCGTGGGAGAACGTGGATGCCTGAACTTCGCGCCGGTGAAAAGCGCTGGTCGGTGGCGGCGGGCAGTAACCTGCTCGATGCCCTCAATCAGCATGGCGTCGCGGTGCCTTACAGCTGCCGCGCCGGCAGTTGCCACGCGTGTCTGGTGCAGTGTGTTCAGGGTTCCCCCGCCGACAGTCGCCCGGATGCCTTGAGCGCCGAGCAACGCCAGGAGGGCTGGCGGCTGGCCTGTCAGTGTCAGGTGACCGAGGACCTGCAGGTGCATACCTTCGACCCGCTCACCGATGGCCGGCCGGCGCAGGTCGAGGCATTGGACTGGCTCAGCGCCAACGTCCTGCGTCTGCGCCTGACCCCGCAACGACCGCTGCGCTACCGCGCCGGGCAACATCTGGTGCTGTGGATCAACCAGATAGCGCGGCCGTATTC
The DNA here is from genome assembly GCF_054456575.1 of Pseudomonas sp. Eth.TT006. Lineage (NCBI taxonomy): Bacteria > Pseudomonadati > Pseudomonadota > Gammaproteobacteria > Pseudomonadales > Pseudomonadaceae > Pseudomonas > Pseudomonas sp. Eth.TT006. The sequence goes on along the minus strand of NZ_JBTJEN010000007.1, from coordinate 231,085 downwards.
GCTGGCGAGCCTGCCGGAGGACGAGCGTTTTCTCGAGTTCCACCTCGACTGCCGCCAGCCCGGCGAATTCAGCGATGCGGCGCGCCGTCTGCAGATCGGCGACCCGCTCCGCCTCGGCGAATTGCGCGGCGGTGCGCTGCATTACGACCCGGACTGGCACACGCGACCACTGTGGCTGCTGGCCGCCGGCACCGGGCTCGGGCCATTGTTCGGCGTGTTGCGCGAAGCTTTGCGTCAGGATCACCAAGGCGCCATCCGCGTCATTCACCTGGCCCATGACGCGGGCGAGCACTATCTGGCCAAACCGCTGGCGGCACTCGCCGCGCAGCGCGAAAACCTCAGTGTCGAGCTATGGACGGCGGCCGAGTCAGCCGCCGCTTTGGCGCAACTGCGCCTTGTTTCCCGGCAAACCCTGGCCTTAGTCTGCGGCTCACCGACCAGCGTCGACGCCTTCGCCCGGCGTCTGTACCTGGCCGGATTGCCGCGCAATCAACTGCTGGCGGATGTATTTTTGTCCCGCGGTTGAGCGCTGACTTTCATAGTTTCGAAGATTCCTGTGGCAACGCCGAACTCCTGTGGTGAGGGGATTCATCCCCGATGGGCTGCGCAGCGGCCCCGGGATTTTGTGAGCGCTGCGCACTCAATCGGGGATGAATCCCCTCACCACAGGAGTTCCGTCTCGCCACAATGGAACTCTGTCGGCCTTTTTAATGTTGAGTAACGCTGATGACCGAAGCCATCCTGCTCGAACGCGAACGCGGTGTCCTGACCCTGCGCCTCAACCGCCCGGACAAGAAAAACGCCCTGACCCGCGCGATGTACAGCTGTCTTGCCGAGGCGCTGAAGCAGGCCGACAGCGATCCCGCGATCAATTCGGTGCTGATAAGTGGCAGCGCCGAATGCTTCACCGCCGGCAACGACATCGCCGACTTCATCCAGCAACCGCCGAGCGACCTCGACAGTCCGGTGTTCCACTTCATGCTCAATCTGCTCGAATGCCGCAAACCGGTGATCGCTGCCGTGGCGGGCGCGGCGGTGGGCATCGGCACCACGTTGCTGCTGCACTGCGATCTGGTGTACGTCGCCCGCGATGCGCGCTTGCGCATGCCGTTCGTTAACCTCGGGCTATGCCCGGAGTTCGGCTCCAGCCTGATCCTGCCGCGCCTGCTCGGACAGGCCAAAGCGGCCGAATTGCTGTTGCTCGGCGAAGGCTTCAGCGGTGAACAGGCGGCACAGTGGGGCATTGCCAGCGAAGCGCTGGGGAGTGGCGAAGCAGCCTTGCACAAGGCGCGGGAGATGGCGTTGCGTTTCGATGAATTGCCGCCGGAGGCGGTGCGCATCAGCAAGCAGTTGATGAAGGCGCCGGATCGCGAGCTGATCCGCAAAGTCATTGAAGAAGAGGGCGCTCTGTTCACCCAGCGGTTGCGCTCGCCCGAGGCCTTGGCGGCGTTGAGCGGGTTTATCAAACGGCATTGAAATATTTTTCTGGCCAGACTGGCCTCATCGCGAGCAGGCTCACTCCTACATTTGGAATGCGTACCCCTGTAGGAGTGAGCCTGCTCGCGATAGCATTGGCTCAGGCAATAAATCTTTCAGATCAGCATGCAAAAAGCCCCGGCACTCACATGCCGGGGCTTTGTTTTTTCAGCGAATCACTCAGACCTGTGGATCGCCAACGTGCAGGATCTTCATGCCGTTGGTGCCGCCGGTGGTGTGGTAGCTGTCGCCCTTGGTCAGGATCACCCAGTCGCCTTTTTCCACGACGCCGCGCTTGGTCAGTTCGTCGATGGCTTTCTGGCTGACTTCGTGCGGTTCCAGCGAGGCCGGGTCGAACGGGATGGTGTACACGCCACGGAACATCGCCGCGCGGGCCTGGGCTTCACGGTGCGGGGTGAAGCAGTAGATCGGCACCGAGGAGCGGATGCGCGACATGATCAGCGGGGTGTAGCCGCTTTCGGTCAGCGCGATGATCGCTTTGACGCCCGGGAAGTGGTTGGCGGTGTACATGGTCGCCAGCGCGATGCTTTCGTCGCAGCGCTCGAACTCTTTGCCGATACGGTGGCTGGAGGTCTTGCTGGTCGGGTGCTTTTCCGCGCCAACGCAGATACGCGCCATCGCCTGCACGGCTTCCAGCGGGTACAGACCGGCAGCGGATTCGGCCGAGAGCATCACGGCGTCGGTGTAGTCGAGCACGGCGTTGGCCACGTCGGACACTTCGGCGCGGGTCGGCATCGGGTTCTGGATCATCGACTCCATCATCTGGGTCGCAACGATCACGGCCTTGTTGTGGCGGCGCGCGTGCAGAATGATCTTCTTCTGAATGCCGACCAGCTCGGCGTCGCCGATTTCCACACCGAGGTCACCACGGGCGACCATCACTGCGTCGGAAGCCTTGATCAGGCCGTCGAGGGTTTCGTCGTCGGCTACGGCTTCGGCGCGTTCGATCTTCGCCACCAGCCAGGCGGTGCCGCCGGCTTCGTCGCGCAGTTGACGGGCGTATTCCATGTCGGCCGCGTCACGCGGGAAGGACACCGCGAGATAGTCGACTTCCATTTCGGCAGCAAGCTTGATGTCGGCCTTGTCTTTTTCAGTCAGGGCCGGCGCGGTCAGGCCGCCACCGCGACGGTTGATGCCTTTGTGGTCGGACAGCGGGCCGCCGATGGTCACCACGCAGTGCAGTTCGGTGGCGGTCGCGGTTTCAACGCGCATCACCACACGGCCGTCGTCGAGCAGCAGCTCGTCGCCCACGCCGCAGTCTTTCACCAGATCCGGGTAGTCGATGCCGACCACTTGCTGGTTGCCTTCGGTCAGCGGGTGGCTGGTGGAGAAGGTGAACTTGTCACCGATCTTCAGCTCGATGCGCTTGTTGGCGAACTTGGCGATACGGATTTTCGGGCCTTGCAGGTCACCCAGCAGGGCGACGAAGCGACCGTGCCTGGCCGCCAGGTCACGCACCAGCTTCGCGCGAGCCTTGTGCTCGTCGGGGGTGCCGTGGGAGAAGTTCAGACGGGCAACGTCCAGTCCAGCCAGAATCAGCTGTTCGAGAACTTCCGGCGAGTTACTGGCCGGGCCAAGGGTAGCGACGATTTTGGTACGACGGATGGACATGCAAGGTCTCCTGAGTTCTAGCGCCCGCGAAGGCTACTATGCTCTTGGGGTGTAGTCATTGTTCGTTTGCACTACTTTTTGTTTTCTTTATTGAACGCGACAATCGGCACAAACGCTTCTGAAGATTTCTCACTCAGGGTCGATACAGAGCACAAGACAGGAGATCCCCCATGCGATTGTTGCCCATTGCCGCCCTTGCCCTCAGCGTTCTCGTCGTCACGGGCTGCACCCGTTGGTCGATGAACCACCACTTGAACAACGCCTACAGCGCCTACGATCGCGGCAATTGCGAGCAGGTCATGCTCGAGCTGTCCAAGGTCGAACGCGCCAGCCGCGCCCGCCCGTATGTGTGGCCGGAAGTGTCGATGATGCGCGGCCAGTGCCTGGAACGGCAAAGCATGTTCGTCGATGCGGCGCAGACCTATCAGTTCATCATCGCCTCGTACCCCAACAGCGAATACGCCTACCGCGCCCGCGCACGTCTGGAAACCCTGCAGAGCCTGGGTCATTACCCGACCCGCAGCGCAGCCGCGCCGGTGCGTCCGACGCGTTTCTGATGATTGATCCGCTACAAAATCTCGAGCGTTGTACAGCCTGAGCTATAGTCAGAAGACACCGTTTCACCCGCCTGACGGGGAAACGGCGCAACACCTGCAACTGGCAGTTGTCGAGTGACGGCGTTGTAGCGACCGCCACACCGGAAGCGGGGAGAGCGTGCCTGCCGACAGGCGCGTTCCGAAGCACAGGCTGGCTCCTGCTGGAGCCTTGCATGGCGATACGCACATGTTTACCGACCGTCGGATCGAGCGGCAGCAGTTGCCGTATTTTCTGCGAGTGTTCAACAGCGTCACCGACAAGCCGATCGGCTTTCTGGGCAACGTCTCCGAAGACGGCCTGATGCTGATCAGTCAGTTGCCGATCATGATTGGTGCCGAATTCAGCCTGCGCCTGAAAATCCCCGAGGGCGAAGGCTGCCTGCAGATGATCGACCTCAACGCCTGCTGCCTGTGGTGCCACGAAGACGCCACGCCTTTGCACTACGACGCCGGTTTCAGCCTGCAATGGGCACCGGTGGAGTATGGGCAACTGGTTGAGGCGTTGAGGCAGTATTTCAGTTTTCAGCCGTTGCCGGCTTCGGCCTGATTCAAATCCCTTCAAAGGCATCACGAACGGGCTCGCGATGGCGTTATTCCATCTGATCGACGCCGTTTGTCTACTCATTCCGCTTTGAACCGTCGTGCAATTGATTATGCAATTTGATAACTAAAACGCTGTTTGCTATTTCCATTTATTATCAAGCACTGTCATTTCTGTCAGTAGATGTGCACAGATCGCCTTGTTAAGTTCTCTTCACTGGTTCGCCCATCGTGTAACAGGTGTTTTGGGCCTGCTCCCTACCAACGAGTCTAGTAGGTGCAAAAAATGGATAATAACGATGTTGTTGCAGTTGATGGGGAATCGGCACAGTTTCAGGAAAGCTTGAAACAGCAAATACCACAAATAGAGAGCGTCGATTCAGGTCCGGTGCCGGATGTTGAACCTCTCTGGACTGATGGTGCCTTGAAGGTGATAACCGCAGTAGGTGGGGATAATAACAGGTTTACCGCAGCGTTGGAGTTTAGATACACAGTCCGGAGTGGACGGATTTATGTCCTGGGCTCTCGATATTACATAACTCAGCCGAGTGACTTCGTTATCAAAGACAGGGCGAATATAAATTTAGAGATTAAGTCGGGTGATGAAAAATCTCAATATAACTCGCCGGACAAATTAATTCAGGACGGTCGGTGGCGTGCGTACGAAACTGAGTTGTATGTCACCTATCGCGCCGGACAACCATTGTATATTCGTCTGGAAATTGATTTTGATGGCCCAGGTGGAGGGGGCTGGTTCTGGACACCTACTTATAGATATGTAACAAGCACAGCTGCGATTACTTCCCCCACGGCTAATTCACGCTATGTTGGCTATCCTCTGCGTGTCAGTGGGACACACGCCGATGTTTCTCCGATAACGGTAGAGTTGATGAAGGAGGGTGGGGCGCTATATGACCGGGTTGTCGCTAATCAGAATACAAGTAGTACTTGGACGGCAAATTTCACCGACAATTTTGTTCCTGGAAAGTATTACTTGGTGGCAGGGCAGATTTCGGCGAATGTCATTAATAACTTGTCGCTAGTGCCTCGCGTTCCGGGCGTCTCCTCTCCAGCTTCAAACACGGTAATCGCTTCGCAACCCATCACCGTTAGCGGCGATGGTTATCCAGGTGCTTTGGTTGATCTCGCGTATCCCGGCGGTCACCCGCTGAAAACAGGAATTCTGGTGTCCCCAAATGGACGCTGGACTACGACGCTTGGGACTTTGAATTGGGGCAGCGAAATCGGGTTCCACACAATACAGCGCATCAATGGAGTGGAGTCCAACTGGCTGGAGCCCACCCATAAGCTTCGTCTGCTCGGCCCGCCGCCCCTGACTACCCATTCCAATAACCAGCAAGTCGAGCAGCAGATCACTGTCGGCGGAGTACTGAGCGGTTCGTTCAAGGGTGGCGAGGTTCGAGTCTACAGGGATACTACTACTACGCGACTGGGTAGAGGGAACGTCCTTGGCACGGGAGGGTGGGAGGCAACGATCAGCTTGACTCCGGGGCCATACACCATCGTAGCGAGTCATTTCTATGAGTCGGTAGAGTCGATACGCAGCGCTCCCATCCGGTTACTGGTACGGCCACCCAAGCCGACGATTACATCAGAACTCAATGGGGAAACCGTCACATTATCGGGTACGGGGTGGGGCGGCGCTCGAATGGACATTCATTTCAGTGGCAACACCACCCCTTATCTAGAGGCTACAGTCGTTTCGATCCGCTGGACGAAGGTAGTCCCAGACACCTTGAAACCCGGTATTTATGTATTTAGTGGTAGACAAAGCGTTTCCGACGGCGGGAACGGGCGCATTTACAACTCGGGCTGGGTGGTTGCTGAAGCCCGGGCCACTATTCCGACCCCTGCCCCAACCGCAATAACCGTAACCGTCAACGGGCAACGGGCTACCTTCAGGGGGCGGGGGCGTCAGTGGGAAACAAGTGCGGTCAAAATCGGTATCTTCAACAATGGCGTTGCCCTGGCCGGCGTACCGCAGGCGGATGTGCAGACCAATCTCAACTGGGAGACCACAGCAACCACTGATATCGCCCCAGGCAATTACCCCGCATTGACAGCCCGGCAATGGGTGAACAATCAGTGGTCCGGCGACAGCACCCGCTTTTCCATGACCGTAGCTTCGCCCGCTCCGGTATTCACCAATCCACCCACGGACACCCCCACCGGACAACGTCCGTTGATTTCCGGCAATGCCTGGCCCGGTTCGGCGATCGTGTTGAAAATTCCTGGAAAGCCGGATGTGTCTTTGACAGCCACAGGTGGCGCGTTTTCCCAGAGTGCGACTGAAGATTGGGCGCCAGGCACCTACACCCTCACCGCAACAGCGGCCTTCGGTGGGCAGACCTCCTCGGTGGCGAGCCGGACATTTACGGTTAAAACACCCAAACCTGTGATCACAACGGCCGCCAATGCCGAGGTCGATCTTTCTCCGGTCATCAATGGCACGGGTTTCAAGGGCTGTTGGGTGGTGATCTATTCAAATGTTACCCACCAGCCTGTAGGCGCCGGGCCGGTGGGGCAGGATGGCAAATGGGTGGTGACACTCGTTGACCAGACTCCTGGCAATTTGACGCTCTATGCCATTCAACAAGCATCCCAATCCAGCAGTAACGTCTCCGACCGCAGTGATGTGCGGACGGTCAAGGTTCGCGTCGCCAAACCTGGGCTCAGCGTGCCAGCACCCAATGGCAGACCGGCTCGTGAGTCGGTGTTTTCCGGCACAGGGCAGTTTCCCGGCACCGTTGAGTTATCGATCAAAGGGCAGACTTCACCTTTTCTCAAAGACATTGAAGTGAAAGCGGATGGCACTTGGCAGGCAAAGGTCTCGTTGCCAGTGGGTGGCCCAGTAACCGTGGAGGCGAGGCTTCGGCAAAAAAACTACGCCAGTGATCCGCTTGAACGCATCATCACGGTGGTGCCGGCGATTCCGGTGGTCGATACACCTCTCGATGGCGAGGCGCTCGGGGGGCGGTTGCTGATCTCCGGGTATGGTCATCCGGGCGATACCGTTCAGATCTGGCGACGCGGTACGCGATACGGCCGTTTAATCAACACCGTTGTGTCGCAAGCCGGCACGTGGTCGGAGAGTGTCGCGCACGGGTTGCTTGACCCGAATGCAGAAGGCATCAGTGCCCTCGCAAGTGCAGGCTCCGGGCTGGACTCAGCCCTTTCGGCGGCCCATTATTATCAGTTGCTCAAACCTGCGCCAAGCATCACTGGTCCTCTGGACGGCGACTGGGTCGGGGTTCGACCGCAGTTCAGTGGTCTGGGTATAAAAGGGGCGAGTATTACCATTGCTTCGTGGTTCAACACCGATGAGGTGCTGGCCCCTGCGACGACTGTAGATCCCGATGGTCGTTGGGCGGTAATCGGTACCAAGGATTTGCTTGAGGGCGCCACGCGAGTGGTCGTGCGCCAGACGGTGAACGGGGGGCTATCCGAGTGGGTCGAGAGTGGGCGCTTTATCGTAGAACGCAAGACTGCGGATTTCGCGGCTCCCCGTGTCGATTATCCGCTCGAGGGGCAGGAGGTCGGACGCCGTCCGATGTTCTCCGGTACAGGTGAGCCGGGTTCCGAGATCCTGATTGTCAAGCAAGGGTCGATCTCCACCGAGCTGTGCAGAGCCCCCGTGGATCGCGACGGACGATGGGCGGCGCGGCCGCGGAACCTACTGCCAATGGCAGCCACGCCTTACGTCTATTCGGTGCGGCAATCGCGCGATGGTGCTATCTCGAAGTGGTTGTTGCCTGATCGCAATTTTGTCATGAGGGACTTTTCCTCCGGGGTTGAGCCTCCGACCATCACAAGCCCCGTGAACGATCCGGATCAAGTCCTTGAAAGTTTTCCGGTGTGCTCGGGAAGAGGAATACCGGGGGCAGGGATTTATGGGGAAGAGGGAGGTGCAAACAATTTCTACGGCATTGTCGATCATCAAGGGAACTGGTCGTATCGAATTAGGTATGACTTGGGAACAGGGTCGCATCAAGTCGTTTTTCGTCAGTACATTGATGACGCCCGTTCGGATTACACGGAAGCAGTGGCATTCAGAACCAGCATTGAGCAACTGGACAAGCCCCTGTTCACCTCTCCGCTCCAGAATGGCTGGGTTTCGCCCCGTGCCGTCATTCGCGGTACTGCGATGCCCACCGCAGAGGTGAAACTGTACAAGTCAGGGAACAGTAGCAAGGTATGGGGCTCCGGGATTGTCGATGAGTTCGGACAGTGGCTGATTGTGACTGATCCCTTGCCAATGGGGGCGTTCCTGATGGTAGCGAGGGTATATAGCGGCGCAGCTGTCTCGCCGTGGTCGACAACCCTGAGTCTCAACGTGACGGACATCGGCTGACCGTCCGCTCTTCCCTTCGAATGGCCCTCTCGCGGGGCCATTTTTTGCGCGCCGGCGAAAATTTCGCTTCCCTTCGATGTGCCTTGAAACGCTGCCAAATCCGATGAGTGGTCATGCAACCTGTCAGATGTGACAGTTGTCGGGCTTACGAAACAAGCGCCAAATCATCCCAAAACCAAAGGCCGACAACGCACTGGCGATTGATGGTCTGCCTCCCAGGGAGCTTGCGCAATGAATGCATCCGACAACCGTCCGGTTCATCAGTTGGTCAAGGCTGTACTTGGGGACAGAACCGCCGAGGAGCAATCGTCTTTCGATGAGTACCTGGCGCAGAATCCCAGCGTATTCGATTTGATAAAGAAGGGCCCGGCGGGTTTGCAGAAGCTGGGGCTCAATGGCCCGGATTCGCGCTCGCTGATCGCCCGTGGCAATGCGCTGGCGTTGTATATCGCCAGGCTGTTTCGAGAGCAGTCCTTGCGCGCCACACCGTCGGCGGATGCTGAACGAGCCCTGGTGCCATTGCCTACATACAGTGAACAGTTCCAGCCGGATATTGACGGCGCTGCCCCGCCCGGCAGTCCTGAACACATTGCTTCGACGACTGCATACATGGTGGCCCTGCGCGAGTGGGTGGAGGAAAAAATCGTTCCACATGGCGATAAGGATCAAACCATTCCGTTGCAGGAGCGCCGTCCCGATGTAGATGAATTGCTGATCGACGATATGGCTATCGAACGCGTGCAGTCCCGCCTGGAAATCGCCAATTCGGTGCTTGAAGCACAGATTGTGTCCGGGATAGGGATCGAGATGGGGGGGAGGGACGTCAAGGCGTACCTGCGGACAATCCGTTTCCATAACGGCCTGCCCTACGATCATGACTGGGAGAGCATTTCCCACGTTGTCGGTACAGCCCTTGAAGATGGGACGTTGGGGGACGTCATTCGCCAGGTTGACCTCGACTCTCCGTATTTCAAGAACCCCGGTGCACGAGGTTCACGCGACGACGTGGCAATGCAACTGAGTGCCGGAATCGGCCCGTTGAAGTTGTCGTTGCTGCTGGAGGACCCGTACTTTCCCTTGAATGCGACGATGGCCGGGGCGCCATTGCACCGGGTGGATCCACGGAGCCGAAGGGTCGATCCGGATCCGCTGAAATCGGCGGAGAATTTTTATCCCGACAACTTTGGCAGTCTGGCGAACTACCTCGAAAGTCTGCGCAAGCTGTGGATTTTCAAGGACTCGACGCGCCTTGACCAACATCAGGTCGATTGCTTGCTGGGTCGCGGTGTGTTCACGCCAAAATTGTCTGCCAATGCACCGGCATTGGGTGAGCCAGATGCACCGAACACGGGAGTAGTGGCAGGCGCGCGGTTTATCCATGGGGGAGAAGAACCTGCTATCGAGCTGAAGAAAGGCAGTTTTGCCGAAATGTTCGAATTGTTTCATGTCGGAGAGCCTGGCTCTAAAGAGCATGAGCACCGCATGGACCGCATCAATCGCAAGTGTCGTCTGGACCGCATGCTGCAACTGCCCAGCCATGAAGTCGATAAACTGCTCGTGGCTGTAATGAATGCCGAGCGCCGTGGTACCGGGGAGTCGTCGATCTGGATTCGCCCCAACACACTGCGCTGCATTGGGTTGTTCAAGGAACTCAATAACACCCATGCCTGCAAGGCGGAGGAGTTCGCAGCGCTTGTCGATGTTCTGTCGGTGTACGGCCAGGATGGTCAACTGTCGCACTTCGACCGTGTTTACAACCGCAGTCAGCTATATGAGCAACCGCTACTTATCGACAACGTCGAGTTTTCGATCATCCCGCGTACGCAAGCCGAACAAGAGACGGTGCATCGGATTTGCAGTGCGCTGGAAATCAATTTCGAAACTTACCGCTTCCTGGCCACCGTGATAGCCGACGCTTATGGCCTCAAGACACACTTGAAGCGCAGCCTGGACATTCTGTCCAGCTTCTGGCGCCTGGTGTTTTTGGGGCGGTTATCCGGACTGACCCCGATTGAATCGACAGCCCTTTTGCAAACCCTCAGTGAAGGGGAAGGGCTGGTGGCGCAACTGGCAGGTGAGCCAGTGGTGTCCAATTACGGCTCGACGGACGGAGCGGATGTACTGAATGCCATACGCGGGCTGATGAGCTGCGCGGATTGGTGCCGGGACTACGATGTGTCGCCGCTGTGGTTGGTACAAAACGTCAATCCGGTCTATGTGCCGACGGTCTGGAGCGAGTTGCAGGAGCAATTGCTGCGCCAGTTGCGCAGTCAGGTGCAGGCTGTGCGGATTGAAGAGGCCACCTTGCTGGAGGAGGGGGCGCCATTGCGCAATGCCAACGAGCAGCTCATCGAGTGGCTGACCATGCTGGAACCGTTGATCGATGAGTATGGCCTGGTGAGAGGCCGAGCTGACCAGACACAGGCCCAGTATCTCGAATACGCGACCGCTGTCATCAAGGATGTGGTGAGGACGATCTATCCGGAGGAAGAGGACGCGGCCTGGCGCGAGCCGTTGGAAACACTCGTTCGCACCATTGTTTTGCGCTGCCGGGACGAGCAACGGGTGGTGGTGGAAGAGGGCCTTGCGGTTTATCTGAAGCTGGAATCCTTGCTGACAACACAGGTGTTGTCCTGGGCCCAGGGTCACCCGTATGACTTTTTGAAAGAGGCCATGGCACTGCCGTCGGATCTTGCTTCACGGGTGCAGGAAAAACCGGATTCGTTTCTGCAAATGCTCGTGGAACTGGAGCGGCGCGGCCGGATCGCCGACAAGCTGGAACTGAGTCCGCAGATGCTCGCGACGCTGCTGAAGGATGAGCAGTACCAGTGGTTCAGTCTTGAAAATCCGTACGAGATTTCGATCCGGGCGGTTTACTACCTTGCGCTCTATCGGCGAATGATTTCCCGGGCCAGACAGCCAGAGGAGAAAATCCTCGATTACCTCAGTCAGGTCAATCAGTTGCCCGATGACATGAGTGAGGACGGCTTGCGTCTGGTTCGTGACGCTGCGGCCGACAAGCTGGCAACTTATTTCGGCTGCGGGATTCGTCATGTGCTGGAGTGCGCCCAGCACATCACCAGCGAGACCGAAGACAGTGAAGCTACCGCCTGGCCCATTCTGCGCAATCTGGCTCACCTGGATTTGCTTGATCGGACATTGCAACTGGCCCGCAACGGGATGGACGCCACTGCTGCATTCAGCCTGGGTGCACTCAATCCACTGGATCCGGAATCGCTTTATGCGAACGCCGCGCAAAACGCGCTGGAAAGTCTGGCCCGATTCAACGCCATGACGACACCACAGGATTCGGCGGAAGTCGGACAGAGTTTCACCAGTCGATGCGTGGTGGACAACCCGACCCTGATTGCGAACCTGTCACAGGAAGTCGCGGAATTCATGATCACGCTCCTGGATTTTTTCGGTGTGCCGCTCAAAGGGGTAGTTCTTCGTATCGGTACGGATCTTGGGGCAGTGCTCACGCCCGAGATTCGTACTGACGACCAAGGTCGCGCCTGGGCGCAACTTCAGGCCGGGGCCAGAATGGGTACTGCCCATTTGCACTACAGCATTCCGTTGCACGAGCCGATCTATGGCCCGTCGGTGCTGATCGGTTGCGATGAGGCGACACTGAAGTTCAATTCCGAGTTGAGTGGCGTGCCACCCCGCGATCCCGTGCTGGCCGGGCTTCTGTGGTCGCAGGAGATGTATGCCGTGCTGATCGACGATTACGGCAACCGCGGCGCCTATCGTGAGGTGGTCTGGTCCACGACCTTGGGCGTAATCAGTCCCAGCCGGACGTTCACCGACAAGGATGGAGTGAGCCGTGTATGGGTCTCCAGTCTGAGTCCGGGTGAAGCCATCATTACAGTTAGCAATGTGGAAGGCAGCCACAGTTTTACATTCAGTCGGCCCATTGTGTTTGCCGACAAACCGAGAATTCTGGCTGCGCCCGTCATCACTGCGGTCGCACTGGTGGGCCAGGCATTGCCAGTGCGCTGCCGGGTCGTCGGGCTGGATGATGCGCCGGTACAAGGGCAAAAGGTGATGTGGTGGACGAGCGAAGCGCCGACAAAAGTCGAGAAACTCAGCGACGCGGACGGGTTCTCCGATTTCTCCGTGGCGGCTCCGAAGGCAGGCGATTTGACGGTCTTCGCACAGTTGGGCACTGACCCTGTTGTCGAGGTCAAGGTGTGGGTGGCCGCCGACGCAGTGATTCGCAATTTCTCGGAAAACACTCGCTTCCCGGTGGCCGGGGCTTCGCGGCCGACGTTGCTGTGGATCGATGTGATGACGAGTGGGGCGGAGCCGAAGCCGGTGGCTAATTACCCGGTGACATGGCAGGTCAACCCCACCCCTCCGGAGGGAGAGACAATCGTGACCGATGCGCAGGGTCGATCCGTGTATCCGTTCAAGTCGGCGACGGCGGGAAGCTTCGTTGTAACCGCCGAATTGAAACACGCGCCGACGCTGCGTCAACCATTCAATCTGACAGTGATCAAAGCCTTCGAGTGGAAAGTCGAGCTGATCACCATTGATGCCAACGATAAACGCACTCCTGTACCGATCACTCCAGGCACTGATGAGCTGACTCTGTTCAGAAACGGCCACTATCAATTGAGCATCGCCCCCGCCGATGCCACGCAGTTGAAAGGTAGTTGGGGGGCACTGGGCTGGAGTTCCGATTACACCACCCAGGCATTGGGAATGGTCTTTACGCCGTCACTGGCCACGCGTTTTGAGTTCACCGATGCCCCCTATGTGGTTGAGATTCGCACCGCAAACATCCGCAACGGCCGCTTCCAGTTGAGTCTGTTTTGCGATCGTCTGAATGAGGCGTTGGTGCTCGAAGGCACTTTGGGTAAAAAGCCGGAACGCTCGAGCACTCGCGCAGTGAAAGGGAGATAGATAATGGAATCGCTCCAGATCAACGAGCTGACAGAGCGTTACACGGCCGCGATGGTGGAAGCCGTCCTGGGCCAGAGGCTGTGGTCAGGCGCCGTCACCCCGAGAACACCCGATGAGCTGAGTGAGTATCTGATGCTCGATACTCAGGACAGCGCACAATTGCAAGCCACCCGGATTTCTTCGACCGTGCGTTGTTTGCAGCAGCATATTCAGTCTGTTTACAGCGGTATGGAGAAGGGCTACGAAAACAGCCATTTTGAAGATGAGGACTTGCAGTACTGGTACGGGTTTCTGAGTCACTACAGCACCTGGTCGGCCAATGTGCTGCTCAAGGACCAGGCAGAAAACTACATTGTCCCGTCACTGCGCCTGAAAAAGACCTCACTGTTCCGGGCGCTGGAAAGCAGCCTCAATCAGATGCGCCTGAGTACCGGTTCGGTGCAAAGGGGATTGATGGAGTACACACAAGGCTTCCAACGCCTGTGTGATCTTGATGTACTCAGTGGCTATATCGATGGCGAAAACGTTCAGGACGCACGCTACTACCTTATTGGACGGGAGCGAACCGCGCCATTCGCCTACTACTTGCGCAGTGTCAAAGTCGAGCTGGACAACCACAGCAAGAAAATCAACCCCGCCGCCTGGGGTGAGTGGCAGAAGATCGACATCGCGACCACCGACACAGTGGTGGATATCCGCTGTGTGAACTGGCTGGGCCTGCCGGTCATGGTCTGGTGTGAGTGGCGTGAACGCCTGATTGATAGCGATGGCGTCGTGCAGACACCCTGGTCGCTGGAAATCAAACTTGCCTTCAGCACACTGAACGGTCAGTGGTCCGCTCCGCTGTCGTTGCACAAGCGTGATTGCGAGAACGATGTTTCCAATGGACGGTTGACCGTCGTGTCACTGGGGGATGGCGATCCACGGGACGACCGTCTGGCTGTTTGTTATACCAACCGTCACGGCCTGGACGGGGAGGCTTCCTTTCATGAGATTGAAATCCATGAAACCCGCGATGCGTTGTTCCGTAAAGTCCCTGACGACATGGCGACGCTACTGGCGATGACGTTCGGGCGTTTCAGAGGTGCCGCCAGCCTGCAGCAAAAGGTTGTGCCTGCCGATTATTCGCCCGTCACCATCACCAGCACTGTAGCGGTGGAAGGTTCCATTACTGCGAATCTGTTTCTCGACGTCGTCTACACCCGTGAGTTGTTTACGGACGGGGGCTTTTATGAGGTGTTAAGGGTTCGAGGCCGTTGCGATGCGGTGAAAGAAGCGGGGCGGGTGCTGGAGCGGCTGTCCGTCGGTTGGAGGGCTGTGACGGGCAATTCATCTTTCGACATCAGGATCGTTGACGCCGGTGAGCAACAGCTGCGGATTACGCTGACCACCCGACTGAAGCCGACACAGAGTCACGCGGTGGAGCTGCCCAAAGACGAGGCCAGGGAAAGCATCCATTCCTTCGCTATCGATGACTTCAAGGAAGCGGTAACCGGCGACGGCATTTGGGTCGCTGAAGCGACTGCGACGTTGTCCGATACTGCGCTGATGTATTTGCTTGGCAGAAACCGTGACGAGATTCTTTCGGGCGCCGGTTTTTCCATTACTGGTGTGGGGAACGCTGTCCTTAACGAGCAGAATCAAATAGTCCCCCGGATTTTATATGCCACCGTGGCATTCAAACTCGAATTTCCGGCACGCACAGAAATTGATCCGCCGCACTGGAGTTCCATCGGCTTTTTGAATGGTCACTACGCGACACCCTGGCTGACTTATCGCAGGGAAAGCTCATTGATACATATCAATAACTTTCCCATTGACGTTCCGCTCAAGTTCCTTTTCGGCGAAGCGGTTAAAGATGTATACGGCAGCAAGGAGTTTGCGGTCTCGCTGAACAGGCGACCAAAGACTTACACGACCCCCTCCATCGACAAAAGCAGCGCCGAGGGCGCGCAGTTTCTGAGTTTCAACAACAGCAACCAGGCGCTCAAGTATTCGCGGGTGAACTCAACGTTCGGCCCTGTGTTGACCAGTCGCGCGGCGGTATCGGTCGATGCGCTGCTGGCTTGGGAGACCCAGCATGTCAACGAGCCGCCGATGCCCGATGGCAGTATTGAAGCCAATGGGCCCTTCGACGGCTGCAACGGTTTGTACTTCTGGGAGCTGTTTTTCCATACGCCGGATCTGGTGGGCTCGCGCTTGTCGGCCGAGGGCCGTCATCACGAGGCGCAAGCCTGGTATGAATACGTCTTCAATCCATTGGCGCGCGAGATCAAGCCACAACGTCAAGAGCCGGAGGTCATCCCGGCGCCCGCGTACTGGCGCTGCCGGCCGCTGCAAAACGAAGACATCGAATGCTCCTATGAAATCGCAGCGCCTTCGGATCCGGATGCGATCGGTTATTGCGCGCCGGTTCACTTCAAGATCGCCATTTTTCTGCGTTATATCGAAAACCTGATCGAATGGGGTGATGCGCTTTACCGGCATCTGGATTACGACAGCATGGTACATGCGGGGCTCAATTACAGCAGAGCCCTGACATTGATCGGCGAGGAACCGGTCACCCGAACGGCCAGCGACTGGAAACCCAAAAAACTGAGCGAGCTGCTGATGGATATCAGCGGGCGCGATCAGCTCAAGGCATTTGAGGGCGGTCTTGAACTCAGCCTGGCTGATGTGCCCAGCGCCATGCAGGCCACACCGCGTTTTGATCTTTTGGGTTCCGGCGTGTTTCGGTCCGGAATCAACGAGCGGCCCAAGGCATTGTGGACCCTGCTCAACACGCGTCTGGACAACTTGCGCAACAATCGTTCGATCGATGGTCAGCCATTGTCGATTCCGCTGTTCAACCGGACGATGGACCCGCTGGAGCTGTTGCGTGCACAAGCCAACGGCAATCTGGCCGCGACTCGCAATCCGGGAGGGCAGGCGCAGGTGGTGCCCTACAAATGGCAGACCGTGTACGGGCTGGCGTTGCAAGGTGTGGAGTTTCTGACTCAGCAGGAGGATCAACTGCGGTTGTGGCTGGAGTCGCGTGACCGGGGAGAACTTGAGGAACTGCAGCAAAGCCACATGATCGAGTTGGCGGACTATTCCCGCTCGATCCAGGAAGCGACGATTGCCCAACTTGAGTCGACCGCTGCTTCGTTGAGGCAAAGCGAAAGCATGGTCAGGGCCCGGGCGCAGCATTATGACCTGTTGATTGAGGAAGGGGTGTCCGGGGCCGAGTACGGCGTTCTGGAAAAAAACCGGGTGGCCCGTTATATCGCAGCGGGCGCGGCAGGATTCCGGACCGTGGGAGCGCTGCTGGATCTGGCTCCCAATATGTTCGGGACGACCTACGGCGGCTATCGTTTGGCGGCCGTTCCTTATGCACTGGCCGAGGGAACTCAGCTCGCGGCGGATCTCATGATGCGCGAAGCCGAAGAGGCCAGCGTCATTGAGCAACAACGGCGACGCAAGCAGGAGTGGGAGCTTGCCCGCGATCAGTCCAATGCCGAAATTCGGGTATTGCGTGAGCAATTGCAGGCGCAGGAACATGCGATCAGTGCCGCCCGTGCCGGTCTGCGACAGATCGAAATCACCCGTACGCAGGCCAACGCGGTGTACGCGTTCTACAGGAATCGCACGACTGGCCAGGAGTTGAGCAACTGGGTCGTGGGGCAAGTAAAAACCCTGATCTATCAGGTGTACGACGTGGTTGCCGGGTTGTGCCTGTGCGCTGAAACCTGTTGGCAGTATGAGATGGCCGACTACAAAACCCGGTTCGTGCGCCCGGACGTCTGGATGGATACCTACCATGGGTTCACCACCGGCCAATCGTTGAAGCTTGATCTGTTGAGGATGGCCGCTGCACGCATAAAACGCGATGAACACCGGTTGCAGTTGGTCAAAACGATCTCGCTCAAGGACCTGGACGCGGATAAATGGGCCAGCTTCAAAAGTTCGGGGCAGTTGGTCATCAATCTGAACGAAAAGCTCTTCAATGAAGACTATCCGGGACATTACTGCCGTCAGGTCAAGTCGTTGTCACTGACCTTTCCCGGTTTGCTGGGGCCGTACGAGAACATTCGAGCAACGCTGGTGCAAATCAGCAGTTCCACATTGCTCGTACCGGATATTGAGGCTGTCAAATTCTTGCATGGTCTTGAGTCCAGTCCGGTATCACCCGGTTCGCTGGTGCAGAATCTGCGTCCTTACCAGCAGATCGGATTGTCGTCGGGGCTGGAGGACGGTGGCATGCCCGGTCGGATGGATGATGATCGTTATCTGCCCTTCGAATGCACGGGCGCCCATGCTGAATATGTATTGACGCTCCCCCGGCATGAGCAGCCTGCCCAGGTGCGCCTGCTTGAATCATTGACGGATGTCATTCTGACGCTGGTTTACCAGGCGCGTGATGGCGGGCAAGCGTTTGCCGGAGACGTCGAAGACTTGCTTGTCTCCACCCTGGAGAGCCAACTGCCAGCCCCGGCCACGCGTACTGCACGCGTAAGGAAGACCCAGCCATGAACACTGAAAATCCTCTCGCCAATAAAAACTTTATCGTCAATGGTGATTTTTCCAATGACCTGGATGGATGGGAAATTAATGACGAAAGAAAGGTCACCCGTCAGACAGGGCAATGGCAGAACAAAGAGGTCAGCTATATAAACGCGGTCAATATGGGTGAGGGCGAGCAGACAATAATGCTGGCATTGCTGCCGCGTCCGACCCCTGACAGAGCTGTGTACAAGCTCATGTTCCACTACGAGGCGGTTCAGGGCGCGATAGGTACGCTGCGGATCAATCCGGGGCTGGGCGGGGAAGTGGATCTGCGGCTTGCACCCTCCCTGGAGGCTGAATCCGAGCCATTGGCTGGACTCGACGACCTTCTGCTGGATCTCGATCTCAAGGAATACTCCCACGAGCTCACCCTTGCTACAGAAGAGGAGAGTGTGAAATTCACCATCATCAGTCCTGACAATGGTGGACCGGGTCGACCTGGCGCCGTGCGCGTCACGTTCGTTCGTGTGGAATTATTGCTTGAACCACTGCGCCTGGATTGTGTGATGATCGACGGCGAACGACAACCGCCAGGTGAAAGACTGCACCTGTGCTTTGGTGCCCGTCATGAGTTGGCATTGCAACTGTCGAGCGACAGCATGTGGTCGGGAACGCTGGCAGGCATGCTGGTGAATGATGACGTGAGCGATCCCGAGAATATCCTCGATTCCAGCCCGCCCTGGGGCGCGGAACACCCCGTGGCCGATCCTTGGGAAATCTCCTGCAGGGATGTTTTTGAGGACAGGGAAATCGAGCACATCCTGGCTGTGCGTAGTCAATACACCGCTGACACTTACTCGTTGAGCACGGTCTCCGGGCACTTTCGACTCGACGTCATTGCACTGTTGGAGGCCGTTTATTACCCAGTGATCGATTTGAATCAGCGTGTGCTGTTACGGGTGCGAGTGCTGTCCCATTACACCCGAATGCCTCTGGCCAGCCGCGAGGTTACCTGGACGCTGAAAGGCCCGACGGATGCGGACGATATCGTGCTGTTCAGGCAGCCGACGGACGAGAACGGGGAGGCCGAATTTACCTGGACACCGAGTGCCGCAGGCAATTGGCAGATCGAAGCGTCGGTCAACAGCCACTACAAGAAGGAAGACGCCCGGTACAGGTTTGCGGTGCGGGTGCTGAAGGAAGACCCATGGTTGAGCGCCACATTTTCGCTGGATGGCTCGCAGCGGCAATGGATCTGGGGGCAGGACACGGGTTATCCCTGCCGTGGTGCAACTCATGAAGTGAGGCTGTCTTTTGCGCCTGAGCACGTATTGTCCGAATCCGAACTGGCCTTGCATTGGGAAGGGGATGATCCGGCCGGTCTGGATATGGCTTTCAATCCGGACCTTGATGCTTTCAACCCGGTCGAAGGAGCGGGCCAGAAGTGGGCAATGGTGTGCGGCAACAGGCGCGACAGCCGTTTCGGTTTCACTGTCAGCTGTTCGAAACTGTTGCATCCGTCACCCTCGCAGGCGTTGGTACTTGCTCATAACTGGCTGGCGCTTGGGGAAACGAGGCAACCGACGAGATTCCCTTCGGTGGGGGGGGCCGACCTTCGTCTGGAGGCGCAAATTCTGTCGCAGGTACCCGGCGTGGGCGGCGTTTCAGGAATTGATGTCGAGTGGCATATCAACGGAAGTCTGGTTGAGACATTGCGCACTGGGGACGATGGCTGGTCTGTTTATCCCTTCAGACTCGTCGAGGAAGGTGTCAGCACCATTGCCGCCAAAGCTGTCAGTTTATTTGATGGACTAGAAATCGAGTTCGAGTTCAGGATTACTGTCCTGCCTGAAAACCCGTGGAACCAGTTGGTTACCGTGACCTTGAACGGACGCAAGGAAGAACGCGTCGGGCTTCTCTGTTTTCGCAATGCCGAGCCGGTGGATCTTCTGGTCGTCCCCGGTGACGACACTCTGCTGGACGAGGAGATCTTTCTTGAATTGAGGAATGCGGACGACCTGGATCTGGACTTTCATTTCGATCCGCCTCTGAATACCCGACGCCAGTTGACCAAGACCGGGCTGGTCTGGAAAGTCCATTCGAACTCGAATGTCAGTGCGTTGTTTCAGCTGTATGTCTGCCATGAAGAGCTGACACCCTTTGAGTTGCAGGGGCGATTACTGTCGAAAAGACTCGAGGAGGAGGGGACGCTCAGGTTCGACGACAAAGTGGTGGATTCGTCAGGTACGTTGTACCCCTGCCTGGGAGGTGAGCACACCCTGCACTTTACCCCCGCAATCGGCAGTCTGTTGAACGGGCTTGAGGTCGCGGCAATAGTGTCCGACGTCTCGGGCCGGGCACCCGATATGAAACTTGAACCTGAGCAGGCCCGTGAGCTGCAGAGTGAGGGCCTGGGGTGGACACTTGATGCCCGGAACGCCACCGAGGCCGGAGAGTCGGTGCTCTCACTGGAACTCCCTCAGGCCGGGTTCACCTACCCGCCAATCGATCTGTCGCTGGGGCATAACCGTATCAAGATCGCCGATGTCCGCGGGCCAACGTTTGATCCGTTTGTGGGTGAGACCGTTAACCTGGAGATCAATATTCAGTCTTACTACACTGAGCGTGCGCTAGCGGGGATCTGGCTCGGTTTTTCGCACGGGGGCGCGACAACCCCCGTTCTGACATCAGCCGATGGCTGGGCACGCTTTCGTTTCACCGCGACGCAAACGGGCAGCGTACAAGTGATCGCCACGGCGCCAAGCCTCTACGATGAACCTGGCAATTCGCCCTCATTCACATTTGAATTCATTGTGCTGGCTGTCGTCGAGAAGTCGGACTCAACCCGATTGATGCCGCCTGTCGAGCCGGCGGGCGAGGGCGCACCTGCTCTTGAAGAACAGTTACCTGCCAACATCGAAATTGACGAGGTGCGTGAGGCCTCATTCGATCCGATGGTGGGCGAAAGCGTGTGGCTGGCTATCAAGGTTCGTTCCCTGGGCTCACGGCGATCAATGGCGGGTATAGACGTTACGTTCACGGTGGGGCAATCGTCTGTTCGGGTGAAGACGCAAGACGACGGTTGGGCGCGCTTTGCTTTCCCCGCCACGCAAGTCGGTACCGTCGAAGTGGTCGCTACACTGGAAAGCGCCAATGCCCGGCAAGGAAGTGCTCCGTTCCATACCTTCCGCTTCCAGGCCTTGGCCGCCAACGTGTGGGATGACGCCCGGATCCAGTTGGCCACGGATTCGCCCAAGACGGTTTGGGGCGCGGAAACCTGCTTTCCCCGCATGCAGACTTACACGATCCGGTTGTGGGTCGACAATCCGGACAGTCATTTGTTGGGGCGCGCCATCACCCTTGGGTTGAAGGGATACTCCTCTGCCCGCGATTTGGGACTGACCAGTGTGCAACCAGCACTAGGCGTGCCTCGAACGTTGACTGCAAATGGCTTGAGCTGGCAGTTCACCGGGACGAAAGGTGGGGCCCATTTCTTGCAACTGGAGGCTTATCGCTTGTTAAAACTATCACCGCTCAATGCCATGTCATTGGGCCCGATACCGGCACCCACTGCCGAGTTGGCGGGGGATTAGAAGGCACCGGTTTTCTTCCACCCCAGATACCGGCTCACCAGCTCCGAGCCCAACTCCCCAGGCCGCACATCCAGCACCGGAACCCCATGAGCACTCAACCGCTCATGGAGTTCGGCCCGGGCGTTGAGGTAGTCTACCGTGCCGCAATAGGCCAGTGCTTCGTCCAGGGTTTGCACCGGGGCGTGGCGCACCAGGTCGAGGGTTGCTTCGCGCAGGCTGGCCACCAGCACCTGATGATGTCGGTTCAGGTGTTTGACCGCGCCAAGCAAATCACCGTCGTCTTCATCGCACAGGTTGGTCACCAGCACCACCAGCGCCCGACGTTTTTGCCGGGCCAGTAACTGGCTGGCGGCGGCCTGGAAGTCAGCCGGGCGCTGGCTGCTGTCCAGATCGTAGACGGTGTTGAGCAGCACCTTGAGTTGTGCGGGGCCTTTGATGGGCACGAGGTAACGTGGTTGATCGCCCGCGAACGTGCAAAGGCCCACGGCGTCACCCTGACGTAACGCCACATAGCTGAGCAGCAGACAGGCATTGAGCGCATGGTCGAAATGCGCCAGTTCGTCATCCTGACTGCGCATGCGTCGGCCGCAGTCGAGCATGAAAATGATCTGCTGATCACGCTCATCCTGATACTCACGAGCAATCGGCGTGCGCTGGCGAGCGGTGGCTTTCCAGTCGATCTGGCGCAGGCTGTCGCCTTCTCTGAATTCGCGCAGTTGATGAAACTCCAGGCCCTGACCACGCCGTTGGCGCTGGCGCACACCGAGCTGGCTGAGCCAGTTATCCACCGCCAGCAGTTGGCCGCCGTAGAGGCGGGCGAAGTCGGGGTAGACGCGGGTGTTGTCGACCACGTTCAGCAGGCGTTTGCCGGACCACAGGCCCATTGGGCTCGGCAGGCTGATTTCGCAGTGGTCGAAGGTGAAGTGGCCGCGCTTGAGTGGGCGCAGGCGATAGCCGATCTGGCTCTGTTGGCCGGGTTGCAGTTCGGCCGACAGGGGAAGCTGTTCGAAGTCCAGGCCGTGCGGCACATGATCGAAGATGTGTACGTTCAGCGGTTGAGCAAAATCATGCTCGACCTCCAGTCGCACTTCACTCCATCGACCGAGCGCCAGGCTGCCGGGCATCTGCCGTTGCACGTGGGGCGAGGGCAGGCGTTTGAGGCGGATGGCGTCGAGTATCGCTAGCGCCAGCAGTGCCAGCAGTAATCCCCAGTCGATGGACGAGAGGCTCGATGGAACGGCGATGTCCAGTGCCCGCAAGGTGCCGAGCACGATGCCGATGGCCAGCAGTACTGCGAGCCAGGTCAGCAGCAGGCGCGAGGGTTTCATTGCGTCGCGATTCCTTGGTAAGGGCTACATTCAACCATCTGGCACAGTACCTTTGTGGCGAGCGGGCTTGCCCGCGTTCGGCTGCGAAGCAGTCGTAAAACGGTTTGGGGGTTCTTGGGAGCGCTTCGCACTCCAACGGGGGCAAGCCCCCTCGCCACAGAGGGCGGCATGACCGTATTCACAGACGCGGCGCCGGCACTTGATCGAGCAACTGCTGGAGCACCTGATCCACCTCCAGGCCTTCGATGTCCAGCTCCGGGGCAATGCGCACACGGTGACGCAGAACGGCCAGCGCGCAGCCTTTGATGTCATCGGGAATCACGAATTCACCGCCGCGCAACAAGGCCCGGGCACGGGCACAGCGCACCAGCGCAATCGAAGCCCGTGGTCCGGCGCCGAGGCTCAAACCGGGCCAGCTGCGGGTGCTGCGCGCCAGGCGCACGGCGTAGTCGAGCACTTGATCGTCCAGCGGCAGATCGCTGGTGATGCGCTGCAAGGCCAACACATCCTTGGCTTGCAGCACGGTGCGCAACGGCTGCACATCGAGCATGTCGGCGCGGGTCGAGCGGCTGACCTGGCGCACCATGTGCAACTCCTGCTCGGCATCCGGATAGTCCATGCGCACCTTGAGCATGAAACGATCGAGCTCGGCTTCCGGCAGGGGGTAAGTGCCTTCCTGTTCGATCGGGTTTTGCGTGGCGAGCACCATGAACGGCTGGGCGATCGGCAGCGCGCGACCTTCGAGGGTGACCTGGCGCTCCTGCATTGCTTCGAGCAGCGCCGCCTGGGTTTTTGCCGGTGCGCGGTTGATCTCGTCGGCCAGCAACAAGTTGGTGAACAACGGCCCCTTGCGCAGCTTGAACTGCTCGGTGTGCAGGTCGTACACCGCGTGACCGGTGACGTCGCTGGGCATCAGGTCCGGGGTGAACTGGATGCGCGCGAACTCACCGCCGAAGCAGCGTGCCAACGCGCGCACCAGCAAGGTCTTGCCCAGTCCGGGGACGCCTTCGAGCAGCACGTGGCCGCCGGCAATCAACGCGGTCAGCACGTCGTCGATCACCCCGCTCTGGCCGATCAGCGCCTTGTGCAATTCACCGCGCACCGCTTGCGCCAACTGGCTGGCACGCTGGCGTTGCTGAGCGGCGTGGCTGGCGGTGCCGGGCTCGATCGGTTCATTCATAGCGAGTTCCTCAAGGTTTGCAGGTGGGCCACCTGGCGGCTGAAATCAGCACTGCTCAAGCGCTGTTTCGGCACCGGGCTCAGGGCCTGACTGATGGCGCGTGTCGGCTGGCGGGTCAGGCGCGACAGCACCAGCCATTGCTCGGCCACGTTCAATTGATCGAAACCGGGATGGCGGCGGCGGGCGCGGCGCAGTACGTCCTGTTGCAAGGCTTGCAGCAGCGTGTGCTGACCGTTGTGGCGCAGGATGAAATCGGCACTGGCGCGCAGGTGTTCCTGCAACTGCCGGCGAGCCTTCGGGGCGGGCGCGAGCAACGGGCCGTGACGTACACCGACGTGCCACAAACCAAGCGCGAGCAGCGCCAGCAGTGCAACGATGGCCTGGGGGAAATAGTGCCAGAGCAGGGTTGGCAGCCCGTCGTGCGTGGTGTTGAAAATCAGCGTGACGTCGGTGTCGGCGCTCAGGTACCAGAGCAGCCAGGCGTTGTCGTGCTGACTGATGGCGGCGGTCTTCCACAGTTCGGCATCGGTGACCACGGTGATCGAGCCGAGGCCGTAGGCCAGTTGCATCATGTGCGTGGCCTTGGCGCTGTTGGCCCAGGCTTGCGCGAGATTCTTCGGGTCTTCCAGATGAAACGCAGTGTCGAAACCGACGTAGGCCGGGGCGTCTTCATCTTCGAGGTACAACTTGGTCAGGTTCGGGTAAGGATCATCGGCCAGCCCTTCCGGTGGCTCCTTGAGGTTCTTGCTAAGGATCTGGTGCAGCTGTACCCGGTCCAGCAACAGGTCATCACTTTGTCCGGCCTGTTTGTCCCACAACGCTTCGGCAACGAACACCAGACGCCCGCCGGCGCGCGCCCAGTTCAGCAGCTGATCGACCTGGCGCGGCGTCATCCGCGAGCGCTCACCGAACAACAGCAGCGTGTGCTGCCGCGGATCGATGTCGGGCAGCACCGCCAGCGTCTCGGCATGGCTGACGTTGAGGCCGTGCTGGCGCAGGAACATTTCCGCCGCCAGATAAGGATTGGCTTGCGCCTGCGGCGAAGGGCCGTGATCGATCACTTCCTGATACGGCCTGGCCTTGAGATACAGATACCCACCCAGCGCTGCGAGCAGAGCCACGATCAGCCCGCCGATCAGCCACGCGCTGCGCCGGTTCAAGCGCGCGCTCCCGGGCCGAACAGCGCACGCCAGCCATCACACAGTTCCTGCTGCAGATGCGCCGCCGGTACGCGATGCCCGTAGGCCATGTTCTGCCAGTGCAGGGTCAGGCTGCGGCTGAAACCCAGCAGCTCAGGGCGCTGTAGTTGTTCGATGTGCAGCAGCACTTGTTGCTCGGTGTCGGCGGGTTTCAAGGTCAGAGCGAAGTCGTGCAGCAAACGGCTGAGCAAGCCACGATAAAGCAGGCCCAGCGCCGCGCGTGGCTGGGTCCGCCAGAGCTGTGCGGCAGCGGCGGCGATGTCATCGGGCAGGCTTTGCGGATTCAGGTCGAGGCCGAACGCTTGTTGCGGTGCGGCGGGTCTGACCCGAGCAGGCAGCTTGGCGCGGCGGCTGACGAAGGTACGGAAGAATTCACGATAGCGCCAGATCAACCAGCCGAGAGCGGCGATCACCGCGCCCCACAGCAGCACTTCGATCAGGCTGGCCAGTGCATTGAAACGCTGCCCGTCGAGCCAGCCGAGCAGGTTTTTCAGCCATTGCGGCGCCTCGCCGGGTTTGGCTTCGGCGGGGGCGGCCGGGTCATCGCCGAAGCGATAGCGAGTGACGCTTTGCTTGTTCTTGAATGGCGGTTGTTCCAGCAGCGCCTTGATGCTGTCGTGCGCGGCCTGACTGTTCAGCGGTTGCTGCAACAGCCGTGGCGCCTCCGGGGCGCTGGCTGGATCGGCGGCGGCCCATACCGGTGGGACGGCTGGCACGAGCAGGGAGAACGCAAGCAACAGACCCAGCGCGCTGCTGTTCAGACGCTGGCGCAAACGGCGGAACACCAGTTCGATGTCCCACGCTTCGAGGGTGGTGCGCCGGTTCAGATACAGGCTGAAACCGCAGGCGACATACACCGGTTCCCAGACCACCAGCACCAGCGCGTAGAAGGCGTTGGTCAGGTGCTCCAGCCAGCGCCAATGGTGGTCGGCTTCAAGGATCAGAGACTGCCAGTCCCAGTCGGTTTCGATCTGCTGCGGCAGCAACATATAGAACAACACCATCAGGCCGATCCACAGCGCGGTCTCCAGATGCATGCCGATGATGGTCAGCCATTGCGCGGCGCCGGCGTTGCGTTGCAGCAGCACTTGCAGGCGTTGCTGGCGGGCCACACCATCAAGGCTTTCGAGCTGAACCACCGGCAACAGAAAACTGCGGCTCAGGCTCAGGCGGCGCCAGGTCAGGCTCGCCAGCAGTTGCGGTTTGAGCAGGCGGGGAAATTCGCGCAAGGCCTGTTTCAACGTCGGTGTTTCGCCGAACAGGGCCTTGGACAGGATGTACAACGGCAGGCGTTCATAGGCCGGTTTCAGCCACCAGAAAATCAACACCGCCAGCGACGGCGAATCCCACAGCAACAAGGTCAACA
Organism: Pseudomonas sp. Eth.TT006; assembly: GCF_054456575.1. NCBI lineage: Bacteria > Pseudomonadati > Pseudomonadota > Gammaproteobacteria > Pseudomonadales > Pseudomonadaceae > Pseudomonas > Pseudomonas sp. Eth.TT006. The sequence goes on along the minus strand of NZ_JBTJEN010000007.1, from coordinate 204,410 downwards.
GGGCGAACAGCGGCAGGGTGACGATCGCCCAGCTGGTCATCAACAGGCGCCGATGCTGCTGGCTCATGAGCACGCCCAGGTCCATGGCTTCCCAGGTGCTGCGCGGGCGGATCGCTACGCTGGCGTCACTCAGGCGCATGACGGCTCCTTCCGGCGAACAGCAGGTACGCCGCCACCGCTGCCCACAGTGCTGCGCCGACCAGGTATTTGGTCTGTGGCGTGACGCTGGTTTTCGATGACCAATAGGCCTCGACGAAAGCCGCGACCAGCAGCAACAGCATGACCCCGCACACCAGCAGCACGCTCTTGCGCGCAGCTTTCACCAGCGCTTCGCCACGGCTCAATCGACCCGGTGCAATCAGCGCCCAACCCAGTTTCAGACCGGCTGCGCCTGCCAGGGCAATGGCGGTCAGTTCGAACGCGCCGTGGCCGATCACGAACGACCAGAACGTCTGCCCGAAACCGATCTCGGTCAGATGCCCGGCCACCGCCCCGATGATCAGTCCGTTGTAGAGCAGGAAAAACCCGCTGCCGACGCCCAGCAGCAAACCACTGGCGAAGGTCTGGAAGGCGATGCCGATGTTGTGCATCACGTAGTAACCGAACATCACCCAGTCTTCGCTGGCGGCGCGTTCAGCCGAGCGGCCGAGGTGACCGGCCACCGGGTCGTACATGCTCTGCATCTCGCGCACCTGTTCGGCGGGGAGCAGGTTGTAGACCAGCTCGGGATAGCCGTACACCAGCAGGGCGAATCCAAGGAGGCTGCCGAAAAACAACAGCGCGGCGGCCAGCACGAACGGCCATTCGCCGCGCACCAGTCGGGGGAAGTCGGCGAGAATAAAGCCCAGAAAGTTGGCGCCGAACCGACTGCGATGCCGATACAGCTGCTGATGACCGCGCAGCACTTGCTGTTGCAGCGAGTCGATCAGAAAGCTGCTGTAGCCGCGCTCCTGCGCCAGCGCCAGGTGCTGACACAAACGCCGATAAGCCTTGGGGAAACCGGCCACCTGCGAGGTGTCCTTGCCGTGTTCGAGGCGTTCGAGGGCCAGGGTGAAACGCTCCCATTCGGCCTTGTGCCGAGCTTCGAAAAGACTCTGCTTCATGTCGGCCCCAGCAAACCGCGAGCGATGCCGTTGAGTTCGCTGACCGCTTTGGGCGCCGAGATGTGCAGCGGCTGGGCGAGCAGGGCGGCCAGCTCATTGACCCGCGCCGGCGACAGTTCAGCCTGACGCTCGGCGAAAGCGAGCAGCGCCCGTTGCTCGCTGAGAGCGAGCGGCACGGGCGCGCTGCGTGGCGGGGCTTCAGGTAATGACGGACGCAGCAGCGGGCGCTCGCTGTAGACCACCAGAGTGCCGGCGGCGATGTCGCCCAGGCGTTTGAAGGTCGGGTGTTGCAGGCAACTGAGGGCGCCGAGGCAATAACCGAACGGCAGCAGATCGACAAAGCGCAACAGGTTGCGCAGCAGCGACGCCGACCAGCCAATCGGCGTGCCGTCATCGTGTATCACCCGCAGGCCCATCCATTGCTTGCCCGGTGAACGGCCCTGGCACAGCACTTCAAACAGCACCATGTACCACCAGCTGACGGCAAACAGCAGCAGCGATCCCAGCCCCATTCCGAGCTGACCGAGAAACGCCAGCGCCACGAACAGTACGCCGAGGAGGGTCCCTCGAATGCCCAGGTCGATGGCGAAGGCCAGGGTGCGCACCATCAGCCCGGCCGGGCGCAACGGCAGGTCGATACCCTCCGGGGTTTCCACTTGATAGCGGGTATCGAGTGGCGGGGTCAGCGGTGCTTTCCGTGGCGGTGCTGTGTTCTCGAGCATGGGCTACCTGAGGGGCCGGATCGGGAGGTGAAGTGCGTCCGATGCTAGCAGCCTCTTGGGGGGAAACGACATAACTATGTATTGCACAGCGTGTGGCGCGAGGTGCTTGAATGACAGAGCGCTGGCCGCGACGGCGGTTCAACGCCTAGACTTTGCCGATCTTCAGTTCAGGAACCGCCCGTGACTTCAATCTTCTGGTACGACTACGAAACCACCGGCATCAATCCGCGCAACGATCGTCCGCTGCAGGTGGCCGGGATTCGCACCGACCACGACCTCAATGAAATCGACGAACCGGTCAACCTCTACTGCCAGCCCAGCGAAGACATCCTGCCGCATCCGGCTGCCTGTGCGATCACCGGCATCACCCCGAGCCGTCTCGCCGAGCAGGGCCTGAGCGAAGCCGACTTCATGACCCGGGTGCATGCGCAACTGGCAGCGCCCGGCACTTGCGGCGCGGGTTACAACACCCTGCGCTTTGACGACGAGATGACCCGCTACAGCCTCTACCGCAATTTCTTCGACCCGTACGCCCGCGAATGGCAGGGCGGCAACAGTCGCTGGGATCTGATCGATGTGGTGCGCGCCGCGTACGCCCTGCGCCCTGATGGTCTGGTCTGGCCCACCGATGACGACGGCAAGGTCACCCTCAAGCTCGAACGCCTGACTGCCGCCAACCACATCGACCATGGCCATGCCCACGAAGCGCTCTCGGACGTGCGCGCGACCATCGCCCTCGCGCGGTTGATCCGTGAGAAACAGCCGAAGTTGTATGACTGGCTGTTTCAACTGCGCAGCAAGCAGAAGGTCATGGATCAGATTCGTCTGCTGCAGCCGCTGGTGCATATCTCCGGACGCTTTTCCGTGGCGCGGCACTACGTCGGTGTGGTGCTGCCATTGGCCTGGCACCCGCGCAATCGCAATGCGTTGATCGTCTGTGACCTGCATCTGGATCCGCAAGGCTTGCTGGAACTGGACGCCGAGACTTTGCGCCAGCGGCTGTATACCCGTCGCGATGCGCTGGCCGAAGGAGAGCTGCCGGTACCGCTCAAACTGATTCACATCAATCGTTGTCCGGTGGTGGCGCCGTTGTCGGTATTGCGTGCCGAAGATCAGCAGCGCCTGGGGCTGGACATGGCGTTGTATCAGGCGCGCGCGCTGCGGCTAAGTGACGCACAACAAAGTTGGCAGGATAAAATTGCGGCGATTTACGCCAGCGAGGATTTCACCCCGAGTGAAGACCCGGAACAGCAGTTGTACGATGGATTTATCGGTGATCGTGATCGGCGTCTATGCGAGCAAGTGAGAGCAGCGGATCCTGCGCAATTAGCACAAGAGCAATGGCCGTTCGATGATGAACGTCTGCCCGAATTACTCTTTCGATATCGCGCACGCAACTTTGCCGATACGTTGAATTTCGAAGAGCAAGAGCGCTGGAGAATATTCTGCCGGCAGCGCTTGTCCGAGCCGCAAATGGGCGCACCTAATACCTTGAAATCTTTTGCCGAGGCCGCGCAGCAATGGGCACTTAGTGCTACGCCGATACAAAATAATGTGCTGAGTGAGTGGCAAAATTATGTCGAGGCATTGCGCAAACGTTTGGATCTTTGAAATCGAACAAAGTGTGGCGATGAAAACCCGGGCATAAAAAAACGCCAGCGTATGCTGGCGTTTTTCATGGGCCGTCGAACAGACAGACGACCGCTGCGCAGGCTTAGCCCAGCAGGGTAGCCCAGCCTTCAACCACGTCACCGCCCCACTTGGCTTTCCACTCTTTCAGAGTTTTATGGTTGCCACCTTTGGTTTCGATGACTTCACCGTTGTGCGGGTTTTTGTATTGCTTAACTTTGCGTGCGCGCTTGGTGCCGGTAGTTTTTACTGCGGCGCCACGGGTGCCCTTGGTTTTCGACTCCGGATCCAGCAGCGCGATGATATCGCGCAGGGACTTGGAGTATTCGCCCATCAGAGTGCGCAGTTTGCCTTCGAATTCCAGCTCGGCTTGCAGTTTGTCGTCTTGCGACAGGTTCTTCAAACGAGCTTGCAGCTCTTTGATGGCTTCTTCAGTGGCACGATATTCGTTGATCAACGACATGATAACTACCTTGTGTGGAGGTGTTGAATGGCAGGGGGACAGTGCCGCAATAATAGTCAGGCTGTTTCATCAAGTAAACATTTAAGCGGTTTTTTATTTGAGTTAGTTGCAGGAGTTCACCGGGAATTTGAATGCGCTGTTAAATACTGTGATGCGGTCATCACGAATAACCACAATTATTTACCTGGGCATTGCCAGCCGAGCGCCAGCACCCTGTCGGGCCGGGCAGTCATAACCAGTGAACCCGCTTTTCGACCGGATAGGGTCATCAATACTGCAGTTTCCGCGCGCAGTCGCTAGAATGGCCGCCTTTGCGAAGTTCTGGAGTTTTTCCCCCATGCGCACCTTTCGGTTGGTGATTTCCTGCCCTGACCGCGTTGGCATCGTTGCCAAAGTCAGTAACTTTCTGGCATCCCACAACGGCTGGATTACCGAAGCGAGCCATCATTCGGACAATCAGAACGGCTGGTTTTTCATGCGTCACGAGATTCGCGCCGATTCGCTGCCGTTCGGTATCGAAGTATTGCGCGAGAAGTTTGCGCCGATCGCCGAAGAGTTCTCGATGGACTGGCGCATCACCGACACCGAGCAGAAGAAACGCGTAGTGCTGATGGCCAGCCGCGAATCCCACTGCCTGGCCGACCTGCTGCACCGCTGGCACAGCGATGAGCTCGACTGCGAAATCTCCTGCGTGATTTCCAACCACAACGACCTGCGCAGCATGGTCGAGTGGCACGGCATTCCTTATTACCATGTCCCGGTCAATCCCCAGGACAAGGAGCCGGCGTTCGCCGAGGTCTCGCGTCTGGTCAAGCAGCACGATGCCGAAGTGGTGGTGCTGGCGCGCTACATGCAGATCCTGCCGCCGGCGCTGTGCCGCGAATACGCGCACAAGGTGATCAACATTCACCACAGCTTCCTGCCGTCGTTCGTCGGTGCCAAGCCGTACCATCAAGCGTCGATGCGCGGCGTGAAGCTGATCGGCGCGACCTGCCACTACGTCACCGAAGAGCTGGATGCCGGTCCGATCATCGAGCAGGACGTGGTACGTGTCAGCCACAGCGACAGCATCGAAGACATGGTGCGTTTCGGCCGTGACGTCGAGAAGATGGTGTTGGCCCGTGGCCTGCGCTATCACCTCGAAGACCGCGTGCTGGTGCACGGCAACAAGACCGTGGTGTTCTGATCCAACCCCGCGTGCTTGAATAATGAAGGGCCTGGGCGTTCAATCGTCCAGGCCCTTTTTTCGTTTCAGCCGTTGAGGACATGCCCGTGAGCGATCCACTGGACAAAGCCGTTTCGAAAGCCCCCGCCACGCTGGGCGAGGGCTGCCTGAGTCGCTATGACCCGGATGAGCTCAGCCCGGAAGACGGCACCGAGTTTCCCGGCGCTGCCGAGTTGTGGGAACAGGTAAAGCCCGAACCGGAGGAAGACCCCAAATCCGATCCCCTGTAGGAGCTGCCGAAGGCTGCGATCTTTTAAGCTTGCCGAATCTTCAACAGTTTCTTCAGCAATGGCCGCCCGAGCATCAGCAAAAACACCGGCCCACCCACTACCAGATAGAAATAGAACGTCACCACCCGCCAGATCAGAATCGCTGCCGCCGCCGTGGATTTGCCGACCATCGGCGCCAGCAGCGCCGCCGACGTCAGTTCCGCCGCGCCTGCACCACCGGGTAACAGGCTCATCTGGCCGGCACCCAGCGACAGCATCTGCACCAGGAAACTCCAGGCCCATTGCAAGTCCGCGCCCAAGCCGCGCAACGCCAGGTACAACACGCTGTAGCGCAGCAGCCAATGCAGACAGGTCAGGGCGAACACCTTGATCAGCGTCTGCCACGGCAACTTCAATGTGTCGATAAACGCATCGAGAAAATGCAGCAGCTTGCGCGCCCAGCGCCGGCGCGTGGCCGGCTGCACGTTCAGGCGCGCGAGCAGGCGTCCGCTGAGGAGAATCAGCCGCCGGTGATAGCGCGCCAGCAGTACGCAGCTGAACAGGCCGCCGAACAGCGACACCGCGCTGACCATCAGCAGCCATTCCAGACGGTCGCTGAGGTGCTGAAATAACGCGTAAATCAGAATCCCGCTGAGGGCGCAGAGGAAGAACAGCAGATCACTCAACTGATCCATGGCAAACACCGCACTGCCGCGGGCCGGGCGCACCCCGCAACGGGCCAGCAACGCCATGATCGTCAGCGGTCCGCCACTGCCACCGGGCGTGGCGCAGTAAGCGAATTCCGCAGCCATGACCACGCCGAGGCTTTTCAGCGGCGTGACCCGGTTGCGCTGATCACCCAGCAACAGGCGCAGGCGCAGGGTGTTGATGCCCCAGCAGAGCAGGATCATGCCGAACATGATCAGCAGCCACTGCAGCGGAAAGTTCTGCAGGCGCGCGCCGATCTCGCTGCCGCCGAGCAACAGCGGAATCAGCAGGGCGGCGAGCAGGCCGATCAGCAGGACAATGCCGCGACTCATGCCGCGCGTCCCGTTCGCTCACGTTGTTGCAACAACCAGTCGATTTTGTTCATGGGCTTGCGTCCTTCCGCCAGCAGCCGTTCAAGGGTGTGTAGCCAGTAATTACGCGAAAACGCGTGGCGCATGTCTACCGGGTGCAAGCCTAGACGAATCACCGCCGCGTCGCGCCAGTGTTGTTCGCGGCAATCACTGACGACTTTTGACAAGCCGCGCCGCCAGGCATTGCGCGCGCTCCACACCAGACCCGGCGCCTCAATGGCGGTGAAATCCGGCAGTTGATAAATATGTTGCGGGTCGCTGGTGTAACTCAATGACGTCTGGCGAAGGGCCTGACGCGTCCCTTTGCTCATCAGCCAGGCGGGGGCGACGAAACCGTGCAGCGGCCAGTCATTGTGCCGAAACAGCTCGATGCCGGCGTTTATCCGGGCCAGGGCCGCCTCGCGCGACAGGCGATAAAACTCACCTTCGTGGGTATAGATGCGGCGCATGAACCAGTCGCGGGGCGTGGTGGGGGCGGGCTCGCGGTCATCATGGTAAAAGCCGTGCAAGGCCAGTTCATCGCCACGGGCCACACGCTCGCCAAGCATTCGACAAAACTGCGGATGCTTGGCCAGTGCGTCGTGGCCGTGGAAATTCGGCACCACCAGCCAGGTCATCGGTACGCCGCCGATGGCATCCACCGCTTCGACGAATGGCCGATAATCCGCCCACGTCGACGGTGCTACGTCGTGCAGTACCAGCAGCACGGCGCGCTCGTTCAGGACATCAGCCATTGGCCACCCTTGGCAGCGTTTGGCCGAGCACCGCGTGGTAGTGCCCGAGCAGGCTGTCGACCACGCTGTCCCAGGCATAATGCCGCTCCACATGTTGCCGCGCTTGTTGGCCTAGCTGGCTGCAACCGCGGCTGAACAGTTCGCGCACGGCATTGGCCATGGCTTGCGGGTTGTTTGGCAGACACAGCAAGCCGCATTCTTCGTTGACGATTTCCTCGAAGGCTCCGGCGGCGACTGCGACCACCGGAATCCCGCAGGCCATGGCCTCCAGAATCACCAGACCGAAGGTCTCCTGATCACCGGCATGCAGCAGGGCATCGGCGCTGGCCATCAAGCGCGCGACGGTGGGCGCCGGGCAGAACGAGTCGATCACGCTGACATTGTCCGGCACCATCGCCGGCATCGATGAACCGACCAGCAGCAAGTGATAGCGCGGGCCGAGGCGCTGCATGCACTTGAGCAGAACCGGCAGGTTTTTCTCTTTCGAACCGCGCCCGGCAAAGATCAGCAGGCGGGTGTCTTCGGCGATTCCCAGTTCGGCGCGCAGGCCGTTATCGCGGGCTTGCGGATGAAAGGTTTGCAGATCCACGCCCAATGGCTGCACGAACACGTTGCGCACGCCCAGCCCGGTGAGCTTGTCGGCCATCACCTGACTTGGCGCCAGCACCCGGTCGAAGTTGCCATAAAGCTTGGTCACGTACGCCTCGACATTCGGCGTGAGCCAATGGCCCATGCGGTTGCCGACCAGCAGCGGCAGGTCCGAGTGGTAAAAGCCGATTACCGGCACATCCAGTTGCCGCCGTGCATCGAGCGCCGCCCATGCGGTGAGGTAGGGGTCACCAACCTCGATCAGATCCGGCTGCAAATCCTGCAGGACATTGCGCCAAGGCGCGAGGCGCAACGGAAAGCGGTAGCCTTTGCCGAAGGGCAGGGCGGGGGCGGGCACGGTGTAGATACCGTCATGTTCAGCGAAACGCGCGCCGGGGATCAGCAGGCTGTGCCGAATCGCCGGTTTGCCGGTCAGGCGGCGGTGCTTGGCGTCCAGGTAGGTGCGTACGCCACCGCTGGCCGGGGCGTAGAACATGGTGATGTCGGCGATATGCACGGTGATCGACCCTCCGTTGTGTTCACTCCCTTGGTTGACCTTTGTCCGTAATAGACGTTCGGTCGGGGTTTCGCGGTGGGGGGCGGCAGGTGGATTTGTGGCGGGGGTGAGAGCGTAAGGCCCTCACCCTAACCCTCTCCCAGGGGGAGAGGGGACTGACCGGGTTGTTCTCTCGCTATACATCGACCTGAAAGTCCGGAGTCGAACTCCGGATTTGAAAGGCTTGAAGATCTGCTCCCTTTCCCCTCGCCCCCAATGGGGAAGGGAGAGGGGACTGACCGGGTTGTTCTTTTGCTATACATCGACCTGAAAGTCCGGAGTCGAACTCTGGATTTGAAAGGCTTGGAGATCTGCTCCCTTTCCCCCTCGCCCCCTATGGGGGAGAGGGCTGGGGTGAGGGGGTAGGCTTTTGATCTTGATCTTAGATGCGGAAACTGCCGACCAGCTGCTTCAGTCGTGCAGCCTGCTGTTCCAGATCGGTACAGGCGCGCAAGGTCGCCTGCAGGTTTTCGACGCCTTCCTGGTTCAGCGTGTTGATCTCGGTGATGTCGACGTTGATCGATTCGACCACGGCGGTCTGCTCCTCGGTCGCGGTGGCGACCGACTGGTTCATCCCGTCGATCTCGCCGATGCGCTGGGTCACGCTATTGAGGCGTTCGCCGGCAAGGTTGGCGATTTCCACGCTGTCCTGGCTGTGGCGCTGGCTGTCGCTCATGGTGCTCACCGATTCGCGGGCGCCGACTTGCAGCTCCTCGATCATGGTTTGTACTTGTTGCGCCGACTCCTGGGTGCGGTGCGCGAGGTTGCGCACTTCATCCGCCACCACGGCGAAACCACGGCCGGCCTCACCGGCACGTGCCGCTTCGATGGCCGCGTTGAGCGCCAGCAGGTTGGTCTGCTGGGAGATGCTGGTGATCACTTCCAGAATCTGCCCGATGTTCACGGTTTTGCTGTTCAGCGACTCGATGTTGGTGCTGGAGGCGCTGAGCATGCTCGACAGCTGATTCATCGCCTTGATGCTGCGATCCACCACTTGTTGACCGTCCTCGGCAAGGCCACGGGCGTCGCTGGCCTGGTTCGAGGCCTGCGCGGCATTGCGCGCGATTTCCTGAGCGGCGGCGCCCAGTTGATTGATCGCGGCGGCGACGCTGCTGGTGCGCGAGGCTTGCTGGTCGGAGTTGTACATCGACGAGTTGGATGCGGCGACCACGCGCAGGGCAACCTCATTGACCTGGCCGGTGGCAGAAGACACTTCACGGATCGAACCATGAATACGCTCGACGAAGCGGTTGAACGCGGTACCCAGCACACCAAACTCATCGTTGTTGACGATGGTCAGGCGCTTGGTCAGGTCGCCTTCGCCGTCGGCAATGTCTTCCATGGCGCGGGTCATGACGTGCAGCGGCTGGATCAGCAGACGGATCAGCATGCCCAGCAGGGCGATGATGATCACCACCGCAATCACGGTAGCGATCACCGCCGAGGTGCGGAACTCGCTGAGCATCGAGAAGGCTTTGTCCTTGTCCACGGATAGGCCGACGTACCAGTTCACCGACGGCAGGCCTTTGATCGGCGTGAAGCTGACGATGCGGGTCTTGCCGTCGACGGTGACTTCACTGAAGTCGCTGCTGATGCGCGGAGTGTCCTGCGGATAGGCGTCTTTCAGCGATTTCATCACCAAAGCCTTGTCCGGGTGCACGAGGATCTTGCCGTCGGCACTGACCAGGAACGCGTAACCCATGCCGGAGAAGTCCCGGGCGGTGAGGGTCTCGACCAGGGTTTGCAGGCTCAGGTCGCCGCCGACTACACCGACGCTCTGCCCGGCCTTTTTCGAGGCGGTGGCGATGGAAATGATCAACTGCCCGGTGGCAGCGTCGATGTACGGTTCGGTCAGGGTCGAGCCGCTGCTGCCCTCGGCGCCTTTGTACCAAGGGCGAACCCGTGGATCGAAGCCGTCCGGCATCTTCACGTCCGGGCGGATGGTGAAATGACCGGTGGCATCACCCAGATAGGTCGCCATGAAGGTCGAAGTCAGGGACTTCTGTTCCAGCAGGCTGGCGACGTTGGCTTGTTCCGGGTTGATGGCGATGTTCTGCGCGGCGTTTTCGACCAGCAGAATACGACCGTTGAGCCAGGTCTGAATGTTGTCGGCGGTGACTTCGCCCATCTCGTTGAGATAGTTGTTCAGGTCATCGCGGGTCGCGTTGCGTTGCAGCCAGTCGTTGTACAGCGTGAACGAGGCGAAAGCGGCGATGACGATGAGAGCGGCGGCAAGCAAAATTTTATGGCTGAAGCGCAGGTTTTTGTTCATGGCTTGGGGTTCCGCTAAGGTCTTAATGTCCTGGGCGTGCTTTTATAAAGACGCGCAATATGGGCAAGGGTGAAACAAACTGATATTTCCGACTCTCCTTAGGGAAATGTCCGACCCGACTTTTCAGTCAGGTTCTCGCCTTTATCTATCGGCCACAGCGAATTAAAGATTAACCATAGGTGACGAAATGCCTGACACATCGCAACTTGTTATCGGCGCCGATCTGGCGGGGCAACCGATTGCTCAGGCCATGCGCCTGGCGAACCGCCACGGGCTGATCGCCGGGGCGACCGGGACCGGCAAAACGGTGTCCCTGCAGCGCCTCGCCGAAGCATTCAGCGACGCCGGGGTCGCGGTTTTTGCTGCAGACATCAAGGGTGACCTATGCGGCCTCGGCGCCGCCGGCAATCCGCAGGGGAAAGTCGCCGAGCGCATCGCCGGGATGCCTTGGCTGAACTACAAACCGCAGGCTTATCCGGTGACGCTGTGGGACATTCATGGTGAATCGGGTCATCCGTTGCGCACTACCTTGAGTGAAATGGGCCCGCTGCTGATTGGCAGTCTGCTGGAACTGACCGACAGCCAGCAGTCGGCGCTGTATGCAGCCTTTAAAGTGGCGGACCGCGAAGGCCTGTTGCTGCTGGACCTGAAAGACCTCAAGGCGCTGCTCAATCACCTCAAGGACAACCCGCAGTTGCTGGGCGAAGACGCCGCGCTGATGACCACCGGTTCCAGTCAGGCCTTGTTGCGCCGGCTGGCAACCCTGGAACAGCAGGGCGCCGAAGCCTTGTTCGGCGAACCGGCGCTGCAACTCGAAGATATTCTGCAACCGGCGGCGGACGGCCGTGGGCGCATTCATCTGCTCGATGCCAGCCGGCTGGTGCACGAGGCGCCGAAGGTCTACGCGACGTTCCTGCTGTGGCTGCTGGCTGAGCTGTTCGAGCAGTTGCCGGAGCGTGGCGATGCCGACAAACCACTGCTGGCGCTGTTTTTCGACGAGGCGCATTTGCTCTTCGGCGATACGCCCAAGGCCTTGCAGGAGCGGCTGGAGCAAGTGGTGCGGCTGATTCGTTCGAAAGGCGTCGGCGTGTATTTCGTCACCCAGTCGCCGGGCGACCTGCCGGATGACGTTCTGGCGCAGCTGGGCTTGCGCATCCAGCACGGTTTGCGCGCGTTTACCGCCAAGGAACAGAAATCCCTGCGCGCGGTGGCTGATGGCTTCCGGCCGAATCCGGCGTTCGATACTTTGTCGGTGCTGACCGAGTTGGGCATCGGCGAAGCGCTGGTCGGCACGCTGCAGGAAAAAGGCACGCCAGAAATGGTCCAGCGCGTACTGGTGGCGCCGCCGCAATCGCGGATCGGGCCGTTGAGCGAAACCGAGCGCACGCTGCTGATTGCCGGTTCGCCGTTCAAAGGCCGCTACGACAAGCCGATCGATCGCGAGTCGGCGTATGAAATCCTCATGGGCCGCAAAAACCTCGCGCCGGAGGCAGAAACTCCGGCGGGCAAACCCGCTGCCGAGGAGCCGAGCCTGGCTGATCGGGCGGGCGAATTCCTCGGGACGGCGGCGGGGCAGGCGCTGAAGTCAGCCATGCGCCAGGCCGCCAATAATCTGGGCAAGCAACTGGTGCGCGGGCTGATGGGCTCGTTGCTGGGTGGCAGCAAACGCCGCTAAACCCTGTGGGAGCGGGCTTGCTCGCGAAAGCGGTGGATCAACCAGCATGAATGTTGAATGTGAAACCGTATTCGCGAGCAAGCTCGCTCCCACATTGCAGGATGCGTGAGCGGTCAGATAGCTGTCAGGTTTTGTCTTTAGCGTGCGCCGCCAACCGCTCCAGCGCCGCCCGCAACCCCGGATCACTGATCCCGTCAGCCGTCGATTGAATGGTCGCCGCCGCATCAGTCGACAGATCCAGCGTATGCCCCACAACCCCGGGCTGCACGATCGGCGGGCGTACGGTAAATTTGATACGCGTCAGGTTGGCGAACTCTTCGAACAACTGCAGTTGCCGTTGCAGGCGTTTTTGCTGATAGCGCAGGCGCGTCGCCCAATGGCCGTCGGTGACCACCAGTGACAGTTCGCCTTCGCGCCATTTCGCGACATGGCAATGCGCGCGTGCGGCTGGTTGCAGCTGGCTTTCGAGCAGACGTTGCAAATGCGCCAGACGTTGGGCATGGCCGAGAATGGCTTTGAGCGGCTTGGCTTCGCGTAGCAGAGCGGCGGGCGCTTTGGCTGCAAGCGGGCGAAATGCCATGATCTAACACCTGAAGTCACAGAGAAGCCATGGTAGCAGAAAGCCGCGGAACCACTCGCCCATTGCTTTTGTCTGTGCTTTGCCCATTAAATCAACGACTAACTTCTTGCCCGTATGGGTTGAAGTTGAGCAAAACGCCCTTATTTTAGGTGGGCCCCGTCAAAGCGCAGTGCCAGCATCGTGGAATATCGCCACTTTCCTCACTTCCGTTTCCGGGTAGAATGCTCGTTCGCATGCGGCCATGAGGGCTGCACGGGCGACGCTCACGGGGCCGCCCTCCATCCCTTTAGTGTGGAAGATCCTGCCGATATGTTTGCGCCTTTGTTAAAGAAACTTTTTGGAAGCAAGAACGAGCGTGAAGTCAAACGCATGCTCAAGACGGTGCAGCTCGTCAATGCCTTCGAAGAGCAAATGGTGGCCCTTTCGGACGATCAATTGCGCGCCAAGACCGCTGAGTTCAAGGCCCGCATCGCCAAAGGGGAATCCCTCGACAAGCTGTTGCCAGAAGCCTTCGCGGTCGCCCGTGAAGCCGGTAAACGCGTCATGGGCATGCGCCACTTCGACGTGCAGTTGATCGGCGGCATGACCTTGCATGAAGGCATGATTGCCGAAATGCGTACCGGTGAGGGTAAAACCCTCGTGGCCACCCTCGGCGTTTACCTCAACGCGTTGTCCGGCAAGGGCGTGCACGTGGTAACCGTGAACGACTACCTGGCCCGCCGTGACGCCAACTGGATGCGCCCGCTGTATGAATTCCTCGGTCTGACCGTCGGCGTCGTGACGCCGTTCCAGCCGCCGGAAGAGAAGCGCGCCGCCTATGCTGCCGACATCACTTACGGCACCAACAACGAATTCGGCTTCGACTACCTGCGCGACAACATGGCGTTCAGCATGGAAGAGAAATTCCAGCGCGAACTCAATTTTGCCGTGATCGACGAAGTCGACTCCATCCTCATCGACGAAGCCCGTACCCCGCTGATCATTTCCGGTCAGGCCGAGGACAGTTCCAAGCTGTACATGGAGATCAACAAACTGATCCCGCAGTTGGAACTGCACGTCGAAGAAGTCGAAGGCCAGGTCACCAAGGCCGGTCACTACACCATCGACGAGAAGACCCGTCAGGTCGAACTCAACGAGGCCGGTCACCAGTTCATCGAAGAAATGCTCACCGGCGTCGGCCTGCTGGCCGAAGGCGAAAGCCTGTACTCGGCGCATAACCTGGGCCTGCTGACCCACGTCTACTCGGGTCTGCGTGCGCACAAGCTGTTCCACCGCAACGTCGAATACATCGTGCAGGACGGTCAGGTCGTACTGGTCGACGAACACACCGGCCGTACCATGCCGGGCCGCCGTCTGTCCGAAGGCCTGCACCAGGCCATCGAAGCCAAGGAAGGTCTGAACATTCAGGCCGAGAGCCAGACCCTGGCCTCGACCACGTTCCAGAACTACTTCCGTCTGTACACCAAGCTGTCCGGCATGACCGGTACCGCCGACACCGAAGCGTTCGAATTCCACCAGATCTATGGCCTGCAGGTCATGGTCATCCCGCCGAACAAGCCGTTGGCGCGTAAAGACTACAACGACCTGGTGTTCCTGACTGCCGAAGAGAAATACGCGGCGATCATCAACGACATCAAGGAAGGCATGGCCCAGGGCCGTCCGATCCTGGTGGGTACCGCGACCATCGAGACTTCCGAGCACGTGTCCAACCTGCTCACCAAGGAAGGCATCGAGCACAAGGTTCTGAACGCCAAGTTCCACGAAAAAGAAGCTGAAATCATTGCACAGGCCGGTCGTCCGGGCGCCTTGACCATCGCCACCAACATGGCCGGTCGTGGTACCGACATCCTGCTGGGCGGCAACTGGGAAGTGGAAGTTGCGGCGCTGGAAAACCCGAGCCCGGAGCAGATCGCCCAGATCAAGGCCGACTGGCAGAAGCGTCACCAGCAAGTGCTGGAGTCCGGCGGTTTGCAGGTGATCGCCTCCGAGCGTCACGAATCGCGCCGTATCGACAACCAGCTGCGTGGCCGTGCCGGCCGTCAGGGCGACGCCGGTTCCAGCCGCTTCTACCTGTCGCTGGAAGACAGCCTGATGCGCATCTTCGCCTCTGACCGGGTGAAGAACTTCATGAAAGCCCTGGGCATGCAGCCGGGCGAAGCGATCGAGCACCGCATGGTGACCAACGCGATCGAGAAGGCGCAGCGCAAGGTGGAAGGTCGCAACTTCGACATCCGCAAGCAATTGCTCGAGTTCGACGACGTCAACAACGAACAGCGTAAAGTGATCTATCACATGCGTAACACGTTGCTGGCCGCCGACAACATCGGTGAAACCATCGCCGACTTCCGTCAGGACGTGCTCAACGCCACCGTCAGCGCTCACATTCCGCCGCAATCGCTGCCAGAGCAGTGGGACGTTGCCGGTCTGGAAGCGTCGATTGCCAGCGACTTCGGGGTGAAACTGCCGATCCAGCAATGGCTCGACGAAGACGATCACCTGTACGAAGAGACCCTGCGCGAGAAGCTGATGGTCGAGCTGATGGCCGCGTACAACGAGAAAGAAGACCAGGCCGGTGCCGAAGCGCTGCGCTCCTTCGAGAAACAAATCGTGCTGCGCGTGCTCGACGATCTGTGGAAAGACCACCTGTCGACCATGGATCACCTGCGTCACGGCATCCACCTGCGTGGCTACGCCCAGAAGAACCCGAAGCAGGAATACAAGCGCGAGTCGTTCACGCTGTTCTCCGAGCTGCTGGATTCGATCAAGCGGGACTCGATCCGTGTGCTGTCGCACGTTCAGGTACGCCGCGAAGATCCGGAAGCCGAAGAGCAACGCCTGCGTCAGGAAGCCGAAGCACTGGCCGCGCGCATGCAGTTCGAACACGCCGAGGCCCCTGGTCTGGATCAGCCGGAAGTGTTGGGTGAAGAGGTCGATGTGGCCCTCGCCACCGCGCCGGTGCGCAACGAGCAGAAGCTGGGCCGCAACGAACTGTGCTACTGCGGTTCGGGCAAGAAATTCAAGCATTGCCACGGGCAGATCCAGTAACCCCCGTTTCCATTGCTGAAATACCCGCGCCGCGACCGGCATCAGCCGTCGCGGCGTTTTGCCATTTACACCACCGCCCTCACTCTGAGCGGTGCTGACATCATTGAGTAAGGAGCGCATTCATGGCTGTTGGTCTTGGTCCTTTGCCAACGTTGCACCCGGTTGCCGGTTTTGAACTCGGTATCGCCTCAGCCGGCATCAAGCGCCCCGGGCGCAAGGATGTGGTAGTGATGCGCTGCGCCGAAGGTTCGACCGTGGCCGGTGTGTTCACGCTGAACGCCTTTTGCGCCGCGCCGGTGATCCTGGCGAAAAAGCGCGTGCACAACGACGTGCGTTACCTACTGACCAACACCGGCAACGCCAACGCCGGCACCGGCGAGCCGGGCCTGGCCGCCGCCGAGCACACCACCGCGAAGCTGGCCGAGCTGACCGGTGTCGATGCCAGCCAGATTCTGCCGTACTCCACTGGGGTGATCGGCGAGCCATTGCCGGTCGAGAAGATCGAAGGCGCGCTGCAAGCGGCGCTGGACGACCTCTCGGAAAACAACTGGGAAGCCGCCGCGACCGGCATCATGACCACCGACACCTTGCCCAAGGGTGCCAGCCGCAAGTTCCAGCATGACGGCGTGACCATCACCGTCACCGGCATCAGCAAAGGCGCGGGGATGATCCGGCCGAACATGGCGACCATGCTCGGTTACATCGCCACCGACGCCAAAGTCTCCCGCGAGGTGCTGCACAGCTTGATGCTCGATGGCGCGAACAAGTCGTTCAACCGCATCACTATCGACGGCGACACTTCGACCAACGACTGCTGCATGCTGATTGCCACCGGCAAGGCCGCGCTGCCGGAAATCACCCGCGCCGAAGGCGAGCTGTTCAACAAGCTCAAGCAAGCGGTGTTCGAAGTTTGCATGGACGTAGCCCAGGCCATCGTGCGCGACGGCGAAGGCGCGACCAAGTTTGTCACTGTTGAAGTCAACGGCGGCGGCAACCATCAGGAATGCCTGGACGTCGGTTACACCGTGGCGCACTCGCCGCTGATCAAGACCGCGCTGTTCGCCTCCGACCCGAACTGGGGCCGTATTCTGGCCGCGGTTGGCCGGGCCGGCGTGCCGGATCTGGACGTGAGCAAGATCGACGTGTTCCTCGGCGATGTGTGCATTGCCAGCCGTGGCGCCCGCGCAGCGACCTACACTGAAGCCCAAGGCTCGGCGGTGATGCAGCAGGAAGAAATCACCATCCGCATCGAACTGGGTCGCGGCGATTGCAGCGAAACCATCTGGACCACCGACCTGTCGCATGAATACGTGAAAATCAACGCCGAGTACCGTACCTGATCTAACCTGAGACCGAGTCGCCGCCATCGCGAGCAGGCTCACTCCTACAGGAGATGTGTGTCGTTCACCGAACCCCTGTAGGAGTGAGCCTGCTCGCGATGGCGACTAATCAGGCACCAAAAATTCCAGCCTGATCCTCCTGACGAAAAGGCGCCACACCATGTCCCTGCACCTGATCATCGGCGACAAACTGCTTTCCTCCTGGTCCCTGCGTGCCGCACTGGCCGTTGAACTGACCGGCGCACCCTACACTGAAGAACTGATCAAACTCGGCAAGCCCGATACCCGCGAACGGCTGCTCAAGCATTCGCCGACCGCCAAGGTGCCGCTGCTGCAGACTTCTCGCGGCACCATCGCCGACTCGCTGGCGATTGCCGAATACCTCGCTGAACAGTTCCCGTCCGAGCAACTCTGGCCGAGCGATCTTTTCGCCCGCGCCCAGGCCCGTTCGGCCTGCGCGCAGATGCACAGCGGTTTTTTCGCCATGCGCAACCACATGCCGTTCAACCTGAGCCACGACGCGCCACTCAACCCGGTGCCGCCGGAGGTGAAGGTCGATATCGAACGCATGCTCGCGCTGTGGGCCGAATGCCGTGCGGCTGCCACCGAGAGCGGGCCGTATCTGTTTGGTCGGGTAAGTCTGGCGGATGCGTTCTTCGCGCCGATTGCCGTGCGTCTGCGCACTTATCAGGTGTCGTTGCCTGACGTCGATGAAGCCTATGTTGAAACCGTCTACCAATGGCCCGCCTTCAAGGCGTGGCAAAAGGCTGGACTGGAGGAATTGAACCCGTGAAACGTGTACACGTCGCCGCCGCCGTCATTCGTGACGACAGCGGCAAGATCCTGATCGCCCGCCGTGCCGACACCCAGCATCAGGGTGGTCTGTGGGAGTTTCCCGGCGGCAAGGTCGAGGTTGACGAATCCGTTGAAAGCGCCCTGGCGCGCGAGCTGCAGGAAGAGTTGGGTATTGTCGTTGGCGCTGCGCGTCCGCTGATCAAAGTGCGCCACGATTATCCGGACAAGCAGGTGTTGCTGGACGTCTGGGAAGTGTCGAGCTTCACTGGCGAACCACACGGCGCTGAGGGCCAACCACTGGCCTGGGTGACGGCCAAGGAGCTGCTGAGCTATGAGTTTCCGGCCGCCAACCAGCCGATCGTCGCCGCCGCACGCCTGCCCGGCGAATACCTGATCACCCCGGAAGACCTGGAAACGCCAGCCTTGCTGCGTGGTATCCAGAAGGCGATTGCCGGCGGGATCAAGTTGATCCAGTTGCGCGCACCAAACGGCTATGACCCCAAATACCGCGATCTGGCGGTGGATGCGGTCGGCCTGTGTGCCGGCAAGGCGCAGTTGATGATCAAGGGGCCGTTCGAGTGGCTCGGCGATTTCCCCTCCGCCGGCTGGCACATCACCGCTGCGCAGTTGCGCAAATACGCCGCAGCGGGGCGGCCATTGCCGGCGGAGCGCTGGCTGGCGGCTTCGTGCCACAACGCCGAAGAGCTGGCGCTGGCCGAGCAGATGGGCGTGGATTTCGTCACCCTGTCGCCGGTGCAGCCAACCTTGACCCACCCGGATGCGCAGCCGTTGGGTTGGGAGCAGGCGTCAACGTTGATCGAGGGTTTCAGCAAGCCGGTGTTTTTGCTCGGCGGGGTGGGACCGGCGGAGCGCGAGAAGGCCTGGGGCGTTGGGGCGCAGGGGGTGGCGGGGATTCGGGCGTTTTGGCCTGAGGCTCTGTAAAGGCTGCCGGCCTCATCGCTGGCAAGCCAGCTCCCACAAGGTTTCGTGTCGTTCACAAATGCTGCGTACAACTCGAAACCTGTGGGAGCTGGCTTGCCAGCGATGGCGTCCTGTCAGGCGCTAGATTTCTGCAGGCTTCGCCGCCGGCTGCCACAAAATCTCCGCAATCCCCTGCCGCCGCGCAATCAACCGCGCCGCGACAAACAGCAAATCCGACAATCGATTGATATACGCCAGGCCCACCCCGGCCAGCGGCTCGATCGCATTCAGGTGCTGACAGCGGCGCTCGGCGCTGCGTGCCAGACTGCGGCACACGTGGGCCTGGGCGATCAGCGTTGAGCCTCCCGGCAGAATGAAATTCTCCAGCGGCCCCAATTCCTCGTTCCACACATCGATCGCCGCTTCCAGGCGTTCGATTTCTGCGGTGTTCAGCGCCTGATATTCCGGCATCGCCAGCTCACCGCCCAGGTCGAACAGACGATGCTGGCACGGGGCGAGCACTTCGATCAGCTCATCCAGACCCGGAAACTTCTCACACTCGGCGCTCAACCCGGCCAGTAACACGCCAACCTGACTGTTCAGCGTGTCGACCTCGCCAATCGCTTCGATGCGCGGGTGATCCTTGGGCACGCGGCGGCCATCGCCCAGGCCGGTTTCACCGGAGTCGCCGGTGCGGGTGTAAATCTTCGACAGGCGAAAGCCCATGGGTTACCTCGGTAGTTGATTGGTTTCGGCGGCGATCGCGGCCGGTTGGGTCAGGGGGAGGCGCAGCGTGAAGCAGGTGCCCTGGCCCGGCGCGGACTGCACCTCCATCTGGCCTTTGTGGTTGTTGGTGATGATGAAGTACGACACCGACAGCCCCAAGCCTGTGCCCTGGCCGATTTCCTTGGTGGTGAAGAACGGCTCGAAAGTGCGTTTGCGCACGCTCTCGCTCATGCCGATGCCGTTATCCTCGACCTGAATTTCCGCCCATGGCGGGTTGAGTCTGGTGCGCAGAATGATCCGCCCCGGCTCGCTGTCATCTTCGCGCTGGTGAATGGCCTGCGCGGCGTTTTTCAGCAGGTTGAGCAGCACTTGCTCGAGTTCGTTGGCGGTGCCCGGCACCGGGCCGAGCGCCGGGTCGAACTGGCGGATGATCGCCTGACCCTTGAAGTCGAAGCCGATGGCCAGATCGAAGTCGTTGCCGGCGATTTCCACCGCCTGATCGATCAGCGCCGGCAAATCGCACGGCGCCAGTTGCCGGGTGCTGCGCCGACTGAAGCTGAGCATATGGGTAACGATTTTCGCGGCACGGGCGCCGGCCTGCTGGATGCCATCGAGCAGTTTCGGCACTTCGCGGTTCTGCAGGTAGAGGTTGACCGTGTCCAGCTCGATCCCCAGTTGTTCGGCGGTTTCGAGGTTTTTCGGCAGCTCCGGCGACAGTCGGCGGCGAATGTTCTGCACGTTGTGCAGAATCGCGCCAAGCGGGTTGTTGATCTCATGCGCCATGCCGGCAGCAAGACCGCCCACCGAAAGCATCTTTTCCGACTGCACCATCATTTCTTCCAGCGACAGGCGCTGGGTGATGTCGTCGATACGGATCACCACGCCGCGACCGGCACCGCCCATCAGCGGGTAGAAGGTCAGGGCGTAATGCTTCGGTTCGTCATCCTTGACCCAGGTCACCCGCTCGATCTTCGCCACCGTGTGCTCTTCGACGGTCTGCTTGAGTTGCGGCAGAAACGGCTTGAGTGGTTCGAAGGCGAGGAAGATCGGCTGGTTCAGCGCCTCATCCAGACGCGTCCCGGAAAGGGCGCTGGCCTCCTGGTTCCACTGGGTCACGTAAAGCTGTTCGTCGAGGGCGATCAGCGCCGAGGGCATCGAGTCGATGATGCTGTTGAGATAATTCTGGAAACCGGTGAGCTTCTTCTCGATCTTGCTCCGCACCTGGACTTCCAGCTCCAGCTTGCGGTTGGTGTGGCGGGTTTCTTCGGCCAGACCCTGGGCCTGATCGTAAGCGGCCTGCGAGTCGTCGCGGGCGCGCTTGAGTTGCTGCTCGCGGGCTTCGATGCGCGAGAGCATGGTGTTGAACGCTTCGGCGAGGCTGCCGATTTCATCGTGGTTGCCTCGCGAGGCGCGCAGGGCGTAGTTCTCTTCACGGGTGACCTGACGCGAGAGCTCTTCCAGTTCATGGATCGGGCGGGTGATCAGGCGTTTGATCTGTCGGGCAATCACCAGCCACAGCAGCACACTGAAAATCAGGATGCCGAGACTGGCGGTCAGCGTGCCGGTGTAGAACGCCATCGGCAGTTCACTGCTGGCCACCAACAGCAGATGCCCCGGTGCGGTGCCGGGGCGGGGCAGGGTGATCAACTGGTTGCTGCGAAATTCGGTGAGTTGCCAGGCTTCCACATGGCGATAGCGTTCCGGCAGATTGAGCTTGTCGCCACGCTGCACCTGGGCTAGGCGGTCACCCTTGCCGTCATACAGCGCTGCCGCGCGCAGCGGCGAATAACTGTCGAGTTCCTTGAGCAGGCGTTCGGCGCTTTGCGGCGACTCCAGTGCCTGGGACACCAGGCTCGGGTTGGAGATCAGCCGGCCGATGGTCTGCAGGGCCTGCGGCGCCATGCTTTCCTGGGAGATGTAATAGGCGGCGCTGATAAAGGTCAGGTTGGCGACCAGCAGAACGGTGGTCAACAACACCAGCAGGGCGGCCAACAGTTTCTGGCCGACCGGCAGGTTTTCGAGGCGCTGGCGCAATGGCATCAGGTTTATCGCAGCTAAGGAACAAGTGGCCAGCGTAGCCGCTGCTCAGTCGCTGGGCAATCCAAGGCTGCGCAGGTGCTCGACCAGACGCTGTTGCAATTGCGTGAGGTGCGGCAGTTTCAGTTGATGGCGCGCGGCGACTTTGCAGGCGTGGCCCAGCAGGTAGCTGATTTCGGTGCGGCGCTGGTTCGCCGCGTCCTGATACATCGAGGAGTAGTTGGCTGCCGTGGCGTGGATCACCCGTTCGACTTCCTGTTGCAGATTGACTGCCGCCGCTGGCTGCCCGCACCGTTCCAGCAACTCGGCCAGTTCGGCGCAGAGCGTGGCGACTTCGCATTGATGCTGCTCAAGGCCGCCATTGCGGCAGCCGTGGAGCACGGTCAGCGGATTGATCGCGCAATTGAGCGCCAGCTTGCGCCACAGCCGGGTGAGGATGTCGGTGCTCCATTCGTGGGGAATCTTCGCCGCTTCCAGATCGTCCAGCCAGATCGGCGCCACCGGGTGCGCGGCGTCACCCAGCCAGGTGAAACCATGACCGGCGAACACCACGCGCCAGTCGCCGTCCCGGAAGGCACCTTCGGTGCTGGAGGCGCTGATGCAGCGCGCCTGCGGAACCCGTGCCGCGACCGCGTCCTGACTGCCGAGGCCGTTCTGCAACAGGATCAACTCGGCATTCGCTGTCAGTCTTGGAGCGAGGCGAGCGACGGCGTTTTCGGCGTCATAGGCTTTGCAGGCGACCAGCAGGCGGCGGATCGGCTCCGGGTCGTCCGCCGTCTGCGCGGGAACGGCGTAGGTGTGGGCTGTGCCCTGTTCGACCAGGGTCAGCCCACCGGCCGCCTGATAACTGCGCAGACGTTCGGCATCACGCACGATCAGCCGCACCGGCAGGCCAGCGCGGGCCAGGCGCGTGGCCCACAGGGTGCCGAGGCTGCCGGCGCCGAGAACGTGCCAGGGGGTGGACATCAGTTTTGCACTCGGTAAGGTACTGGCATGCAAGGCTCGCCGTATCGGTGGGAAAAGACCCGTTATAATGAGCCGGATTTTAACCGCAAGCCAAGCGCGCTCCATGCTGATCGAGCGCGCCTTTTTATTGGAGAGATTACATGCCGTCGTTCGACGTGGTATCCGAACTGGACAAACACGAGCTGACCAACGCGGTCGAGAACGCCGTGAAGGAACTCGACCGTCGTTATGACCTGAAAGGCAAGGGCAGCTTCGAGTTCAAGGAAAAGGACCTGACCGTCAATCTGACCGCTGAAGCCGGTTTCCAGCTGGAAGCGATGATCGAGATCCTGAAGCTGGCCCTGACCAAGCGCAAGATCGATGTGCAATGCCTGGAAGTCAAAGACGCTTACGCCTCGGGCAAGCTGATGAAGCAGGATGCGATCCTCAAGGAAGGCATCGACAAAGAGCTGGCGAAGAAAATCGTCGCGCACATCAAGGACGCCAAGTTGAAAGTGCAGGCCGCCATTCAGGGCGAGCAAGTACGTGTAACCGGCAAGAAGCGCGATGACCTGCAGGAAGCCATCGCGGCCCTGCGCGCCAAGGAATTCGGCATGCCACTGCAGTTCAACAACTTCCGCGACTGAGTCCGGTCGTATGACCTATGGGAGCGGGCTTGCTCGCGAAAGCGCTCTGTCAGTCAGCAATTGATTGACTGACACAACGCCTTCGCGAGCAAGCCCGCTCCCACATTTACTTTGTGTACAGGCCGGGTAGCCGGAATCAGGAGATGAGAGATGGATTTGAATGCTGAGGTAGACCACCTGGTCAAGGCATCCCAGGCGTGGATTCCGATGATCATGGAATACGGCAGCCGGGTGCTGCTGGCGGTGATTACACTGGCGATCGGCTGGTGGCTGATCAACAAGGTCACGCAAAAGCTCGGCGGTCTGCTGGCCCTGCGCAATGCTGACCTGGCGCTGCAAGGTTTCATCAGCAGCCTGGCGAACATCATCCTCAAGGTGCTGCTGATCGTCAGCGTGGCTTCGATGATCGGCGTGGAAACTACCTCGTTCGTGGCGGCCATCGGTGCGGCCGGTCTGGCCATCGGTCTGGCTTTGCAGGGCAGCCTGGCGAACTTCGCCGGCGGCGTGCTGATTTTGTTGTTCCGTCCGTTCCGCATTGGTGACTGGATCGAAGCCCAAGGCGTGGCGGGTACGGTCGACAGCATCCAGATTTTTCACACTGTGCTGCGTACCGGCGACAACAAGACCATCATCGTGCCGAACGGCAACCTGTCGAACGGCATCATCACCAACACCAATCGTCAGCCTACCCGCAAGGTTGTGTTCGATGTAGGTGTGGACTACGAAGCAGATCTACAGAAAGCCCGTCAGGTGCTGCTGGATCTGGCCAAGGATGATCGCGTGTTGCAGGACCCTGCGCCACAGGCGGTGATTTCGACCTTGGGTGACAGTTCGATCACTGTTTCCCTGCGTGTCTGGGTTAAAACCGCAGACTACTGGGACGTGATGTTCATGTTTAACGAACTGTCGCGTGATCGTTTGAAGACGGCCGGTATTGATATCCCGTTTCCACAGCGTGTGATTCGTGTAGTTCAGGAATCGGCAACACAATGATAGGTTGCTAATTAAATGCCTGACTTATTGGTCAGGCATTTATGAAAGGCGACAGGCAATAAAAAAGGCCCATCCGAAGATGGGCCTTTTTTTATGCTTCCAAACTAACCACTGACAGTTACAGGATGTTCAGTGGGTATTCGGTGATCAGGCGGAACTCTTTAACGTCGCCTTCGCCTTCGTCGGCGTTGGCGGTGTGCCAGGCTTGACGGATGCGGAAGGACAGATCTTTTGCTGGGCCAGACTGAACAACATATTTGGCTTCGAAGTTGGTTTCGTGGTGTTTGCCATCTTCACCGTACAGCGGTGCGCCAGTGTCGGTGCGGTATTGGCTGTTTGCAGCCAGGCCGGTGCCGTCGATATTCCAACCTTTGACGTAGCGAACCATGAAGCTCAAGCCTGGTACGCCGTACTCGGCCATTTTCAGGTCATAACGCGCTTGCAGGGATTTCTCGCCTGGGCCGTTGAAGTCAGAGTACTGGATGGAGTTGGCGAGGAAAATCGAGTCGCCACCGCGGTTGTTCTTGCCTACACCGACGTAGTCGAATGGTGTGTCACCGTTAACCTTCTGGAAGGCCAGGGTGAAAGTGTGTGCTTTCAGGAACGACAGCGCGGTTGCCAGGGAGAAGGCAGTGTTGCTGATGTCACCTGCCAGCTTGTCACCGGTGTCGGTGGTGCGGTAGATGTTGAAGTCAGTGTTCAGCGAAGTGTCGCCACCGAATGGAGTGGTGAGGTTGACGTTCGCGTAGTACTGGTTCCAGATGTCTTCCAGTTTGGCGCCGTAGAGCGATGCGGTCAGGTTGTCAGTGATGCCGTATTTGCCGCCGAAGTAATCGATCGACTTGGCTTCTTGGCCAGCGTAGTTAGCGTACAGGCCGCCGTTACGGGCGTTTTTGTCCTGGCTGGTCGCCGAGTAGAAGTGACCGGCTTCGAGGTCCAGGTCTTTGACTTCGCTGCTCTGCAGCTGGAAGCCGCTAGCCGATTGCGGAATGATACGGGAGCCACCAACTGCGAACACAGGAGCAGTGCTTGGCTGCTGGTCGCCGACTTTCAGCTCGGTTTTGGAGATGCGGAACTTGACGGCTGCGCCGGCTTTGCCCTGACTGTCATTAACGTCGTGGGCATACTCGTTGGCCTTGACGGTGTCGCTGCGGCTCATGTTGCCAGTGCCGGAAGTACCGTCACCGCCATCCAGTTTGACTGCCAGGTAACCGAATGCATCGATACCGACGCCTACGGTGCCTTGGGTGTAACCGGAGGTGAAGTTACCGAGGAAACCCTGGGTCCAGTCTTTCTGGTCGTGACCACCGTTCTTGTTGTCGCGGTTGAAGTAATAGTTCTTCAACGTCTCGGTGAGTTTCGCATCTTCAACGAAACCTTTGGCTTCTGCCTGGTCACTAACAAACGGGGCGGCCGTAGCCAACTGAGTACTGGCTGCTGCTGCAACGGCCAGTGCGATTGTGCTCCACTTCATCACGCGCATCGTGATTTGCTCCTTTGGTTTTAGAAGAGTACTGCCGTCCCACCTGTTTTATTATCTGGGCGGCTCTTTCTTTTTGTGTCGGCGCAAACTTATATCACGCCGACAATGTTGGCGATACTTGCACATACAACCTTTCGCGTTCTTTACGACGACGTCGCAAACAGCTGGGTTGATGTCGCAAATTCACATTACCCCTGCAGCCGGGCTGACAACTTTATCGCTGTTTTCGGGCCTTTTGCATCGGTAAAAAAGAGTCCCTGGCAAAACACTTGAATCTCCATTGGGGCAACCCTGCCACCGTGTTTGATTGGTCTGAAGCTGCCACTTCCCGTGGTGTGCTTGCAGACCTTCTGTGTATCAATGCAACAAGCGTGCACAAAGTGCAGGCGTGTGCCTTTTATTTTTCAAAACAGCCACCCGCGTTCGTGAAAACCTTGTGAAAACGCGGGTTCAAGCCCTTTTTTATCAGGGGCTTGACGCACACC
This sequence comes from Pseudomonas sp. Eth.TT006, assembly GCF_054456575.1. NCBI lineage: Bacteria > Pseudomonadati > Pseudomonadota > Gammaproteobacteria > Pseudomonadales > Pseudomonadaceae > Pseudomonas > Pseudomonas sp. Eth.TT006. The sequence goes on along the minus strand of NZ_JBTJEN010000007.1, from coordinate 178,158 downwards.
GTTACATCGTGTTGTCAGGTGCGCCGGGCGGCCTGACAACCAAAAACGTTACCGGTTCACCCCGTCCGTGAGTATTTGGCGGATGCCCGACGCACTGAGCGTAGACGCAATGTACGGTTTTGGTGCAAAAAATTTGCAGGCTGTACCAGATTCATACAGCTGGAGCAGGACTGTTGGCGGGTAACAGGTCGTTTCGGCCATTTTTCTGTATCAAAGAATTGTCTGGGCTCCGCAATGGTGCGCGACGGACATGGATGTCTCTTGTCGGGGCTGATGGTCCTCGTCGGGGATTGCCGTCGTGAAGCCCGGTGCATTCGCAGGTATGCTGCCTGTCTGTCGCTTGGTGCGCTGCCTGTACAGGCGGCCGCCAAGCTAAATGAGGTAGATCAGCCGGGAGTGCACGCAGTGTTTGTTTTGGATTCACGACTTCAACAGGACACCCTGACCATCGGCGACTTTCCGTTGTGTCGGCTGCTGCTGTCCAACGATGCCAATTACCCGTGGTTCATCCTGGTACCGCGTCGCGACGATATCAGCGAGTTGTTTCAGTTGGATGTCGCCGACCAGCAGCAGTTGTGGCAGGAAACCACTGCACTGGCCGAGTTGCTCAAGGACTTGTTCGACGCTGACAAGATGAACGTCGCGACCCTGGGCAACGTCGTCAGCCAGCTGCATATGCATGTGGTCGTGCGCAAACGGGATGACGCCGCGTGGCCCGCGCCGGTCTGGGGCAAGCACCCGGCCAAGCCGTACAATGCCGAGCAGGTAGCGGCCATCCGTGAGCGGCTGGGTCTGGTGCTGACCGAGCACTTCACGTTTCTGGAGGATTGAGTCATGAGCCTTGAAGCGCGCGTTACCGATCTGGAAAGTCGTCTGGCTTTTCAGGACGACACCATCGAGGCCCTGAACGACGAGCTGGTGGCGCAGCAACGGATAATCGAGCGTCTGCAACTGCAAATGGCCGCATTGCTCAAGCGTCAGGAAGAGATGGTCGGGCAGTTCGATTCTTCCGAGGAAGAGGCGCCGCCACCGCACTATTGATGGCAGCACCTTTTGTGCGGGCATAAAAAAACCGCGAACAGTCTGGCTGTTCGCGGTTTTTTTTGTTGCCTTGGATCAGCGACGCGGCAGGGCGGCGATCACGTCCTCGGCTTGCAGGCCTTTGTCGCGGTTCATCACCGAGAACTCCACGCGCTGGCCTTCGACCAGAACGCGGTGGCCTTCGCCACGGATTGCACGAAAGTGCACGAAAATATCATCACCGGAATCCCGGGAAATAAAACCGAAGCCTTTAGAGGTGTTGAACCACTTGACGGTGCCGGTATCGCGGTTGCTCATGTCATAGCTGGTCGGTGCGGCGGCCGGCGACGATTTATAGAAGCTGACAGCCAGGTGCACCACCACGGCAATCAGTGCAATCAGCAGGCTGAACAGCACGGCCGGTTGACCGGCGATGACCGGCATCGGCGCGATCAGGGTCAGGGTTTGCAGGACGACGGTCAGTACCAGCAGCGCGCTGACCAGGTTTTGCAGATGCTGGCGCGGGCCTTTGTTCCAGTAAGGAATCACTGGAGCGATGACCAGGTTCAGCAGGCCGAAAAAGGCCAGGTAAAGTGCATCGGGTTGTTGCAGGTAAGGAACGGCTTCGGACTTCAAGCTGGGTATGAACGACAGCAGCAAGGCCGCTGCGCCCATTAGCAGGTGGACGATTTTCAACATTTTGATTGGCTCACGTTATGACGGCTCACAAGGAAGAGCTGAAGGCGCATGGTTCGCTTCGGAACAATAAAGAGGCGTTGGACACGTACGCGGCATCAGCCTATGCGCCTCACCCCCGAAAAATGGGGCGTAGCGACACACCGTCTATTTAACAGCAAAGCCTGCGGGTTCTCAAATTACCCCGGCCAGCGGCGCCTGCCGGTCGATTTGTCGCACGCAGCAAGGCGATTGCAGGCTGCGAGCGGGCGCTGGCCTTGCTAGAGTGAGTCAGCAACTGCTGGATGAATTCAATCGCCTCAGGGGGTAAACATGGCAATCGATATCGGTATCAGTGAAGAAGATCGCAAGTCCATCGTCGAAGGGCTGTCGCGGCTGCTGTCGGACACCTACGTGCTGTATCTGAAAACCCATAACTTCCACTGGAACGTCACCGGTCCGATGTTCCGCACCCTGCACCTGATGTTCGAAGAGCAGTACAACGAACTGGCGCTGGCCGTGGACCTGATCGCCGAGCGTATCCGTGCTCTCGGCTTCCCCGCGCCGGGTGCCTACGCCACGTATGCCCGTCTCTCTTCGATCAAGGAGGAGGAGGGCGTGCCCAGTGCCGAGGCCATGATCAAGCAACTGGTCGAAGGGCAGGAGGCGGTAACCCGCACCGCTCGCGGCATTTTCCCGTTGCTGGACAAAGTCAGTGACGAGCCGACGGCGGACCTGCTGACCCAGCGCATGCAGGTGCATGAGAAGACTGCATGGATGCTGCGCGCGTTGCTGGAAGCCTGATCGCCATAAACGCGGGCGTCCCGGTGGATGTCCGCGTGCTGATGCAAATCTTACCGATGATGTCGGCTTATCCTACGTAGATCGGCAACTAGTCGTCTGGCGCTGACTTGGCGTCTGCGTTTTTATGAAGGCACAGGATGTTGCTTTTGTAACAACCAGAAATGGCAAAGGAGTGTCAGCGATATGGTAGGTGGTGACAGGCGAAGCGAACAGCTTGGTTCGCGACAGGAAATGAAGGTCGAACCGCTGGTCAGCGACTTCGACTTCGAATTGATCCGGCCGCTGTCGAGGTCGGTGCGTCTGAATGGCTTTGCGACCTGCTTGCGGCTCGAGCAGGTGTACTGGAACATTCTGGCGGCGATGGCCGAAGACAACAGCTGTTCGGTCGGTACGCTGCTGTCCCATGTGGACCGCGAGGTGCACCTGCGTCAAGGCGGGGTGAAAAACTTCAGCGGTCTGGTGCGGGTGGTGTGCGTGATGAATGGCTTGCGCGATACCGCGCCGGCCGCCGAGCCCGGAATCGGCAATAGTTGAAATGACCTGGCGGGCTGTGCAGTCTTACGGCTGCACAGCCCGCATTTTAATGGATATAATCCCGCTCTTTCGCCGCAAAGCCCTGCGCGCGGTGGCAATCTGATCGCCGAGACACCCTCCATGCCGATGTACGATTACCAATGTGCTTCCTGTGGTCATCAGTTGGAAGCCATTCAAAAGATCAGCGAGGCACCGCTGGTCGACTGCCCTGCCTGTCAGGCGCCAGAGCTCAAGAAACAGCTGTCCATGCCAGGTTTTCGCCTCAGCGGCAGCGGTTGGTACGAAACCGATTTCAAGACCGGAGCCAAGAAGAACCTGGCCGGTGGCGACAAAGCTGACTAGGGTTCAATCCCAGGTCGAACGACACGCGTGAGATTTCGCACTGCTTGATGGCGACGGGATCTCCACCGAATTTCGAATTACGAGAAGCGAAACCACTACCATGATGCGCAGCCATTATTGCGGCCAACTGAACGAAAGCCTGGAAGGTCAGGAAATTACCCTTTGCGGATGGGTTCACCGTCGTCGCGACCACGGCGGGGTGATTTTCCTCGATATCCGTGATCGTGATGGTCTGGCTCAGGTGGTGTTCGACCCGGATCGCGCCGAGAGCTTCGCCGCCGCTGACCGCGTGCGCAGCGAATACGTGGTGAAGATCACCGGTAAAGTGCGTCTGCGTCCGGCCGGTGCCACCAACGCCAACATGGCGTCGGGCATGATCGAAGTGCTGGGCTACGAGCTGGAAGTGCTGAATGAAGCGGAAACCCCGCCGTTCCCGCTCAACGAATACTCCGATGTCGGCGAAGAAACCCGTCTGCGTTATCGCTTCCTCGACCTGCGTCGTCCGGAAATGGCCGAGAAGCTGCGCCTGCGTTCGCGCATGACCACCAGCATCCGTCGCTACCTCGACGAGAACGGCTTCCTCGACGTGGAAACGCCGATCCTGACCCGTGCCACCCCTGAAGGTGCGCGTGACTATCTGGTGCCAAGCCGTACTCACGCCGGTTCGTTCTTCGCGCTGCCGCAATCGCCACAGCTGTTCAAGCAACTGCTGATGGTCGCCGGCTTCGACCGTTACTACCAGATCGCCAAGTGCTTCCGCGACGAAGACCTGCGTGCCGACCGTCAGCCTGAGTTCACTCAGATCGACATCGAGACCAGCTTCCTCGACGAAAAAGACATCATGGGCCTGACCGAAGGCATGATCCGCAACCTGTTCAAGGAAGTGCTGGATCTGGAGTTCGGCGAATTCCCGCACATGACGTTCGAAGAAGCCATGCGTCGTTACGGTTCCGACAAGCCGGACCTGCGTAACCCGCTGGAGCTGGTAGACGTTGCCGACCAGTTGAAAGAAGTCGAATTCAAGGTGTTCAGCGGCCCGGCCAACGACCCGAAATGCCGCATCGCCGCACTGCGCGTGCCAGGCGGGGCGAGCATGCCGCGCAAGCAGATCGACGACTACACCAAGTTCGTCGGCATCTATGGTGCCAAGGGCCTGGCGTACATCAAGGTCAACGAGCGTGCTGCCGGTGTTGAAGGCCTGCAGTCGCCGATCGTGAAGAACATCCCGGAAGACAAACTGAACGTGATCCTCGATCGCGTCGGTGCGGTCGATGGCGACATCGTGTTCTTCGGTGCCGACAAGGCCAAGATCGTCAGCGAAGCCTTGGGCGCACTGCGGATCAAGCTCGGTCACGACCTGAACCTGCTGACCTGCAAGTGGGCACCGATGTGGGTTGTCGACTTCCCGATGTTCGAAGAAAACGACGACGGCAGCTTCTCGGCGCTGCACCACCCGTTCACCGCGCCGAAATGCTCTCCTGAAGAACTGGAAGCCAATCCGGCCGGCGCACTGTCCCGCGCCTACGACATGGTGCTGAACGGCACCGAACTGGGTGGCGGCTCGATCCGTATCCACCGCAAGGAAATGCAGCAAGCGGTGTTCCGTCTGCTGGGTATCAACGAGGCGGAACAGGAAGAGAAATTCGGCTTCCTGCTCGACGCGCTGAAGTACGGTGCACCGCCGCACGGTGGTCTGGCCTTCGGTCTCGACCGTCTGGTGATGCTGATGACCGGCGCCCAGTCGATCCGTGAAGTGATCGCCTTCCCGAAAACCCAGAGTGCTGCCGACGTGATGACGCAAGCGCCGGGTGTGGTGGATGCCAAGGCACTGCGTGAGCTGCACATTCGTTTGCGCGAAACGCCAAAGGCTGAGTAAGACGGGCCTGAAGGCGCATCTTCGGATGCGCCTTTTTTCTTTCTGTAGAGAGCAGGTCGAGATTTTTTTGTTTGCCGGCCGCTGCCTGAGCAGGGCGGGCAACGTTTCAAAGAGAATTCGGAGCGAGTTATGGCAGGTCATTCCAAGTGGGCGAACATCAAGCACCGCAAAGAACGTCAGGATGCCAAGAGGGGCAAGATCTTCACCAAATGGATCCGTGAACTGACCGTTGCAGCCCGCCAGGGCGGCGGCGATCCGGGTTCCAACCCGCGCCTGCGTCTGGCCCTGGACAAGGCGCTCGGGGCCAACATGAGCCGCGACATTATCGATCGTGCCGTGGCCCGTGGCGCCGGGGCGACTGAAGCGGACAACGTTGAAGAGCTGACCTACGAAGGTTACGGCCCGGGCGGCGTGGCGGTGATGGTCGAATGCATGACCGACAACCGCAACCGCACCGCGGCAGCCGTCCGCCATGCGTTCAGCAAGTGCGGTGGCAACCTCGGCACCGACGGGTCGGTGGCTTATCTGTTCGAACGTAAAGGCCAGATCAGCTTCGCCCCGGGCGTTGACGAAGATGCGCTGACCGAAGCGGCGCTGGAAGCCGATACCGACGACGTGGTCACTCATGAAGACGGCTCCATCGATGTATTCACCTCGTTCACCAGTTTCTATGCCGTACGCAACGCGCTGGAAGCCGCAGGGTTCAAGGGCGATGACGCGGAAATCGTCATGCAGCCGACCACCAGTGCCGAGCTGGATCTGGACGGCGCGGAGAAGGTGCTGAAGCTGATCGACATGCTTGAGGACCTGGATGACGTGCAGAACGTCTATTCCAACGCGGACATTCCGGAAGACGTGGCCGCTCAGCTCGGTTAAGAGCGACTAGGCTTGAATGTGGGAGCGGGCTTGCTCGCGAAGGCGGCGTATCAGCAAACATTAATGCTGAATGACCCACCGCTTTCGCGAGCAAGCCCGCTCCCACAGTTGTTTTTTGTTGTTATGTAAATCGTGTTTTTTCAAAACCGCAGGCGTTATGACTTTAATTCTGGGTATCGACCCCGGCTCGCGCATCACCGGTTACGGCGTTGTTCGCGATACCGGGCGTGGCGGCTGCATCTACGTGGCCTCGGGCTGCATCCGTACCGGCGCCGGCGAGCTGCATGAGCGGCTGCAAATCGTTTATCGCGGCGTGCGTGAAATCATTCAGACCTATGGCCCGGTAACCATGGGCATCGAAAAAGTGTTCATGGCGAAAAACGCCGATTCCGCGTTGAAACTGGGGCAGGCCCGTGGCGCCGCGATTGTGGCCGGGGCGGAAGAGTGTCTGGAGATTGCCGAGTACACCGCAACCCAGGTCAAGCAAGCCGTGGTCGGCACCGGTGCGGCCAACAAGGAGCAGGTGCAGATGATGGTCATGCACATGCTCAAGCTGACCGCCAAGCCGCAAATCGACGCCTCGGATGCCCTGGCCATCGCCATTTGTCACGCACACACCCGCTCCAGTCTGCTGCCGCACGGTCTGGGAGCTGCACGCAGTCGTGGCGGGCGCCTGCGTCTCTGATAGCATCAGCAATCAATTTTCCGGTATAGGGATTGTGTGCCTGGGTCGTCGGCCCGAATCCGTATGCTGTTTTGTCGCCAGCCCCGGCTGGCCAACGCTCAAGGATCTGAAACGTGATTGGACGCTTGCGCGGCACCCTGGCTGAGAAACAGCCGCCGCACCTGATTCTGGATGTAAACGGCCTCGGGTATGAGCTGGAAGTGCCCATGACCACCCTTTATCGCCTGCCGTCGGTCGGTGAACCGCTGACGCTGCACACCCATTTGGTCGTACGCGAAGACGCGCAGTTACTCTATGGTTTCGCCGGCAAGCGTGAGCGAGACTTTTTTCGCGAGTTGATCCGTCTCAATGGTGTCGGGCCGAAACTGGCGCTGGCGTTGATGTCGAGTCTGGAGGTCGATGAGCTGATTCGCTGCGTGCAATCCCAGGACACTTCGGCGCTGACCAAGGTCCCGGGCGTCGGCAAGAAAACCGCCGAGCGTCTGCTGGTTGAACTGAAAGACCGCTTCAAGGCCTGGGAAACCTCGCCAGCGATGTTCGCCCTGGTGCCGAACCAGCCGGACGGCCCGGCGCCGGTCAATACCGCCGAAAACGATGCGGTCAGCGCGCTGATTTCCCTGGGCTACAAGCCGCAGGAAGCGAGCAAGGCGATTACCGCCATCAAGGACAAGAATTTGAGCAGTGAAGACCTGATCCGCCGCGCCCTGAAGGGAATGATTTAAGTGATTGAAGCTGATCGTCTGATCGCCGCCGCGCACAGTCCGCGCGAGCGCGAAGAAGTCCAGGACCGGGCGATTCGCCCTGTCAGTCTGGCCGACTACATCGGCCAGCCGACGGTCCGCGAGCAGATGGAACTGTTCATCCAGGCCGCCCGTGGTCGGAGCGAATCGCTTGATCACACGCTGATCTTCGGCCCGCCCGGCTTGGGTAAAACCACGCTGGCCAACATCATCGCTCAGGAAATGGGCGTCTCGATCAAGAGCACCTCCGGCCCGGTGCTTGAACGCCCCGGCGATCTGGCGGCGCTGCTGACCAATCTCGAGCCTCACGATGTGCTGTTCATCGATGAAATCCATCGCCTGTCGCCGATCGTGGAAGAAGTGTTGTACCCGGCCATGGAAGATTTTCAGCTCGACATCATGATCGGCGAAGGCCCGGCGGCGCGCTCGATCAAGCTGGATCTGCCACCGTTCACTCTGGTCGGCGCCACCACCCGCGCGGGCATGCTGACCAACCCGCTGCGTGACCGCTTCGGTATCGTCCAGCGTCTCGAGTTCTACAACACCACTGACTTGTCGACGATTGTCAGTCGTTCGGCGAACATTCTCGGCCTGCCGCTGGATCCGGAGGGCGCTTTCGAGGTGGCTCGCCGCGCTCGTGGCACGCCGAGGATCGCCAACCGCTTGCTGCGCCGGGTACGCGATTTCGCCGAAGTGCGCGCCAAGGGCCACATCACCAAGGCCGTCGCCGATCTGGCGCTGAACCTGCTGGATGTCGACGAGCACGGTTTCGATCATCAGGACCGGCGCTTGCTGCTGACCATGATCGAGAAGTTCGACGGCGGACCGGTCGGCATCGACAGTCTGGCGGCGGCGATCAGCGAAGAGCGCCACACCATTGAAGACGTGCTCGAGCCATACCTGATTCAGCAGGGCTACATCATGCGCACGCCACGGGGCAGGGTGGTGACGCGGCATGCGTACCTGCATTTCGGTTTAAACATTCCGTCACGAATGGGCGAGATGCCCGTGGTAGACGAGTTTCTCGATGCGGTAGACGATTAGTACACATTTATTGTCGATTTATTCAGCGTTTGTACTGTCACAGCACGGTACTTTTGCGGTAAAGCCTAAAACACTGAAAAAACAGTTGCCTGGCTGGATTGGCAACCCGAGGAGTAAGCACTAGAGTATGCGCGCGCAAAACGGGCTTGAGCCGTTCGCACATCGTTGTCGCGTTTATTACGAGGACACCGATGCGGGCGGCATCGTGTATTACGTTAATTACCTCAAGTTTATGGAACGGGCTCGAACCGAGCGGCTCCGGACGCTGGGCTTTGCCCAGTCGGAACTGGCCGGGGAGGACCTGTTGTTTGTCGTGCATTCCAGCGAAGCGCGCTACCACGCGCCGGCGCGACTGGACGACGAACTGCTGGTAAGCGCTGATGTAATCGAATTGAACCGTGCCAGCCTGCGCTTCCAACAGCAGGTCAGGCGGGCCACGGATAATGTGCTGCTCTGCGAAGGGCAGTTTCTGGTGGCCTGCGTGCGCACCGACAGTTTGAAACCCCGGGCCATGCCCGAATCCTTGCGTGCGGCCTTTGCCGACGCGGGCGGCACGGGTAAACACTCAAAGCAGGAGATAAAGCGTGGAAGCTAACGTCGTCGACCATTCCTCCATGTGGAGCCTGGTCAGCAATGCCAGCATCGTGGTGCAGTTGGTAATGTTGACCCTGGTGGCCGCATCGGTGACCTCATGGATCATGATCTTTCAGCGCAGCAATCTGCTGCGCGCCGGTCGACGCGCCCTGGAGAGCTTCGAAGAGCGCTTCTGGTCGGGTATCGACCTGTCCAAGCTGTACCGTCAGGCCGGCAGCAACCCGGATCCGGATTCGGGCGTGGAGCAGATCTTCCGTGCCGGTTTCAAGGAGTTCTCCCGTCTGCGCCAGCAGCCAGGCGTCGATCCTGAAGCGGTCATGGAAGGTGTGGCACGTGCCATGCGCGTGGCCATCTCCCGCGAAGAAGAGAAACTCGAGCAGAGCCTGCCATTCCTTGCCACCGTCGGTTCGGTCAGCCCGTACATCGGTCTGTTCGGCACCGTGTGGGGCATCATGAACTCCTTCCGCGGTCTGGCCAGCGCCCAACAGGCGACCCTGGCCACCGTGGCCCCGGGCATCGCCGAAGCGTTGGTCGCCACCGCGATCGGCCTGTTCGCTGCGATCCCGGCGGTTATCGCTTACAACCGTTTCTCTGCCCGCAGCGAAACCTTGCTGAGCCGCTACTACACCTTCGCCGATGAGTTCCAGGCGATCCTGCACCGCAAAGTGCACACCAGCGAAGAATAAGCAGGTATTTCCCGATGGCTTTAATCGCTCGAGCCCGAAACAAGCGCAAGCCGGTCGCCGAGATGAACGTGGTGCCATACATCGACGTGATGCTGGTGCTGCTGGTTATCTTCATGGTGACCGCGCCGATGCTCAATCAGGGCGTGAAAGTGGATCTGCCCAAGGTTTCCAGCGAAGCCTTGCCGCAGGACAACAACACTCAGGTGTTGACCATTTCGATCAAGGCTGACAAGACCTACTACTGGAACCTTGGCAGCGAAGTCGACACTGAAAAGCAGCAGGACCGGGCAATGACGCTGCCGCAGATGACTGACGCGGTGACCAAGATCATTCGCGCCGGCACCGAAGGCGGCAAGCGTACCCAGGTCTTCATCCGTGGCGACAAGTCGGTCGACTACGGCGCCGTCATGGGTGCGATGGGCGGGTTGCAGAAAGCCGGCGTCGGTAATGTTGGCTTGATTACCGAGGCCCCCTGATGCAGCAACAGCGAGAGCCGTCCGCCTCGGAAAGCTACTTCTGGCCCAGTGTTCTGGCGATTGTCCTGCACGTGCTGGTGTTCGGCATGCTGTTCGTCAGTTTCGCCTTCACACCGGAGCTGCCGCCGGCCAAGCCGATTGTCCAGGCGACCCTGTACCAGCTGAAATCGAAAAGTCAGGCGACCACCCAGACCAATCAGAAGATTGCAGGTGAGGCGAAGAAATCCGCCGCGCGCCAGACCGAAGTCGAGCAGATGGAGCAGAAAAAGGTCGAGCAGGAAGCGGTGAAGGCTGCGGAACAAAAGAAAGAAGAAGCGGCTCAAAAGGCCGAGGAAGCCAAGAAGGCCGACGAGGCGAAGAAAGCGGACGAAGCGAAAAAGGCTGATGAAGCCAAGAAAGCCGACGACGCGAAAAAAGCCGAAGCGAAAAAGGCCGAAGAGAAACAATTGGCTGATATAGCCAAGAAGAAAGCCGAAGAAGAAGCCAAAAAGGCTGCTGAAGAAGAGGCCAAGAAAGCGGCCGCTGAAGAAGCGAAGAAAAAGATCGTCGAAGACGCGAAGAAGAAAGCCGCCGAAGACGCCAAGAAGAAAGCTGAAGCTGAAGAGGCGAAGAAGAAAGTCGCCGACGAAGCGAAGAAGAAAGCTGCTGCCGATGCTGCGAAGAAGAAATCGCAGGAAGCGGCGCGTAAATCTGCCGAAGAGAAAAAGGCCCAGGCCCTGGCAGATTTGCTTTCCGACACGCCGCAGCGCCAGCAGGCCTTGGCCGATGAGCAGGGTGACGAAGTCGCGGGCAGTTTCGATGACCTGATTCGTGCGCGAGCAGCGGAAGGCTGGGCACGTCCTCCTTCGGCACGCAAAGGCATGACGGTTGTACTGCAGATCGGCATGTTGCCGGACGGTACGGTGACTTCGGTCAGCGTGGCCAAGTCCAGTGGCGACGGTCCGTTCGATGCTTCGGCAGTGGCGGCGGTCAAGAATATTGGACGTTTGACGGAAATGCAGGGAATGAAGCCGAGCGATTTCGCTCCGTATCGTTCATTCAAGATGACATTCACACCTGAGGATCTAGCCTTGTGAGAAACCTTCTTCGAGGAATGCTGGTCGTGATCTGCTGCATGGCAGGGATCGCGATGGCTGATGAAAAGAACATTCTGGTCACCAGCGGCAGCGATCGGGCCACCCCGATCGCCGTCGTACCGTTCGGCATGCAGGGCGGTGCCGTGCTGCCGGACGACATGGCGGAAATCATTGGCAACGATTTGCGGAACTCGGGCTACTACTCGCCGATTCCCAAGCAAAACATGATCAGCCAGCCAAGCCAGCCGAGCGAAATCATCTTCCGTGACTGGAAGGCGGTGGGTGCTCAGTACATGATGGTCGGCAGCATTGCTCCGGCGGGCGGTCGCCTGCAGGTGCAGTGGGCACTGTTCAACGTGGCCACCGAGCAGAAAGTGGCTGACGGCAGTGTTTCCGGTACCACCGAGCAACTGCGCGACATGGCGCACTTCATCTCTGACCAGTCGTTTGAAAAACTCACCGGCATCAAAGGTGCGTTTTCCACCCGTCTGCTGTACGTGACCGCCGAGCGTTTCTCCGAGAAGAACACTCGCTACACCCTGCAGCGTTCGGACTACGACGGTGCCCGTGCGGTGACTCTGCTGCAGTCGCGTGAGCCGATCCTGTCGCCACGTTTCGCGCCGGATGGCAAGCGCATCGCCTACGTGTCGTTCGAGCAGAAACGTCCGCGCATCTTCATGCAGAACATCGATACCGGTCGCCGTGAGCAGATCACCAACTTCGAAGGCCTGAACGGTGCGCCAGCCTGGTCGCCGGATGGCACGCGCCTGGCGTTCGTGCTGTCGAAGGACGGCAACCCGGACATCTATGTGATGAACCTCGGTTCGCGTCAGATCACCCGCGTGACTGCCGGTCCTGGCATCAACACCGAACCATACTGGGGCAAGGATGGCTCGACCATCTACTTCACCTCGGACCGTGGCGGCAAACCACAGATTTACAAAACCAGCGCTGGTGGTGGCGGTGCGGAGCGAGTGACCTTCATCGGTAACTACAACGCCAACCCGAAACTGTCGGCTGACGAAAAGACCCTGGTAATGATCCATCGTCAGGATGGCTTCACCAATTTCAAAGTGGCGGCTCAGGATTTGCAGCGCGGAAGTGTAAAAATCCTAACTGATAGCACTCTGGACGAGTCGCCTACTGTTGCGCCCAACGGCACCATGGTAATCTACGCCACCCGCCAGCAGGGCCGGGGAGTCTTGATGCTCGTGTCCATTAATGGACGCGTGAGGCTCCCGCTTCCTACCGCACAAGGCGAAGTCAGAGAACCGTCCTGGTCCCCTTACCTGAACTGACGCGGCGCTACACGTTTTACTTAACACACTGGGGTTCATTAGGAGTTTCACGATGGAAATGCTGAAGTTTGGTAAATTTGCTGCGCTGGCTCTGGCCATGGCTGTAGCTGTAGGTTGCTCGTCCAAAGGCGGCGACAACGCCGGTGAAGGCGCTGTTGATCCAAACGCTGGTTACGGCGCAAACACTGGTGCCGTTGACGGTTCCCTGAGCGAAGAAGCTGCTCTGCGCGCAATCACCACCTTCTACTTCGAATACGACAGCTCGGACCTGAAGCCAGAAGCCATGCGCGCTCTGGACGTTCACGCCAAAGACCTGAAAGCAAACGGCGCTCGCGTTGTTCTGGAAGGCAACACCGACGAACGTGGTACTCGTGAGTACAACATGGCACTGGGCGAGCGTCGTGCGAAAGCCGTTCAGCGCTACCTGGTACTGCAAGGTGTTTCCCCAGCTCAGCTGGAACTGGTTTCCTACGGCGAAGAGCGTCCAGTTGCTACCGGCAACGACGAGCAGTCCTGGGCTCAAAACCGTCGCGTCGAACTGCGTAAGTAATTCGATATGCGAACGTGCCGTCGTGCTGTAACTGTTCTGGCTCTCAGTCTCGCGCCGCTTGCGGCGTGGGCTGCGGTTCCTGTGGTCGATGACAACTCCGGTTATAACAATAGCGGGAGCAGTTATCCGCCTGCAGGTTACGGTACGAACGGCGCCTATGCCGGGGGAGCGGCTTCGGCCCCTGCCTCGGCACAAGGCATGCTGTTCAACCAATTGCAACAGATGCAGGATCAGATATCGCGCCAGCAAGGTGTGATCGAAGAACTGCAGAATCAGGTTGCGCGCATGAAACAGGAATCCCTAGAGCGATACCAGGATCTTGATCGGCGCATAGGATCCGGTGCTGCACCTGCCGCGACTCCTGAGAATTCTTCTGCCGGTGGCGATGCAAGTGCTGCTGCCGGTGCTGCTGCAGGTGCCGGGGCGGCTGCCGCCCAAGCGCCTGCTGCGAGCAGCGAACCGGGTGATCCGGCCAAGGAAAAGCTGTACTACGATGCGGCTTTCGACCTGATCAAAGCCAAGGATTTCGACAAGGCCAGCCAGGCTTTCGCCGCATTCCTGCGCAAATACCCGAACAGCCAATATGCGGGCAATGCCCAGTACTGGCTGGGTGAAGTGAACCTGGCGAAGGGCGATCTGCAAGGTGCAGGTCAGGCGTTCGCCAAGGTTTCGCAGCTGTATCCCAAGCATGCCAAAGTGCCGGATTCGCTGTATAAGCTGGCTGACGTAGAGCGCCGCCTCGGTCACACCGACAAGGTCAAAGGCATTCTGCAGCAGGTGGTTTCCCAGTACCCGGGGACCTCTGCCGCTCAGTTGGCCCAACGCGATCTGCAACGCATGTAACCGGCTTTACCCCGTTTGGAAGAAACCCGCGCTTGTCGCGGGTTTTTTCGTTAGAATTCACGCCCTTTTTCTGAAACACGCTTCTGGCGATCTACGCGTTGGCGGGGTTACCTGAAGTGCCTGACGGAGGCGGACAGCCTGTTTAGCTGTTACGCCCGTGGCGACTATGCAAGACACATTGAGAATCACCGAAGTTTTCTACTCGTTGCAGGGGGAAACGCGGACTGCCGGGCTGCCCACGGTTTTCGTGCGCCTGACCGGCTGCCCGTTGCGTTGCCAATACTGCGACAGCGCTTACGCGTTCACGGGCGGTACGATCCGCACCCTCGACGACATCCTTGAGCAAGTGGCCGGGTTCCGTCCGCGCTACGTATGTGTCACCGGCGGCGAGCCGCTGGCCCAGCCGAATGCCATTCCTTTGCTCAAGCGTTTGTGCGATGCCGGCTACGAGGTCTCGCTGGAAACCAGCGGCGCCCTCGACGTTTCCGCCGTCGATCCGCGCGTCAGTCGCGTCGTCGATCTGAAGACGCCGGGCTCGAAAGAAACCCACCGCAATCGCTACGAGAATATCGAACTGCTGACGCCCAACGATCAGGTGAAATTTGTCATCTGCTCGCGGGAAGACTACGACTGGGCGGTTTCCAAACTGATCCAGTACGGGCTCGACCGGCGCGCCGGCGAAGTGCTGTTTTCTCCAAGCCACCATGACCTTGATGCAAGGCAGCTGGCGGACTGGGTGGTGGCGGATAACCTGCCAGTGCGGTTGCAACTGCAGCTGCATAAATATCTATGGAATGATGAACCGGGGCGCTGAGATGACTGAACAACTGAACACCAGTGAAAAACGCGCGGTCATTCTGCTCTCGGGCGGTCTGGACTCGGCCACTGTGGTGGCGATGGCCCGCGCTGAAGGCTACGCCTGCTACACCATGAGCTTCGATTACGGTCAGCGCTCCCATGCGGAGCTGCATGCCGCAGCGCGCGTCGCTCGCGATCTGGGTGTGGTCGAGCACAAAGTGATTGGCTTGAACCTTAACGGCATGGGCGGTTCGGCCCTGACTGACACCAGCATCGATATTCCGGAAGAGTTGGGTGAGGGCATTCCGGTGACCTACGTGCCGGCGCGCAACACCGTGTTCCTGTCGCTGGCATTGGGCTGGGCGGAAGTGCTCGGCGCGCGTGACATCTTCATCGGGGTCAACGCGGTGGACTATTCCGGCTACCCGGATTGCCGTCCGGAGTTCATCGAGTCGTTCGAGCGCATGGCCAACCTGGCGACCAAGGCCGGCGTGGAAGGCAATGGTTTCCGCATCCAGGCGCCACTGCAGAACCTGAGCAAGGCGCAGATCGTTCAGGCCGGCGTGAAGCTGGGCGTGGATTATGGCCTGACTGTTTCCTGCTATCAGGCCGACGATGACGGCCGTGCCTGCGGTAAATGCGACAGCTGCCGCCTGCGTGCAGAAGGCTTTGCCGCGGCCGGTGTGAGCGACCCAACACCTTATTTTTGATTTTTTTAAAAAAGGTGTTGAATAGTCCTTAAAAATCAGTATTATACGCGCCACCACACAGCGGGTCGTTAGCTCAGTTGGTAGAGCAGTTGGCTTTTAACCAATTGGTCGTAGGTTCGAATCCCACACGACCCACCATATTTGGCGGTTTAGAAAATCCGGAAGGCCCACGAAAGTGAGGATTTCCGGGTTTTTTTTTGTTCGTAATAAAGCTGCGCTTTGTTTGGATGGAACGCCAGGCACGCGTTCTCGGATGCAGCCTTCTGTTCTTGATGTCACAACCAAATTGCATAGCCCCCTCCTGACCTATCTACGTACTTCCAGCCTCGGCGCCTGATTCATCGGACGTGATCAGCGGTTATTGACGTTATTGAGAAACGTTATAAAAACCTGTCAGGTCTTACAGGTGCCAATAAAATTTTTATGCGGTATGCAGCGTGACCGTTGGGCGGGATACCCGTTGTGCTTGTTCGACGCCGGATGAGGGCGAGGCTAGGGTCAGATGGCGCAATGATGCTATCGCTGCGATGGCGCCATTGCCCCCACTCGGAGGCCGTGATGAATAAATCAATGTTGGTTCTGTTGCTGGGCGCATTGACGCTCAGTGGGTGCGGTACACGCTTTCCTTCAGTTCAATATGAAAAAGTAACGGCAAAAACGACGCCAGATCTTGAAGGCCTGGTGAAGTTCAATCTGCCCAAAACCATACTCAAGCTTGATCGTGATAAAGATAAAAAATTAGTGCTGGAGGCGATTCCTGGCGAGTCCGAAGATAACCTCTTTCAGATTCATCAGGACGATCCCTGGTTGATCAAGACATCGTTCAAATGGGTCAAGCGAGAAAACACCAACCTGCTGCAATCAGTCGGTACGGAGGTTGAGGACAATCGCATCAAAACCATTCAGGCGGTGGGTGGTGCACTGGCAAGCATCGCCGCTGTGCTTTTTACGAAAACGATAGATCTGGAGGATGATGGTGGTCCAGTGCCGCCCGCCAAGGCAAAGGTCGCTTTGCCATTGGCAATCGATACCGAACCCTTTTTGAGTGGTTATACCGGAGAGAATTTGCAATACACGGCTGAGAACGGCAGCTCCGAAGCTGCCGGCAAGGTCGGGTTCACGCTGTCATTCGGCCCCTTGCCACCTGCCACGATCTCCCTGAAGGATTACCTGAGCGCGACCCAAGGCAAATCTCAACACGCCATTTTTATCCCTGCTTGCAGGAGCGCCAGAATCAAGTTTACCGATCAAAATAGTGAACTCTCTGGTCTGGAGTTCGTCACCACGGTCGCAGATCCGAACTATGTTCAGATCATTGGCCTGCCCAACAAAGGCACCGTGAATTTCCATTCGGTCTGCGGTGCCAATGTGTTGGCGGAGAAGGCGGACATCAGCACCGGATCCGAGCTGGTCAATGCCTCTTTGGCTGAAGCCAAATCGTTGAGCGAAACGTGGACAATAGTGAAAAAAAACGCCGCCGATGAACGCAAGGCAAAAGACGCGGAGAAAGCAGCCCGCGGCGCAAAGTAATCATCTACAGCCCATGAATCGCAAAAATTGGCGATCAACTTTCATCAATGCTTTTCGTGACAGCAGCGTTGTTTGGGCCGCGCTGCTTCCCGATGCCTGACACAGGTCAGAATCATCTTTTGTATCAACGGGATATTCTGTAGCCTTGCGCAGCTTCAATGCTGTCCGTGCCTGATAATACTCACTCTCCCGGCGGTACCCTCAAGCGGTCCGGAGCCGGGTGTATACTCGACTTTCGCGCGATAGCGCCTGCAGGTCTTGCGAACATGACGCAGATTTCCGAACGCCTTCTGGTTCAAGCCCACCTCGATGCCAAACAGCCCAAACCGCTGAGTGCCGAGGAGGAGGCTCACTACCGTGCCGCCATCGCCGCCGAGCTCAAGGCTCAGGACGCGGTGCTGGTTGCCCACTTCTATTGCGATCCGGTGATTCAGGCCCTGGCCGAGGAAACCGGTGGCTGTGTGTCCGATTCCCTGGAGATGGCCCGCTTCGGCAACGCCCACCCGGCCAAGACCGTGGTGGTCGCCGGCGTGAAGTTCATGGGCGAAACCGCGAAGATCCTCAACCCGGAAAAACGCGTGCTGATGCCAACCCTCGACGCGACCTGCTCGCTGGACCTGGGTTGCCCGGTGGACGAGTTTTCGGCGTTCTGCGACCAGCATCCGGAGCGCACGGTGGTGGTGTATGCCAACACCTCCGCAGCGGTCAAGGCCCGCGCCGACTGGGTAGTGACCTCGAGCTGCGCGCTGGAGATCGTTGAAAGCCTGATGGACAACGGCGAGACCATCATCTGGGGCCCGGACAAGCATCTGGGGACGTACATCCAGCGCAAGACCGGTGCGGACATGCTGCTATGGGACGGTGCCTGCATCGTTCACGAGGAGTTCAAGTCCAAGCAGCTCGAAGACATGAAAGCGCTGTACCCGGACGCAGCGATTCTGGTGCACCCGGAGTCGCCGACCTCGGTGATCGAACTGGCCGACGCCGTCGGTTCCACCAGTCAGTTGATCGCTGCTGCGCAAAGCCTGCCGAACAAGACCCTGATCGTCGCCACCGACCGTGGCATCTTCTACAAGATGCAGCAGCTATGCCCGGACAAGGTCTTCATCGAGGCGCCCACCGCTGGTAACGGCGCGGCATGCCGCAGTTGCGCACATTGCCCGTGGATGGCCATGAACACCCTGGAGCGCACGCTCAAGAGCCTGAAGGAAGGGACGAACGAGATCTTTGTCGATCCGGCGTTGATTCCGCAGGCGATCCGGCCGTTGAAGCGTATGCTGGACTTTACTCAGGCGGCGCGGATGAAGCTGGCGGGTAACGCTTAGACTCTAATTGCCTTACACAACCATTGTGGGAGCGGGCTTGCTCGCGAAAGCGGTGTATCAGTCACCATGGAAATTGACTGATACACCGCTTTCGCGAGCAAGCCCGCTCCCACAGTGGTATTCGGCGTCTGGAAATTATTTGCTTTTCTTCGGAATCCGCACCACGCGGGTATCGGAATAAATGTCATGCCAGGTGCGCTTCTGCTTGTCGAACAGCGACCAGAAGAATCCGAGCCCAGCGCACAGCCACGAGGCGATCGACACCATGAAGCGCAGCAATGCCTGCCACACGCTGATCGCGCTGCCGTCGGTGTTCTGTACGCGAATGCCCCACACCTGCATGCCCAGCGTCTGCCCGCCATGGGTCCAGAACTTGGCGAAGAACCCGAACAGCACCAGCAGCAGCACCGTGGAATACAGCGGATCGCCGTCCATTTTCCCGGCATCGGTGAGCACGCGCAGGCGTTCCTCGCCGATGATCGCGGCCTGAATCAACTTGTAGATGAATCCGGTGACGATTAGCAGGGCGGTGCACAGCAGGAAATCATAAAACATGGCCGCCATGCGCCGGCCAAGGCCAACGGCAGGAAAGTCGCCCTGGGGTTTGAGCAGGTTTTTCGACATGGCAGCCTCTGGACGCAAAATGAAGCGCCATTTTACGGATTCGCGCGCACAAAAAAGCCCCTGATATCAATATCAGGGGCTTTTTCGTAACAGCAGATCAGCCTTCAGCTTGTACTTCGTCAGCCTGCATGCCTTTCTGGCCCTGCACAGCAACGAAGGTCACCTTCTGGCCTTCTTTCAGGCTCTTGAAGCCGTTGCCCTGAATGGCGCGGAAATGCACGAACAGATCCGGACCGCTTTCTGGAGTGATAAAACCAAAACCTTTCTCGTCGTTGAACCACTTGACGGTACCGCTCTGACGTGTCGACATTTCTTATTTCCTTTGACGCATAAAATTGATGACAGTCTCTTTCTCATGAAAGAGTACTGGGGCTGGTTGCAGGAGAGTAAGAAGACGTCGAGCGGGATGTAGCTAACTTGGTAGGCTACTGCCCAGGTCACGATTCCAAGCTGACCCATGCAAACACAGTGGAGAAACTCTACGCCAACTACGGGAGAAAAAACAAGCCCCATGAAGGCCCCGGTTTTATTGCTCCTGCTGGCATTTAGTCATTTCACTAGTAAGGCCGGGAAGAACAGCTTGTTCAATTGTTTTCGAACGTTATAAGCAAAGTTCAAAATCGAATCAGATGTTAGAAAATGCACTTTTTTGTGGCGATTGCGTTACACATTAGTGCATGCATAACGCAATCGCGTTACTTATAGGAACAGTCAATCAACCACGATAGTAGCGTTGTGGAACAAATGGCATTTTGCTTACAAGCATTTGCACCTTTTTCCCACGCACGATGGCCCACACTGGCGTATCGAGTGCGACATAAGCACTGTCGAGGTAACCCATCGCCAAAGGACCGCCCAGAGTAGGGCCGAAACCGCCGCTGCACACGCTGCCGATGATCTCGCCGGCTTCGTTGACGATCTCTGCGCCCTCACGCACCGGGGTACGCTCCTGCGGCAGCAGGCCGACGCGTTTGCGGGCGACACCGTTTTGCTGTTGCGCGAAAACCGTCTCTGCCCCCGGGAAACCGCCGGCCCGCACGCCATCCGCGCGGCGCGGCCGGGAAATCGCCCACAGCAGACTGGCTTCGATCGGCGTGGTCTCGCTGTTCATGTCGTGGCCGTACAGGCACAGGCCGGCTTCCAGACGCAGCGAGTCGCGGGCACCGAGGCCGATGGCCTGAACTTCCGGCTCGGCGAGCAGGGCGCGGGCAAGTTTTTCCGCATCGGCAGCCGGCACGGAGATTTCGAAACCGTCTTCACCGGTATAGCCCGAGCGGCTGACGAAGCAATCCACGCCGAGCAGTTGCACCCGGTTGAACTGCATGAAGGTCATCTGCGTCACTTCCGGAGCCAGACGCGCCAGCACGGTAACCGCCGCCGGACCCTGCAGAGCGAGCAGGGCGCGCGCTTCGAACAGCTCCGTAATGGTGCACTGAGCGCCGATGTGTTTTTGCAGATGCGCCAGGTCCTGATCCTTGCACGCGGCGTTGACCACCAGAAACAGCTCATCGTTACCGAGGTTGGCGACCATCAGGTCGTCGAGGATGCCGCCGGTCTCGTTGGTGAACATCGCGTAACGCTGCATGCCCACCGGCAGGTCGATGATGTCCACCGGCACCAGGCTTTCCAGAGCCTTGGCGGCATTGGCACCGGTCAGGCGGATCTGACCCATGTGCGAGACATCGAACAACCCGGCCTGCTCACGGGTGTGCTGGTGTTCCTTCATTACGCCCAACGGGTATTGCACCGGCATGTCGTAGCCGGCGAACGGCACCATGCGGGCGCCGAGTTCCAGGTGCAGAGCGTGCAGCGGGGTTTTCGACAGTTGTTCGGTGGACATGCGTGGCTCCTTGAAAATGTGATTCGGGATCGGGGGAGATCAAGATCAAAAGCCCCTCACCCCGGCCCTCTCCCGGAGGGAGAGGGAGTTAGTTATGTTTCTCTCCTGGAGGGAGAGGGAGTTAGTTACGTTTCTCTCCCGGAGGGAGAGGGGCTGAGTACGATCGTCTCCCTGAGAGAGGCGGAGTTAAATAAGGCTCAGCATTCGATAATGTTGACCGCCAGACCGCCACGGGCGGTCTCTTTGTATTTGCTTTTCATGTCGGCGCCGGTCTGGCGCATGGTGCGGATGACCTTGTCGAGCGAGACGAAATGTTGCCCGTCGCCACGCATGGCCATGCGCACCGCGTTGATTGCCTTCACCGAGCCCATGGCGTTGCGCTCGATGCAGGGCACCTGCACCAGGCCGCCAATCGGGTCGCAGGTCAGGCCGAGGTTGTGCTCCATGCCGATTTCCGCAGCGTTCTCGACTTGTTGCACGCTGCCGCCGAGGACTTCGCACAACGCCCCCGCCGCCATCGAACAGGCCACGCCGACTTCACCCTGACAGCCGACCTCGGCACCGGAGATCGAGGCGTTTTCCTTGTACAGAATGCCGATCGCCGCGGCAGTCAGCAGAAAACGCACCACGCCGTCATCGTTGGCACCGGGAATAAAACGCATGTAGTAATGCAGAACCGCCGGGATGATCCCCGCCGCGCCGTTGGTGGGCGCAGTGACCACGCGCCCGCCGTTGGCGTTTTCTTCATTGACCGCCAGCGCGTACAGGTTGACCCAGTCCAGGACTGAAAGCGGATCGCGCAGCGCCGATTCCGGGTTCTTGCACAGTTGCCGATGCAGCGCCGCCGCGCGCCGCTTGACCTTCAGCCCGCCCGGCAAAATGCCCTCGTTGCGACAGCCGGCCGCCACACAGTCCTGCATCACTTGCCAGATCTTAAGCAGACCCGCGCGGGTCTCCGCCTCCGGGCGCCAGGCGCTTTCGTTGGTCAGCATCACCTGGCTGATCGACAGCCCATAAGTGGCGCAATGACCGAGCAAGTCCTTGGCGCTTTTGAACGGGAAGGTCAGCGGCGTGGCGTCTTCGACGATACGGTCGGCGCCGGCCGCGTCTTCATCGACGACAAAACCGCCGCCCACCGAATAATACTCGCGGCTGCGAATCTGAATGCCCGCCGCATCAAACGCACGGAAGATCATGCCGTTGGGGTGATAGGCCAGCGGCTTGCGGATCATCGCCAGGTGTTCTTTCTCGTTGAACACGATGCTGTGTTCACCGAGCAGATTCAGCCGGCCATTGCCGCGAATGTCTTGCAGACGCGCGGCGACGGTTTCGGTGTCGACGCTGTCCGGGTGTTCACCCTCAAGCCCGAGCAGCACGGCCTTGTCGCTGCCGTGACCTTTACCGGTGGCGCCGAGTGAACCGTAGAGTTCGACACGCACGCTGGCGGTGCTTGTCAGCAGGTTTTCCCGGCGCAGGCCTTCGACGAAACGCGCCGCGGCACGCATCGGGCCGACGGTGTGGGAACTGGAGGGACCGATGCCAATCTTGAACAGGTCGAACACGCTTAACGACATGAGGGGGGGCTCCTGCGGAGCAGTTGTGAGCTGCAAGCTGTGAGCTGCAAGTTGAAAGCGGATCGGTTTCTTCTTACAGCTCGTGTTCACGCCGCAGCGGCAAGAAGCAAGCAACAAGCCGCAAGTTAAAAGCAGAGTCGCTCTTTCTTGCCGCTTGAAGCTTGAAACTTGAAGCTGCTTTCCTTAAGCGTAGCTTTCGATCGACGGGCAGGCGCACACCAGGTTGCGATCGCCGAAGACGTTGTCGACGCGACCGACCGGTGGCCAGTATTTGCCTTCGATCAACGACGCCACCGGGTACACCGCTTGCTCGCGGCTGTACGGGTGAGTCCACTCGCCGACCAGCTCCGCCGCGGTGTGCGGGGCGTTTTTCAGCGGGTTGTCGTCCTTGTCCAGGGTGCCGTTTTCCACCGCGCGGATTTCTTCGCGGATGCGGATCATGGCGTCGCAGAAGCGGTCCAGTTCTTCCTTGGATTCGCTTTCGGTCGGCTCGATCATCAGCGTGCCGGCGACCGGGAACGACATGGTCGGGGCGTGGAAGCCGAAGTCGATCAGGCGCTTGGCCACGTCATCGACGCTGATGCCGCTGCTGTCTTTCAGTGGACGCAGGTCGAGAATGCACTCGTGCGCCACCAGACCATTGCTGCCGGTGTACAGCACCGGGTAGTGCTCTTCCAGGCGACGGGAAATGTAGTTGGCGTTGAGGATCGCCAGTTGCGAAGCACGCTTGAGACCCGCGCCACCCATCATGCGAATGTACATCCAGGTGATCGGCAGAATGCTCGCGCTGCCGAACGGCGCTGCGCAGACCGCACCTTCCTTGCGCTCCATCTGGGCGTGGCCCGGCATGAACGGGGCAAGGTGCGATTTGACGCCAATCGGACCGACACCCGGGCCGCCACCGCCATGCGGAATGCAGAAGGTCTTGTGCAGGTTCAGGTGCGAAACGTCGCCGCCGAACTTGCCCGGCGCGCAGAGGCCGACCATCGCGTTCATGTTGGCGCCATCGATGTACACCTGGCCGCCGTTGTCGTGAATGATCCCGCAGATCTCGCGGATGCCTTCTTCGAACACGCCGTGGGTCGACGGGTAGGTGATCATCAGCGCGGCGAGGTGGTCGCGGTGCTCGATGGCTTTGGCGCGCAGGTCTTCGATGTCGACGTTGCCGCGCGCGTCGCACGCAGTCACCACCACGCGCATCCCGGCCATGTTGGCGGTGGCCGGGTTGGTGCCATGGGCGGACGACGGGATCAGACAGATGTCGCGGCGCTCGTCGCCACGGCTCTGGTGGTAGGCGCGGATCGCCAGCAGACCTGCGTATTCACCCTGCGAACCGGCGTTCGGCTGCAGCGAGATCGCGTCGTAGCCGGTGGCGGCGCAGAGCATCGCTTCCAGCTCGTCGGTCAGTTGCTGGTAACCGGCACTCTGGGCGGCCGGGGCGAACGGGTGCAGGGCGCCGAACTCGGCCCAGGTCACCGGGATCATTTCGCTGGCGGCGTTGAGTTTCATGGTGCACGAGCCCAGCGGAATCATGGTGCGATCCAGCGCCAGATCCTTGTCCGCCAGTTTGCGCAGGTAACGCATCAGCTCGGTTTCCGAGTGATAACGGTTGAACACCGGGTGGCTGAGGATCGGCGACTGACGCAGCAGCGCAGCCGGGATCGTGCTTTGCACCGCAGCAGCCAGCGCCGCGAAGTCCGGCAGGGTTTTGCCGTCGGCGAACAGGCCCCACAGGGTTTCGATGTCAGCCTGAGTGGTGGTTTCGTCCACCGACAGGCCCAGACGCTGAGCGTCGATCACCCGCAGGTTGATCTGCTGCGCGTGTGCCTTGTCATGCAGCGCGGCGGTGTGTGCGCCGGTGGCGAGGGTCAGGGTGTCGAAGAAGTTTTCCTGCTCGACCTTCAAGCCCAGTGCGGTCAAGCCCTTGGCCAGAATCGCGGTCAGGTGGTGCACGCGGTTGGCGATCTGGGTCAGGCCTTTCGGGCCGTGGTACACGGCGTACATGCTGGCGATGTTGGCCAGCAGCACTTGCGCGGTGCAGATGTTCGAGGTGGCCTTCTCGCGGCGGATATGTTGCTCGCGGGTTTGCATCGCCAAGCGCAGGGCCGGCTTGCCGAAACGGTCAACCGAGACACCGACCAGACGACCCGGCATGTCACGCTTGAACGCGTCCTTGGTGGAGAAATAAGCGGCGTGCGGGCCACCGAAGCCCAGCGGCACGCCGAAGCGTTGCGCGGAACCGATCGCCACGTCCGCGCCGAACTCGCCCGGGGCGGTCAGCAGGGTCAGGGCCAGCAGATCGGCCGCCACGGCCACCAGCGCGTTGGCCGCGTGGAAGCGCTCGGTCAGCTCGCGGTAGTCGAACAGGTCACCGTTGCTCGCCGGGTATTGCAGCAGTGCGCCGAAGAACGGCGTCACGTCAGTCAGTTCACGCTCGTCGCCGACCACCACTTCAATGCCCAGCGGCTCGGCACGGGTGCGCAGCACGTCGAGGGTTTGCGGGTGGCTGTGGATCGAGGCGAAGAACTGGTGGCTGCCCTTGTTCTTGCTCAGGCGTTTGCAGAAGGTCATGGCTTCGGCAGCGGCGGTGGCTTCGTCGAGCAGGGAAGCGTTGGCGATCGGCAGGCCGGTCAGGTCGCTGATCAGCGTCTGGAAGTTCAGCAGCGCTTCGAGGCGGCCCTGGGAAATTTCTGGCTGGTACGGGGTGTAAGCGGTGTACCAGGCCGGGTTTTCCAGGAGGTTGCGCAGGATCGGCGATGGCGTGTGGCAGTTGTAGTAGCCCTGGCCGATGTAGGTCTTGAACAGCTGGTTCTTGCCGGCGATCGATTTGATCATCGCCAGGGCATCGGCTTCGCTGAGACCGTCGTCCATGCCGAGCACGCTGGTGCCCTTGATGCTTTCCGGGATCACGCTGGCGCTCAGGGCTTCGAGCGAATCGAAGCCGAGGCTGTTGAGCATGGCTTGCTCGTCGCCAGCGCGCGGGCCGATATGACGGGCGATGAATTCGTTGGCAGTGCCGAGGTTTACTTGGGTCATGGCGCTTTTCCTCAGGCTTCGGCTTGGGCTTTGATCAGACGGTCGTAAGCGTCCTGATCCAGCAGTTTGGCGACAGCCGATGCGTCGGCAGGCTTGAAGCGGAAGAACCAGCCTTCGCCCAGCGGATCTTCGTTGACCAGTTCCGGTGCGTCTTGCAGCGCCGGATTGACTTCCAGCACCTCGCCATCGAGTGGCATGTACACGCCGCTGGCGGCTTTTACCGATTCCACGGTGGCGGCTTCAGCGCCTTTGTCGTAAGCCTGCAGCTCAGGCAGTTGCACGAACACCACGTCGCCCAGGGCGTTCTGCGCGAAAGCGGTGATGCCGACAGTGACGCTGCCGTCAGCTTCGGCGCGCAGCCATTCGTGATCTTCAGTAAAACGCAACTCGCTCATGGAAACTCCTAAGGGGCCAGACTCGTCTGGTGGACGCGGTGGAAGGTTCGGGCGGTAAGGCCTGATTTTATGAAGGGATACTTAGCAAAAACGCGGCCATCTTGGATTTATCCATATAAAACAACGAGTTGTGTGTTTTTGATGAAGCCGGCAAATGCGCATGTGTAGCGAAATCGCTACAGATCGGGGCAGGGAGAAAAGCTGAAGCGGATCAAAGCCTTGCACAGCGGTCGCTGAAGGAGGGTGTAGCGATATCGTTCCGCTGTAGCGCTTTCAGTACAGATGGAGGTCGCTTCTGGATCTGCCACGCCCCCCTGTAGGAGCTGCCGAAGGCTGCGATCTTTTGATTTTGTTTTTTAAAAGCAGGATCAAAAGATCGCAGCCTTCGGCAGCTCCTACAGGGAACAATTTGGACCGCAGTTCAAAATGTGGGAGCGGGCTTGCTCGCGAAAGCGTCAGATCAGTCGACATCACTGTTAAATGCCCCACCGTATTCGCGAGCAAGCCCGCTCCCACATTTTTGACCGCGTGCGGCTACGGTTTATTCGGAATGCCGTACTTGCGCAGCCGATGGGCGATGGCCGTGTGCGAGGTTTGCAGGCGGCTGGCCAGTTGGCGGGTCGAGGGGTAGCTGACGTAGAGCTTTTCCAGCAGCGACTTTTCGAAGGACTCGACGGCTTGTTCGAGGCTGTCGACGTCGCTGTCGGCCTGGCGCGCCACCGAGGTGCCGGCGATGTCCAGATCGCCGATGTCCACCAGGCTGCTTTCGCAGATCGCTGCCGCGCGGAAGATCACGTTCTGCAGCTGCCGCACATTGCCCGGCCAATGGTTGCCGAGCAGCGCCGGATAAGTGCCGGGGGCGAGGCGGCAGACCGGGCGCTGGATCTGCGCGCAGGCCTGCTGCATGAAATAGCGCGCCAGCAGCAGGATGTCCTGACCACGCTCGCGCAGCGGCGGCACCTCAACGTTGAGCACGTTGAGGCGGTAGAACAGGTCTTCGCGGAACAGGCCTTCGCTGACCATTTTTTCCAGATCGCGGTGGGTGGCGCTGAGGATCCGCACGTTGACCTTGACCTCGCGATCCCCGCCGACCCGGCGGAAGCTGCCGTCATTCAGAAAGCGCAACAGCTTGGCCTGCAAGTACGGCGACATCTCGCCGATCTCGTCGAGAAACACCGTGCCCTGGTTCGCCAGTTCCATCAGCCCCGGTTTGCCGCCACGTTGCGCGCCGGTAAAGGCGCCGGGAGCGTAGCCGAACAGTTCGCTTTCGGCGAGGTTCTCCGGCAGCGCCGCGCAGTTCAGCGCGAGGAATGGCGCAGTGTGCCGCGCACTGATCGCGTGGCAGGCGCGGGCCACCAGTTCTTTGCCGGTGCCGGTTTCGCCCTGGATCAGCAGCGGCGCATCGAGGGCTGCGACCCGTTGCGCGCGGGCCTTGAGCGTGCGGATCGCCGGCGATTCGCCGAGCAGCGCATCGAAGCCTTCGGCGTGATCGTGGTGCAACGCCGAGAGTTGTTCGCCGATGCGGTTGGGCTGATACAGGGTCAGCAGCGCGCCGGCGTCGGTGATCGGTGTGGCGTCGAGCAGCAAGGTCTGGCCATTGACGGTGATTTCCCGCAGCGGCAGGCGGAAGCCTTGCTCAAGCAAGGCATCCAGCAGGCCGGGATCGTTGAACAGTTCCGCGACGCTTTCCCCCGCCGGCTCACGCCCGTACAGCGCAATCAGCGCCGGGTTGGCCAGCAGCACCTTGCCGGCGCTGTCCAGGGCCAGCACCGGATCGGTCATCGCCGCGAGCAACGCATCGAGCTGCAAGTGCCGACGCTGGCCGGGAAGGATGTCGACCACGGTTATCGCTTCCACACCGCGCACGCGAAACAGCGCATCTTTCAGCTCTTCGAGCACTTGCGGGCTCAAGGTCGGCGCATCGATGTAGACGTTGGGCGGAATCATCTCCACCGCATCCAGATTGAGATTGCGCCCACCGAGAATAGCCAGGACTTCCTGGGTGATGCCGACGCGGTCGATGAAGCTGACGTGGATACGCATGGGGGCGGTTCAGTGTTCTGCAGTGCGGAGGGTGGCAAGTATGCCTTGGGGCGGGCTAATGGTGAAATCCGACACGATCTCGCAGCCGGCATGGATTCAATGTGGGAGCGGGCTTGCTCGCGAAAGCGGTGTATCAGTCACCATGGAGATCGACTGATACGACGCCTTCGCGAGCAAGCCCGCTCCCACAGGGGAAGGTATTGTGTTCGGGTTATTCGAAGTGTTCGATGTTCACTGCGTCGCCGGAGTGCATATTCAGCTTCTGCCGAATGTCTTCAAACACCAGATCGTAAGGCTTGTGCACCGAGCCGATCTGGCTGTGACTCTTGGGAATGCCATATTTTTCGGCAATCCGGGTCACGTCGCGGGCGAAGTTGTAAGCCTCTTCCTTGGGCAGGAAAAATACTTCCTTCATGTCCTTGCCCTGCATGCTGCCATGCAGGGTGAACTGTATCCCTTTGCCTTTTTGCGGGTCGGTGAACACTTCGTAGTCAAGGCACACGTTGTAATTGACGTCATCGTCGGTCAACGCATGGCGTTCAATGTGCAGATGTCCCGGTTCGAATTTGGCCATGGGTTTCTCCTTCTCAAGGCATGGGAGAAGGGCAGACTTGAGCCTGCCCCCGGAGTTTCTGATTATCGATAGCTGATGCCCGGCTTGGCGGTGGTTACGCGAGTACCGGCAGTGCCCTGCACAATCGCTTCGATATCCGCGAGTGAACCGATCACTGCGACCTTGCCAGTATGGCGCGCAAATTCGCAGGCTGCCTGCACCTTCGGTCCCATGGAGCCGGCGGCAAAGCCGAGGCGTTCCAGTTCATCCGGATGCGCCTCGGCGATGGCTTTCTGTGTTGGCTTGCCGTAGTCGATGAACGCCGCGTTGACGTCGGTGGCGATCACCAGCAAGTCGGCTTCCAGCTGTTCGGCCAGCAGCGACGAGCACAGGTCCTTGTCGATCACCGCCTCGATGCCCTTGAGGTTGCGGTTCTCGTCGTACATGGTCGGAATCCCGCCGCCGCCGGCGCAGATGACGATGCTGCCCTTGTCCAGCAGCCACTTGATCGGGCGGATTTCGAAAATGCGTTTCGGCCGTGGGCTGGCAACCACGCGGCGGAACTTGTCGCCGTCCGCGGCGATGGCCCAACCTTTTTCGGCGGCGAGTTTTTCCGCTTCGGCTTTTTCGTAGACCGGGCCGATCGGTTTGGTCGGGTTGTTGAATGCCGGGTCCTTGGCGTCGACCTCGACCTGGGTCAGCAGGGTGGCGAACGGCACCTCGAAGTCCAGCAGGTTGCCCAGTTCCTGTTCGATGATGTAGCCGATCATGCCTTCGGTTTCGGCACCGAGCACGTCCAGCGGGTAAGGAGTGACGGAGGTGTAAGCGGCCGCTTGCAGCGACAGCAGGCCGACTTGCGGGCCATTGCCGTGGGCGATGACCAACTGGTTGCCGGGATGGATCTTGGCGATTTGCTCGGTGGCGATGCGGATGTTGGCGCGCTGGTTGTCAGCGGTCATCGGCTCACCACGGCGGAGCAGGGCGTTACCGCCCAGAGCTACGACGATACGCATGGTGCATGTCCTTCTTGTACAGAGGAATGGCAAACGACTCGTTTCCATGTTGAAACCAGGATCCCTTGTGGGAGCGGGCTTGCTCGCGAAGGCGTCAGATCAGTCGACATCACTGTTGAATGACACTCCGCTTTCGCGAGCAAGCCCGCTCCCACATGGGGAGTCGGTTCCCTCAGTGGGTTACAGATCGGCCAGAGTCGACACCAGGATCGCCTTGATCGTGTGCATGCGGTTTTCCGCTTGCTCGAAGGCGATGCAGGCGGGCGACTCGAACACGTCGTCGGTCACTTCGATGCCGTTTTTCAGGTGCGGATACTGCTCGGCGATCTGTTTGCCGACCTTGGTATCGCTGTTGTGGAACGCCGGCAGGCAGTGCATGAACTTGGTGCGCGGGTTGCCGGTGGCTTTCATCAGCTCGGCGTTGACCTGGTACGGCAGCAGTTGCTGGATACGCTCGGCCCAGGCTTCCACCGGCTCGCCCATCGACACCCAGACATCGGTGTGGATGAAGTCGACGCCTTTGACCGCGGCTTTCGGGTCGTCAGTCAGGGTGATGCGCGCGCCGGATTCCTCCGCGTACTTCTTGCACCGATCAACCAGATCGTCATGCGGCCACAGGGCTTTCGGCGCGCAGATGCGCACGTCCATGCCGAGCTTGGCGCCGATCAGCAGCAGCGAGTTGCCCATGTTGTTGCGCGCGTCGCCGAGGTAGGCGTAGCTGATTTCGTGGATCGGCTTGTCGGCGTGCTCACGCATGGTCAGCACGTCGGCGATCATTTGCGTCGGGTGATATTCATCGGTCAGGCCGTTGAACACCGGCACCCCGGCGAACTTCGCCAGCTCTTCAACGATTTCCTGTTTGAAGCCACGGTACTCGATGGCGTCGTACATGCGACCCAGCACGCGGGCCGTGTCCTTCATGCTCTCCTTGTGGCCGATCTGCGACGAGTTCGGGTCGATGTAGGTGACGTTGGCGCCCTGGTCATAGGCCGCCACTTCGAACGCGCAACGGGTGCGGGTCGAGGTTTTTTCGAAGATCAGGGCGATGTTGTTGCCCTTCAGGTGTTGTTGCTCGGTGCCGGTGTATTTCGCGCGTTTCAGATCGCGGGACAGGTCGAGCAGGTAGCGCAGCTCACGTGGGGTGTGGTGTTCCAGGCTGAGCAGGTTACGGTTGTGGATGTTGAACGCCATGATTTGATTCTCCTTGGATTCGGTAATCGGCCCGGCCGCTACGGGATAAGTGCGGCCGGGAGATGGTCGTTTAGTAATCGATTGGGTCGCGGATGATCGGGCAGGTCATGCAGTGGCCGCCGCCACGGCCACGGCCCAGTTCACCGGCGCTGATGGTGATGACCTCGACACCGGCCTTGCGCAGCAGGGTGTTGGTGTAGGTGTTGCGGTCGTAGCCGATGACCACGCCCGGCTCCACGGCCACCACGTTGTTGCCGTCGTCCCATTGCTCGCGTTCGGCGGCGAAGCTGTTGCCGCCGGTTTCCACCACCCGCAGGTTCGGCAGGTTGAGCGAACTGGCCACCACTTCGAGGAAGGTCTTGTTCTCCCGTCGCACATCGAGGCCATACGGCTTGCTGTTGTCGGGACGGATGATGAACGGCACGATTTCCTTGACCACCTCAGGGAAGATCGTCACCAGATCGCGGTCGCAGAAGCTGAACACGGTGTCCAGGTGCATCGCCGCGCGGGATTTCGGCAGGCCGGCGACCACCACTTTATCCACCGCGCCTTTGGCGAACAGGGACTGCGCCAGTTGCGCGATGGCCTGGCGCGACGTGCGTTCGCCCATGCCAATCAATACCACGCCGTTGCCGATCGGCATGACGTCACCACCTTCCAGCGTCGCCTTGCCGTGATCGACATCCGGATCGCCGTACCAGACCTCGAAATCGGCGTTGGTGAACTCGGGGTGGAATTTGTAGATGGCGGTGGTCAGCAGGGTTTCCTGACGGCGCGCCGGCCAGTACATCGGATTGAGGGTCACGCCGCCGTAGATCCAGCAGGTGGTGTCGCGGGTGAACTGGGTGTTGGGCAGCGGGTCGAGGAGGAAACTCGAGTGGCCCAGATAATCGCGGTACATCTTGATGACGTCGGAGCCTTCGCTGTCGGGCAGGTCTTCACCGGCCACGCCGCCGATCAGGAATTCGGCGAGCCTGCGCGGCTCCAGGCCTTCGAGCCAGCTGCGCACTTCGTTGGTCAGGCCCAGACCGACAGTGTCGGCGGTGATCTTGCGATCAAGAATCCATTTCAGCGCTTCCGGGTTCTGCACGGTTTCGGTGAGCAGGTTGTGCATCTCCAGCACTTCGATGCCGCGCTCGCGCATTTTGGTGACGAAATCGAAGTGGTCGCGCTTGGCCTGGTTGACCCAGATGACATCGTCGAACAGCAGTTCATCGCAGTTGCTCGGGGTCAGCCGCTGATGGGCCAGGCCTGGGGAACAAACCATGACTTTGCGCAGTTTGCCGGCTTCGGAATGGACGCCGTACTTAACTTTTTCCGTGGTCATTTCAGATCCTCCAGATAACAGATCAATCAGGGATTACAGAGTCAGGAAGCCGTCAAACAGTCCGTAGGCGGCGACGATGGCGCCCACAACCACTGCGGCGAAAATCAGCTTCTCGACGTTGGTGAAAACCGCTTGTTTGAGTTCGAGCTTGGCCTTGGCGAACAGGATCGCGCCGGGGGCATACAGCAGGGCCGAGAGCAGCAGGTACTTGACGCCGCCGGCGTACAGCAGCCAGACCGCATAGACCAGCGCGATGCCGCCGATGAGCAGATCCTTGCGCCGCTCGGCCGCAAAGCCTTCGTAGGTTTCGCCGCGCACCGCGAGCAGCAGGGCGTAGGCCGCCGACCACAGGTACGGCACCAGAATCATCGAGGTCGCGAGGTAGATCAGCGACAGGTAAGTACTGGCCGAGAACAGGGTGATGATCAGGAACAGCTGGACCATCGCGTTGGTCAGCCACAGGGCGTTGACCGGCACGTGGTTGGCGTTTTCCTTGCGCAGGAACTCGGGCATGGTGTGGTCTTTGGCGGCGGCGAACATGATCTCCGCACACAGCAGCACCCACGACAGCAATGCGCCGAGCAGCGAGATGATCAGACCGACGCTGATCAGCACCGCGCCCCAGTGCCCTACCACATGCTCAAGCACGCGGGCCATGGACGGGTTCGGCAGTTTCGCCAGTTCCGGTTGGGTCATGATGCCCAGCGACAGCACGTTGACCAGCACCAGGAACAGCAGCACGGTGATGAAACCGATCACCGTGGCCTTGCCCACATCCGAACGTTTCTCGGCGCGAGCGGAGAAGATGCTCGCGCCCTCGATGCCGATGAACACCCACACGGTGACCAGCATCATGTTGCGCACCTGGTTCATCACGCTGCCCAAGTCCGGGTTTTTCACGCCCCAGATGTCAGCGGTGAAGATGTCCAGCTTGAACGCGAAGATCGCGATCAGCACAAACAGCAGCAGCGGCACGACCTTGGCGACGGTGGTCACCAGGTTGATGAACGCTGCCTCCTTGATCCCGCGCAGCACCAGGAAATGCACGGCCCAGAGCAACACCGAGGCGCCAATCACCGCCGCCACCGTGTTGCCTTCGCCAAACACCGGAAAGAAAAAACCGAGGGTACTGAACAGCAGAACAAAGTAACCAACGTTGCCCAGCCAGGCACTGATCCAGTAACCCCAGGCGGACGAGAAACCCATGTAATCGCCGAATCCGGCCTTGGCGTAGGCGTAAACCCCGCCGTCCAGATCAGGTTTGCGATTGGCGAGGGTTTGAAAGACAAAAGCCAGAGTCAGCATGCCGATGGCGGTGATGGCCCAACCGATCAGCACCGCGCCTACATCGGCGCTGGCGGCCATGTTTTGTGGCAAGGAAAATATCCCGCCACCGATCATTGAACCGACTACCAATGCAACCAAGGCACCGAGTCTTAGTTTTCCGGGAGCTTCAGACATTGCATAACTCCATTGCAGGAGAGAAGAGTTCACAGCGTAGTGCTGTTGTCTGTTCGAACAGCTGACCTGGATCAGTTCATGGGCACATTCCATTGTTAATGAATGACTTATGAGAGAGCAGATGGCATAACTCTGCTGCCGGAAAACGCCTGTTTCAAAGGCCTCCAGAGGTGTGGTTGGGAATCGATGCTATTGCTTTCGAATTATCACGCTAGTTTGTTTTGGGCTTTTGGCAAATTTTTCACAGCTGTTTTCAGTACAGAATTGAATTATCAGAAACAGCGCACAAAACGCGATTAACTGTGTTATGGGTTAGTGCCGTTCGCTATATAAAAGGCGTGATTGGCGTTATTCAATAAACGTACTTACGCTTTATCCGGTTAGTTAATAATTGATGTTGTAAAGGCGTGCGCCGCCGACGGGAAAGGGAGACTGGAATGTCGCAACCGACGCAAAAGCTGCAACTGGGTGCGTTGATTGCCCTGGTGGTGGGATCGATGATTGGCGGGGGGATTTTTTCCCTGCCGCAGAACATGGCGGCACGCGCCGATGCCGGCGCCATCCTGATTGGCTGGGGCATCACCGCGATCGGCATGCTGACCCTGGCCTTCGTGTTCCAGACTCTGGCCAACCGCAAGCCCGAGCTGGACTCCGGCGTCTACGCCTACGCCAAGGCCGGGTTCGGCGACTACATGGGTTTCTCGTCCGCCTGGGGTTACTGGATCAGCGCGTGGCTGGGCAACGTCGGTTATTTCGTGTTGCTGTTCAGCACCCTCGGCTACTTTTTTCCGGTGTTCGGCCAGGGCAATACGCCGGTGGCCATCGGTTGCGCGTCGGTGCTGCTGTGGGCCGTGCATTTTCTGGTGATGCGCGGGATCAAGGAGGCGACGTTCATCAATCAGGTGACCACGGTCGCCAAGATCGTGCCCTTGATCATGTTCATCGTCATTGCGGCAGTGGCGTTCAAGGCCGACATTTTTACCCGCGACATCTGGGGCCGCAGCAACCCGAGTTTCGGCGGAGTGATGGATCAGGTGCGCAACATGATGCTGGTCACGGTGTTCGTGTTCATCGGCATCGAGGGCGCGAGTGTGTACTCCGCGCGGGCGGAAAAACGCAGCGACGTCGGCCGCGCCACGGTGATCGGTTTTCTCGGGGTGCTGGCGCTGCTGGTGCTGGTCAACGTGCTGTCGCTGGGGATCATGAGCCAGCCGGAACTGGCGAACCTGCAGAACCCGTCACTGGCCGCGGTGCTGGAGCACATCGTCGGCCCGTGGGGCGCGTTGCTGATCAGCCTGGGTCTGGCGATTTCGCTGCTCGGCGCCTTGCTGTCGTGGGCGCTGCTGTGCGCAGAAATCCTGTTTGCCACGGCGCGGGACAAGACCATGCCGGCGTTCCTGAAAAAGGAAAACGCCAACCATGTGCCGGTCAATGCGCTGTGGCTGACCAACGTGATGATCCAGATCTTCCTGCTGATCACGCTGTTTTCCGCAGGCACTTACACCAGCCTGATCTACCTCGCCTCGTCGATGATTCTGGTGCCGTACCTGTGGTCGGCGGCGTACGCGGTGCTGCTCAGCGGGCGTGGCGAAACCTACGAACATGCCTCCGCTGAACGCACCAAGGACCTGCTGATCGGCGGCATCGCCCTGTGTTATGCGGTGTGGCTGCTGTATGCCGGCGGGATCAAATACCTGCTGCTGTCGGCGCTGCTGTATGCGCCGGGGGTGGTGCTGTTCGCCAAGGCCAAGCGCGAGCAGGGTCAGCCACTGTTCACGACTGTGGAGAAGGGGATTTTCGCCTGTGTGGTCATTGGCGCGGGGCTGGCGGCGTATGGGTTGTACAGTGGGGTGTTGTCGTTGTAGGTGAGTGGATTCTGTATCGGTGGTGTCAGTGCGGGCCTCTTCGCGAGCAAGCCCGCTCCCACAGGGAATGCATTCCAAATATGGGAACAACCTCCTGCAGGGGAACGCTTTCCAAATGTGGGAGCGGGCTTGCTCGCGAAGGCGGTTTGAAGGTCACCAATGCGGGCGATGCGAACCCAATTCGCTGGCCGGCAACGCCTACTGCAGCGGCGTCCCGCTGATTGTCAGCGGTGCCAGCAAGCGCCGCGCCGGCCCCCACGGCGTCTGCTCGACTTGCGGGTTTTGATCCAGTGCCTCTTCAGCGCGTAACGCCTCGCTCGTCCCCGGCCCGTGCTCGATCAGCAGCCTGGCGGTGCGCGCCAGCGATAAACGTGCCGAACCTGCGCGGCCAGTGGCTAACCGTTGTGTCAGAAGCCTAATCGCACTCGCCGCCAGCAGATACCCAGTGGCATGGTCCAGCGCCTGCACAGGCAGCGGCGTCGGTGTGTCGGCATGCTTCCAGCGCTGCCCGGCCTCGGCGATGCCGCTACTCATCTGCACCAGGCTGTCGAAACCACGGCGGTTCTGCCACGGGCCGCTCCAGCCGTAGGCATTGAGGCCGACGTCGATCAGCCCCGGGGCCAGTTGCCGACGGCGTTCGGCGCCGAAGCCGAGCTGTTCCAGCGCATCGGCGCGGTAGCCGTGCACGAGGATGTCGGCATCCTGCAACAGGCTTTCCAGCAGCAGGCGATCAGTCGGCTGCTGCAGATCCAGACGTGCGCAGCGTTTGCCAAGGGTCATGTCGGGGATGACGCCCGGCTCGTTCCAGCTCGGCGGATCGATACGCAGCACGTTGGCGCCGAGGCCGGCGAGAAAGCGGCTGGCGGTGGGGCCGGCGAGGACGCGAGTCAGGTCCAGCACCTTGAGGCCGGCCAGCGGTTGCGTAATCGAGCCTCGCCACGGATGGTTGTTTTCATCCGGCGCGTCGATGAACCGCACCAACGGTTCGGCATTCACCGCCAGCCCCTGCGGATGTTGCTGCCACTGCGCCCAGCTGCGCATTTCGGCAGCACAGCCGTTGGCCGCGACCACCGCTTGTTCCAGTTCGGCACTGGACCATCGCGCGACTTTCTCCGCCATCGCGGCGCGGTCGGCGCAGATACCCAGCACGCGCTCGGCAGCGGCGCGGTGGTGCGGGGCGTTGGTGTGCAGGCGGATCCAGCCGTCCTTGGTCGCGTAGTCACCGGCGATCGGATCCCACAGCGGCGGGATTTCCCAGCCGATCGGGCGCAGCGAGGTGGAGAACCAGAACGAGGCCAGGCGTCGATCAATCGCCACGGCGGGAAGATGCCCGGTTTGTTGTTGAAGCAGTTCGGCGACGGCCTGACCGGCGGCGGCGATGCTGGCGCAGGCCAGGTCGGTGACGGCAAACGCCGAGGACAGGGCGCCAGTGGCGGTGAAGGGAATCGGCGTGTGCGGCAGGCCGAGTGCGGCTTGAATGGACGTTAGTAAATCAGTCATCGAAGGCCCTCCGGGGGGAGAGGGCGATGATAGTGCAAAAGATCATCGAGTCAGATGAAATCCCCGATTATCGGGATATCACTGGAACCTGTGGGAGCTGGCTTGCCAGCGATAGCGGTGGGTCAGCCAAGCATGTGTCGACTGATTCACCGCCATCGCTGGCAAGCCAGCTCCCACAGGGATGGTGGTGGGATTCAGACGCGGAACTGATCCATCAACTTCATCTGCTGGCTCGCCAGGGCATTGAGCTGGCTGCTGATTGCCGCCGACTCGGTCGCCTGTTCGGTCAGGGTTTCGGTGACGCTGCGTATCGCCGAGACGTTGCGGTTGACCTCTTCGGCCACGGCGCTCTGTTGTTCGGCGGCGCTGGCGATCTGCAGGTTCATGTCGCTGATCACCGTCACCGCATCGCTGATCTTGCCCAGCGCGTCCACCGCCTGCCGAATCTGTCCGGCGTTGTTGTGCGCCTGGGTCTGGCTCGAATGCATGGTCGCCACCACGCCACGGGTGCCGGTCTGGATGCGCTCGATCACCACGCGGATTTCTTCCACCGAATCCTGGGTGCGCTTGGCCAGGTTGCGCACTTCATCGGCCACCACCGCGAAACCACGCCCGCTCTCGCCGGCACGCGCGGCTTCGATGGCGGCGTTGAGCGCCAGCAGGTTGGTCTGTTCGGCGATGCTGCGGATCACTTCCAGCACCGAACCGATCTGCTCGCTGTTGACCGCCAGCTCTTCCACTTCGCTCACCGCTTTGCTGACTTCGTCGGCCAGTTGATTGATGTCGCGGGTGCTGCGCTCGATGATCGACAGGCCGTCCCTGGCCGACTGATCGGCACCCTTGGCGGCGTTGGCTGCGTTCGAGGCACTGTTGGCGACGTCGTGGGCGGTGGCGCTCATTTCGTTGGAGGCGGTGGCCACCTGATCGATCTCGCGGAACTGCACCTGCATGCCTTCGCTGGTCTGCCGGGCGATTTCCGAAGACTGGTCGGCAGTGCCGCGGGCCTCGGTGATGCTCTGCTTGATCTGGGCGATGGTCGGTTGCAGCTTGTCGAGGAAGCGATTGAACCAGTTCACCAGTTCGCCCAGTTCATCGCGCTTGCTGTAGTCCAGACGCTGGGTCAGATCGCCTTCACCGCTGGCGATGTTCTTCAGCATTTCAGCGACGCTGTTGATCGGTCGGGTCACGCCCGACGCGGTGAGCCAGATCAGCAACAGGCCGATCAGACCGGCGGCCACCGCCACCAGCAGCGCGGTGATCACCCCGGTTTCCTGGGCATCGTCGAGTACCGCTTGCAGCTTGACCGAGTCGGCCAGCAGCACCTGTTTCGGCAGGTCGATGACTACGCCCCAGGCTCGCGAATTGCCGATTGGATCGACCGGGTACACGGCGCGAATCAACTCGCCCTGTTCGAGAATTTTCGGTGTGCCGCTGCTCACCAGTTGCAGCAGGTCCTTGCCGTCGGCGCCGAGGGTATCGCTGATGTTCTTGCCGACCCGGGTTGCGTCGGAACTGTCGGCAGCGAGCACGCCGCTGCCGGAGACGATCAGCATGTGCCCGGTGTTGTTGAACAGGTTGCGCTGGGACTCCACGGCCGCCGCTTGCAGGGCGTCGAGGGCGATGTCGACGCCGGCCACGCCGATGGCCTTGCCGTCGACGATCAGCGGCACGGAAATGGTGGTCATCAACATTTCCTTGCCGCCGACGGTGTCGGCGTACGGGTCGAGCAGGCAGGTGCGCTTGTTGTCACGAGGGCAGGTGTACCAACTGTTGTACGGCGTGCCGCTGACGCTGAGGGTGGTCTTGGTCATGTCTTCTTCGACCATGATCGTGTTCAGCGCGGACCCGGCAGCGCGGCTCCAGTACGTCGCAAAACGTCCGGCTTCGTTGGATTGGCGCGCAGCATCGTTGACGAACTCGCTGTCCTTGCCATCGAGGCCGTTGGGTTCGAAGGCAAGCCAGATGCCGAGCACCTTGTCATTGCGCGCGAATGCGGTTTTCAGACTCAGGTTCAACTCTTCACGCAGGGCGCCGGCGTCCATCGAACGCTTGGCGGCCATCACCCGCATGTCCTTGATCTGATCGGCGAGGGCAGTGATTACCGTCAGGCTTTCGCCGAAGGTTTTTTGCACCCGTACCGCTTGCTCGGCAGCCTTGGCCTGCAACAGGTTCTGCACGCTGGCCGTCAGCAGTTTGTTGCTGGAGTCGCTGACCAGTACGTCGTTCTGGTTGGTCTGGTAAATGTTCATGCCGACGATCAGCGCGACCACACCGAGCAGACACAGACCGGAGAGCAGAACGATTTTCAGGCGAATGGAGAGAGAGTCGAACATGGGGTGATCCCGTGAATGAAAAAGGAGCAGGTGGCCCGGGCGAAATAACCGGTCTGCCAAATCCATTCAGCGCCATGCATTGCTCATCGGCGCGCAGCGAGGTCGCATGAGGCGCTTGCCGACGGACGGTCAGCGCTAAACGTTTGCGCAGGGGATTGTGCTGAAAAGGGGCTTTATTACAGGGAAGTTTCAGCACTTTGAATAACCTGTTTGCTCGAGCAAGAGCAGTGGGGAGCCTTTGTGGCGAGGGGATTTATCGAAACGTCGCACCGCCCCGATGGTCTGCGGAGCAGACCCAAAACCTGCGAACCCATTTCAAACTGAAACCCTGCGGATGTCAGTGGCCGCTTCGCAGCCAATCGGGGATGAATCCCCTCACCACAAAAAGCCCATTTACCCCTGACAGGCGGTGGTCAGACAGACTTCGGAATGCCCTCCGGCCGCGACCAGATCCACAGATTGCCCAGGCTCATCCCGGCAATCGCCAGGTACACCGGCCAGCCGTGATCGAGCATCACCAGCATCAGCGTCGCACACAGCAGCATGCTGAGCGTGGCGCTGACCTTGGCCTTGCGCGCGATGATCTTGCCGTTGCGCCAGTTGTGCAGAATCGGCCCGAACAGCCGATGGTTTTCCAGCCAGGCACTCAGGCGCGGCGAGCTGCGCGTGGCGGCCCAGGCGGCCAGCAGGATGAACTCGGTGGTCGGCAGGCCGGGCACGACGATCGCAATCAGGCCGATGCCGAGGCTGACGTAGGCCAGCACGCCGAACAGCAGACGGGCGAGTTTGGAGGAGGCGGGTTGCGGCATGGGCTCAGCGGTGGCTTCTGAAGCGGGACGGGAATCTTACAGGCTTACGCGATTCCCCTGTAGGAGCTGCCGCAGGCTGCGATCTTTTGATCTTGAAAAGCAAAATCAAAAGATCGCAGCCTGCGGCAGCTCCTACAGGGGATTTGTGGTGTGTCAGGCCGGTTCGGCTTCGGTGGCGTAAGCCTGTTCCAGCAGCACGGTGAAGCGGTTGAACGCATCAAGCGCGCCTTGCTCGACGTCGGCTTCTTCCTCGGCAGTGAACGGCAGCGCGTCGAGGGTGCGCACGAAGCTTTTCCAGCCCTCGGCGCGACCACCTTCGGGCTCACCCAGATGGCGGGCACCGAAGGTTTCGCTCAGCTCCAGCGCCGCGGCGCGTTTGATCAGGAACGCCGCGCCGAGCTTCGAACCTTCGGAGACGAACAGCCAGCCGAGCGCACGGGCCTTGCTTGGGTTCTTCACTGCGCCCGCCACCGGCGCCGGGACTTCGGTGTGCAGGTCGGCGAGATCGGCTTTGGCCGCCTCAGCACGGCAGCGAGTCGGCAGATCGGGAATGATCGCAGTCAGTTCGGGGTTGTTGTACAGCTCGACCAGTTCCGACTGGAACAGGTACTGCGCGACCACGAAACGCGCAAAGCTGGCGCGGGTTTCGAACGGCGCGTGAGCCTTGACCAAGGCGTCGAGCTTGCTGTGCGGCGCGTGGGTGATCTGGTTCAGGCGTTGTGAACGCAGGGCTTTTTCCGAAGTGGTCATGAGGTGTCCTTGATAAAAGAGGCGCTTGATAATGAGACGAACGGGCAGCTGCCAAAGCGTAAAAAAAGCCCGGCGACACGCTGATCGATGCGCGCGTCGCCGGGCCGTCCGGATCAGATGTCCCAGACCAGATTGATCGCGAAGTTGCGGCCCGGATGGGTCAGGCGATCGAGGTTGGCCGGTTGCGTCACCGAGGCTT
This sequence comes from Pseudomonas sp. Eth.TT006, assembly GCF_054456575.1. Taxonomy (NCBI): domain Bacteria; kingdom Pseudomonadati; phylum Pseudomonadota; class Gammaproteobacteria; order Pseudomonadales; family Pseudomonadaceae; genus Pseudomonas; species Pseudomonas sp. Eth.TT006. The sequence goes on along the minus strand of NZ_JBTJEN010000007.1, from coordinate 137,163 downwards.
CGCCGACGCTGTCGTAACCGCGCACGTCATCCCACAACCAGTATTTCTTGTCGGTCAGGTTGTAGATGCCGCCGCTGACGGTGATGTCGTCGCTGACCTTGTAATAGCCGGCCAGATCGAGAATGCCGAAGCCCGGAGTCTTGAACTGGCTGCTGACGCCATCCGGCGACTTGAAGTTGCTGTCGTCGACGCGGTCCTTTTTCTTCACCACGGTCCAGCTCAACAAGGCGCCATAGTTGTCCTGGTCGTAACCCACGCCGAATACGCCGGTCAGCGGATTGACGCTGTTGAGCGGCTCGCCGTTGTCGTTGTTGCGACCGTAGGCGTAGGCAATCGAGCCTTGGCTATAGAGGCCCTGCGGCGCGCCGAACGCATCCAGATTCAGACGCCCTTTGACTTCGGCGCCCTTGATCGTCGCGTGCTTGATGTTGCTCGACTGGAAGGTCAGCTCGTCGTAGCCGGGGGTAACCGCGTCTTCGTTGATGAAGTCGCGGTACTTGTTATAGAACACCGCCACGTCGAACGAACCTTGCTCGAAGTTGCCGCGCAGACCGGTTTCATAACTTTGGCTTTTTTCCGGTTCGAGGTTCGGATTCGGCGCCACGTTGTAGCCGGTGGTGCTGTTTTCAAAGCGCCCGTACAGTGCTTTCGCGGTCGGCGTGCGGAACCCTTCGGCGTACTGGCCGTACCAGGTGTAGTTTTCGCTCAGGGCGTAGGTCAGGCCGAATTTGGGCGAGACTTTGTGCCAGGTCTTGTTCTGGTCGCTGACCGTGCCGTTACCGTCGGCGGCCACGGTGTTGAGGAATTCCTGGGTGATGTGCGGCTTGAGCTGGGTGTAGTCGTAGCGCAGGCCCGGGAGGAAGGTCCAGTTGTTCCAGCTGATCTGATCCTGAGCGAACAGGCTGTAGGTGTTGATGGTCGGGTCCGGGAAGTCGCTGGACTTCTTCAGCACATCCGCCGCGCTGGTGGCGCCGATGGCCGTGCAGCCACGGCCGACCGCCAGGCACTTGCCGTCACCGCTGCGCGAACCGGTGACCTTCTGCTGTTTGATCGTGGTGCCGTAGGTCAGTACGTGATCGGTGTCACCGAGGGCGAAGGCCTTGTCCAGTTGGGCGTCGAACACCCACTGTTTTTCCTCGTAGACCGTGTCGCGGGTGCGCAGCACTTTGCGGGTCATCGGGTAGTAGAACTCGTCGGTGCTCTGATCGGTCTTGGCGATCTGATGGTTGAGGCTCCACTTCACGTTATCGGCCAGCAGGCTGTCGAGGGCGAAGCGGTGTTCGACGCCGAAACGCTCGCGGGTGATGGTGTCGTTACCGGTGCGCCACTGGTACATGCCGCCGGGCAGCAGGCTGTTGGGGATGGTCGGCGCGCCGTTGAAGTAGGGGCCGCCGTAGGCGCTTTTCTGATCGGTGTCGCGGTCGTCTTTGTACTTTTCGTAGGTCAGGCCCAGACGTGAATCGTCGTTGTAGTTCCAGCCGATCTTCGCCAGCACGTTGCTGGCCTCGACGTCTTCCGGGTTGGCGGCGGTGCGCGCAAGGCCGGTGCCGTTGTTGGTGCCGTAGGAATCGGTTTCGTGGCCGTCGCGCTGGCTGAAGTGCAGCAAGCCGTCGAACTGCTCGGCACGCCCGGCGACGGTGGCGGATTTCAGCCAGCTGTCATCGGCAGAGCTGTATCCGGTTTTCAGGCGCGCGCCGAGGTCTTTGCCGGGCTTGATGATGTCATCCGGGTCGAGGGTGAAATAGCTGACGGCGCCGCCGATGGCGTTGCTGCCGTACAGCACCGAGGCCGGGCCGCGCAGGATTTCCACGCGTTTGACGATTTCCGGGTCGACGTAATTGCGCTGGGTCTTGGCGTACGGGCCGTTGAAGAACCCGTCCGGCACTTCGACGCCATCGACCTGAGTCAGGATGCGGTCGCCGTCGATGCCGCGAATGTTGTAACCGCTGATCCCGCCGCGCTGGCCGGCACCGCCGACGGACACGCCCGGTTCATAGCGCACCAGATCCTTGATCGTGTTGACGTTGTTGCGGTCCAGATCCTCACGGGCCTGCACGCTGACCGTGGCCGGCACGCTGTTGACCGACTGTTCCTGACGGGTGGCGCTGATGGTCACCTGATCCAGATTAAGTGCGCCGCTGCTGCTGCGTTTCTCCAGCACCACGTTGTTGTTGTTGCTCAGTTTGCGGAAGCTCAGGTTGGTCCCCACCAACAGGCGTTCCAGGGCTTTTTCCGGCGGCAGCGAACCGCGCACGCCCGGCGACGACACGCCCTGACCCAGCTCTGCTGGCAAGCCGACCTGCCAGCCGGTCACCGAGGTGAAGGCATTGAGCGCCGCCACCAGCGGTTGCTGGCCGATCGCGAATGAATAATCACCCATGTTGCGCGCCGCTGGTTCGCTGGCCGCCATCAGCGGGGCGGTGCCGGCCATGAGGATCGCGGCAGTCAGCAGCGACAATACGCGGGAAGGGGAAGCAGTCTGGCGGGTAAGGCGAGAGGACATCGATAGCGCTCCGTGTCGCACGAATCTTTATAGGTGCTGATCCGCGTCCGAAGATGCGAATCAATTGCATTGGCTATAACGAGACGAACGGGCTTTGGCTATCGAGTAAAAATAATTCTCATTTAGTTGAGAATCACCAGCGCGGGGAATTCCTGCAAACGCGCCGAGGTAATGTGCGCGAGAGAGCGCACCACGTCCAGCGGCTGGTCGAGGCGGTAGTTGCCGGTGACGTTGACCTCGGCCAGTTGCTGGTTGGTGTTGATGATCCAGCCGGGGTAGTAGCGGCGCAGTTCGGCCAGCACCTGATTCAGCGGGCAGTTCTCGAACACCAGACGGCCCTGAACCCAGGCCAGGTCGGTGGCGGCATCAAGCTTGGCCGGACGGTCGAAACCATTGGGGCCGACGCGGATGCTTTCGCCAGCGCTCAAACGCACGCGCGCATCGTTGTGCGTGGCGCGCAGATCGACATCGCCGCGCTGCACATCGACCTGCGCGACGCCGTCCAGATAACGCACGGCAAAATCGGTATCGCGCACGCTGGCCTGCACCGGGCCGGCGTCGATTTCCAGCGGCTGAGCCCGATTCGCGGCAATCTCGAAAAACGCTTCGCCCTGATACAGCCGCGCCACGCGCTGGCGCTCATTGATGCTGCTGGAAAACGCCGAATTGGTGTTGAGCAACACCTTGGAGCCGTCCTCCAGTTGCAGGCGCTGGCGCTCGCCGACCACGGTCAAGTGATCGGCCTGCAGGCGCAGCGGCAGGTTGCTGAAACTGAACAGGCCGAGGATCAACAGCGCGGCCGTGGCGAGCGGTTTCCAGTGCGGACGCAGACGTTTGAGCAACGTGACTTTGGCGGGCTGCGCCGCAAGGCTTTGCGCGCATTCGGCGACTTGCGGGCCGTCCCAGATCGCCTGGGCCTTGGCGAACGCTTCGGCATTCAACGGATCGGCTGCCAGCCACGCGTGAAATTGCCGGGTCTGCTCGTCGTCCGCACTGCCGAGCACGATGAGCCAGTCCAGCGCCTGGTCCATTGCACGGGCGGCGTCTTGCGCCGAGTCGGGCGAAGGCGGGCGGTGGGTTTGCGTCACGGTGTGTCCTCGGGCTTCTGGCGAAGCAGTTTCTAGCGTCAAGCTGCAAGCTGCAAGCCAGATGCGTGTACTGCTTTTCGTTTTACTTGGAGCTTGAAGCTTACAGCTTGCCGCTGCTGTCGTGGCGTTGGGCGACACCGATGCAGATCGACATGATCAGCTTGAGTTCCTTCTGCACGGTGCTGAGGGACACGTCCAGTTCGTCGGCGATTTCCTGGTAACTGTGCCCGTGCAGGCGGCTGAGGATGAAAATCTGCTGCTGACGCGGGCTGAGTTGCCTGAGGCTCACGTTCAGGCGCTCCAGCAATTGTTCGGCGTGGGCGGCATCTTCGGCGCTGCTGGCGGGGGCGGCGACGCTGTGCACCACGTCTTGCGGTACGTCATCGAGCATGGTCCGCGCGTGAATCTTGCGCGCACGCAGGTGATCCAGCGCCAGATTGCGCGCGGTCTGAAACACGAAGGGTTCAAGGTGATCGATGGCGCGCTCGCTCAGCACCCGCGTCACACGCAGGTAGGTTTCCTGCAGCAGGTCTTCGGCGGTGCTGTGGTTGTTGACCATCCGCTCGAGCGTGCGCAGCAAGGTTGTGCGCTGAGAGAGGAAGACGTGATTGAAGCGCGATTGACTCACGGGGAGACCTGATCCATTGCGAGCGAATGATAATGCTTATCATCTAGTCGAGTGGTCAAGCCCTGTTTTTCAATACAACACATATCCCCCGTGGGAGCGGGCTTGCTCGCGAAGGCGGTGGGTCAGTCGATACATTAGTTGTCTGACACGACGCCTTCGCGAGCAAGCCCGCTCCCACAAGGGGATATGGGATTACTCCGCGTTACACAACGCCAGGCAGTTATCCAGCATGCGGTTGGAGAAGCCCCACTCGTTGTCGTACCAGGCCAACACTTTCAGCAACTTGCCGCTGGCCTTGGTGTGGTTGGCGTCGAAGATCGACGACAGCGGGTTGTGGTTGAAGTCGCTGGAAACCAGCGGCAAGGTGTTGTAACCAAGAATTTTCGAGTGCTGGCTGGCAGCCTTCAGCAGGGCGTTGACCTCGTCGGCCGAGGCTTCGCGCTTGAGCTGCACGGTCAGGTCCACCAGCGACACATTGATCACCGGCACGCGCACCGCCATACCGGTAAGTTTGCCCGCCAGTTCCGGCAGCACCAAGCCTACCGCTTCGGCAGCGCCGGTCTTGCTCGGGATCATGTTCTGCGTCGCCGAACGCGCGCGGTACGGGTCGGTGTGGTAAACGTCGGTGAGGTTCTGGTCGTTGGTGTAGGCATGAATGGTGGTCATCAGGCCGCTTTCGATCCCCAGCTCGCGGTGCAGCACCTGCGCCACGGGCGCCAGGCAGTTGGTGGTGCACGACGCGTTGGAGATGATCTGGTGCGACTGGCGCAGAATGTCGTGGTTCACACCATAAACCACGGTGGCGTCGGCGCCTTTGGCCGGGGCCGAGATGATCACTTTGCGTGCGCCGGCGCTAATATGCGCGGCGGCTTTGGCGCGGTCGGTGAACAGGCCGGTGCATTCAAACACCACGTCGATCTTTTCCGCAGCCCATGGCAGTTCGGCCGGGTTGCGAATGGCGCTGACCGCAATGCGATCACCGTTGACCGTCAGGCTCTCATTGTCATGGGCCACTTCGGCGTCGAATGTGCCGTGAACGGTGTCGTATTTGAGCAGGTGGGCATTGATCGCGCTGTCGCCCAGATCGTTGATGGCGACGATCTGCAAATCCTGTCGATAGCCTTGGGTATACAGTGCGCGCAGGACATTACGGCCGATGCGGCCAAAACCATTGATTGCGATTCGAAGAGTCATTGAGCAGCGCCGCCGTCGTTTTGTTGTTGGAATTACAAGATTATTCGCATAAAAATAGAAAACAAGCCTTTTTAGTGGCAATATTTTGTTTTATCTACAACGAGTGACCTGAATCAACTGGTCCGAATGGTCAAAAAGCCGTCTGTCATTCCAAGCACAACGGCGTTTGATCAGCATAGACAATCAGGTCGCCACATCCGTTAGCCTGGAGTTCTACACATGCATCCCCGCGTTCTTGAGGTCACCGAACGGCTTATCGCCCGCAGCCGCGCCACGCGTCAGGCTTACCTTGCACTGATTCGCGGCGCCGCCACTGACGGGCCGATGCGCGGCAAGCTGCAATGCGCCAACTTCGCCCACGGCGTGGCCGGATGTGGCAGCGAAGACAAGCACAGCCTGCGGATGATGAACTCGGCGAACATCGCCATTGTTTCTTCGTATAACGACATGCTCTCGGCGCACCAGCCGTACGAAGTGTTCCCGCAACAGATCAAGAATGCCTTGCGCGAAATCGGCTCGGTCGGCCAGTTCGCCGGCGGCACCCCGGCGATGTGCGATGGCGTGACTCAGGGCGAGCCGGGCATGGAACTGAGCCTGCCAAGTCGCGAAGTGATCGCCATGTCCACCGCGGTGGCGCTGTCGCACAACATGTTCGACGGTGCGCTGATGCTCGGTATCTGCGACAAGATCGTGCCGGGCCTGATGATGGGAGCGCTGCGTTTCGGTCATCTGCCGACGATCTTCGTTCCGGGCGGGCCGATGGTCTCGGGGATTTCCAACAAGGAAAAAGCCGACGTGCGGCAGAAGTACGCCGAAGGCAAGGCGACCCGCGAAGAGCTGCTGGAATCGGAGATGAAGTCCTACCACAGCCCGGGCACCTGCACGTTCTACGGCACCGCCAACACCAACCAGTTGCTGATGGAAGTCATGGGCCTGCATTTGCCGGGCGCCTCTTTCGTCAATCCGAACACCCCGCTGCGTGACGCGCTGACCCGCGAAGCCGCACATCAGGTCACACGTCTGACCAAGCAGAACGGCAATTTCCTGCCGATCGGCGAAATCGTCGACGAGAAGGCGCTGGTCAACTCGATCGTCGCGCTGCACGCCACTGGCGGCTCGACCAACCACACCTTGCACATGCCAGCGATCGCCATGGCGGCGGGCATTCAACTGACCTGGCAGGACATGGCCGACCTCTCTGAAGTCGTGCCGACCCTGAGCCACGTCTATCCGAACGGCAAAGCCGACATCAACCACTTCCAGGCCGCGGGCGGCATGTCGTTCCTGATCCGCGAACTGCTCGAAGCCGGCCTCCTGCACGAAGACGTCAACACCGTGCTCGGCCACGGTTTGAGCCGTTACACCAAGGAGCCGTTCCTTGACAACGGCGAGCTGGTGTGGCGCGAAGGCCCGATCGAGAGCCTCGACGAAAACATCCTGCGCCCGGTCGCTCGTGCGTTCTCGCCTGAGGGCGGTCTGCGGGTCATGGAAGGCAACCTCGGGCGCGGGGTGATGAAGGTCTCCGCCGTGGCGCTGGAAAACCAGATCGTCGAAGCACCGGCCATGGTGTTTCAGGATCAACAGGACCTGGCCGATGCGTTCAAGGCCGGTCTGCTGGAAAAGGATTTTGTCGCGGTGATGCGCTTCCAGGGCCCGCGCTCCAATGGCATGCCCGAGCTGCACAAGATGACGCCGTTCCTCGGCGTGCTGCAGGATCGCGGCTTCAAAGTCGCGCTGGTCACCGACGGGCGCATGTCCGGTGCGTCGGGGAAAATTCCTGCAGCGATTCACGTCAGCCCCGAAGCTTATGTCGGTGGCGCTTTGGCGCGGGTGCAAGAGGGCGATATCATCCGCGTCGATGGCGTCAAAGGCACTTTGGAACTCAAAGTCGACGCCGCCGAATTTGCAGCGCGCGAACCCGCCAAAGGCCTGTTGGGCAATAACATCGGCAGCGGTCGCGAACTGTTTGGCTTCATGCGTTTGGCCTTCAGCTCGGCGGAGCAGGGCGCCAGCGCCTTCACTTCTGCCCTGGAGACGCTTAATTGAAACTGGCTTTGGTCGGTGACATCGGAGGCACCAACGCGCGCTTTGCGTTGTGGAAAAACCAGCAACTGGAATCGGTGCAAGTGCTGGCCACAGCCGACTTCGCCACCCCGGAGCAGGCGATCAGCCTGTACCTGAGCGGCCTCGGTCTGGTGCCGGGCTCGATCGGTTCGGTGTGCCTGTCGGTGGCCGGGCCGGTGAGTGGTGATGAATTCAAATTCACCAACAATCACTGGCGCCTGAGCCGCACGGCGTTCTGCCAGACCTTGCAGGTTGAGCAACTGCTGCTGATCAACGACTTCTCGGCGATGGCGCTGGGCATGACCCGCTTGCAGCCTGGCGAATTCCGTGTGGTTTGCGAAGGCACGCCGGAGCCGTTGCGCCCGGCGGTGGTGATCGGCCCCGGCACTGGTTTGGGTGTCGGCACCCTGCTCGATCTCGGTGAAGGTCGTTTTGCCGCGTTGCCGGGGGAGGGCGGGCATGTCGATCTGCCGCTGAGCAGCCCGCGTGAAACCCAGCTGTGGCAGCACATCCACAACGAAATCGGCCATGTCAGTGCCGAAACCGCGTTGAGCGGTGGCGGCCTGCCGCGTGTTTACCGGGCGATCTGCGCGGTGGACGGGCATGAACCGACCCTCTCTACCCCGGAAGCGATTACTGCAGCCGGCCTGGCCGGTGACCCGATTGCCCTGGAAGTGCTGGAGCAGTTCTGCTGCTGGCTCGGTCGCGTGGCCGGCAACAACGTGCTGACCACCGGTGGTCGCGGCGGCGTGTATATCGTGGGCGGGGTGATTCCGCGCTTTGCCGATTTCTTCCTCAACAGCGGTTTCGCCCGCAGCTTTGCCGACAAAGGCTGCATGAGCGATTACTTCAAGGGCATTCCGGTGTGGCTGGTGACGGCGCCGTATTCCGGGCTGGTGGGTGCGGGTGTGGCGCTCGAACAGGCTTGAAACCGAGTCGCCTTCATCGCTGGCAAGCCAGCTCCCACAGGTTTTGTGAGCAACGCATATCCTTGTGGGAGCTGGCTTGCCAGCGATGGGGCCAGAACAGGCAATAAATTTTCCAGGTTCATCAGGCATAATCCGCCCCAATTCCAACAACAAGGATGCCTTCGAAGTGAGCTCAGTCAACAAGTCGATATTGTTGGTCGATGACGACCAGGAAATACGCGAGTTGCTGGAAACCTACCTGACCCGTGCCGGGTTTCAGGTGCGGGCCACCGCCGATGGCGCCAGTTTCCGCCAGGCGCTCAACGAGGCGCCGAGCGATCTGGTGATCCTCGATGTGATGCTGCCCGACGAAGACGGTTTCAGCCTGTGCCGCTGGGTGCGCCAGCATCCGCGGCAGGCGCAGGTGCCGATCATCATGCTCACCGCCAGTTCCGACGAGGCCGACCGGGTGATCGGTCTGGAGCTTGGTGCTGACGATTACCTCGGCAAACCCTTCAGCCCGCGTGAACTGCAGGCGCGGATCAAGGCCTTGTTGCGACGTGCGCAGTTCGCTCAGGAACGCGGCAGCAGTGACGTGCTGGTCTTCGACGAGTGGCGGCTGGACATGGTCAGCCATCGGCTGTTCCACAATGATGGCGAGGAGGTGATTCTCTCCGGCGCCGACTTCGCGCTGCTGAAGCTGTTCCTCGACCATCCGCAGGAAATCCTCGACCGCGACACCATCGGCAACGCCACTCGTGGCCGCGACCTGATGCCGCTCGACCGCATCGTCGACATGGCCGTCAGCCGCTTGCGCCAGCGCCTGCGCGACACGGAAAAACCGCCTCGACTGATCCGCACCGTGCGCGGTAGCGGCTACCAACTGGCGGCCAACGTGGTTGCCGGCAATGGCCACTGAGGCGCTGCGCCGGCTCGCCAGCAAAGTGCCGGTGCCGCGTTCGCTGCTCGGGCGGATGCTGCTGCTGACGCTGTTGGCGGTGCTGTTCGCGCAGACCTTGTCCAGCGTGATCTGGGTTTCGCAACTGCGCGCGACCCAGCTCGAAGGTCTGGTCACCAGCGCCCGCAGCCTTGCGCATTCGATGACCGCCAGCGTCAGTTATTTTCGTTCGTTGCCGGTGGCCTATCGGCCGCTGGTGCTCGATCAGTTGCGCAGCATGGGCGGCACCCGTTTTGTGGTCACGCTCAATGACAAACCGTTGGGCATGGACGTGCTGCCGATCACCCCGCGCAAGGCCGCAGTGATTCAAGCGGTGGACGAAGTGCTGCGCCAGTCGCTGGGTCATGACACCGATATCTCGGTGACCTTCGTCAGCCCCGAAGACCTGCGGATCTTCAATGCCGGGCTCAAACTCGACGAACTGCCGCGCTCCTGGGCGCATTACGCGCTGACCCTGGAGCCGGTGAACCCGCCGGTGCTGGTCACGCAGATCCAGATGGCGCCGGGCGAGTGGCTGTACATCGCCTCGCTGTTGCCCGAGCCCTACACCAGTCTCGAAGAACAAGGCCTGCCGGCGCAGCAGGTGTGGTTTATCGTCCTCACCAGCGGCTTTCTGTTGTTGTTCATCGGCCTGTTGGTGCACTGGCAGAGCCGGCCGCTCAAGCGACTGGCGCGCGCGGCGCGGGATCTGTCGTTGGGTGCCGACGTCGAGCCGGTGGCCGAGGGCGGTGGCAGCGAGGTGGTGGAAGTGGGGCGTGCGTTCAACACCATGCGCGAACGCATCAGCCGGTACCTGACCGAACGCAGCCAGTTGTTCAGCGCGATTTCCCACGACCTGCGCACACCGATCACCCGCCTGCGCCTGCGCGTCGAATTGCTCGAAGACGAGCAACTGCAAACCAAGTTCGGCCGTGATCTGGATGAGCTGGAATTGCTGGTCAAAGGCGCGCTGCAGTGCGTCAAAGACACCGACATCCACGAAAACATCGAGCCGGTGGACCTGAACCATGTCCTCGATTGTCTGGTAGAGCCGTATCTGGCGCCCAACGGCAACGGCCGCGTGACCCAGCAGGGCAAGGCCGTGGCGGCGTATCCGGGCAAGCCGCTGGCGTTGAAGCGCTGCATCGGCAACCTGATCGACAACGCATTGAAGTACGGACAAAACGCCCATCTGCACATCGACGACGATGAGCGCGCGTTTGTCCTGCACGTCGACGACGAAGGCCCGGGCGTGCCGGAGCAACGGCTGGAGCAGGTGTTCGAGCCGCACTTTCGTCTGGCGGGGCAGCAGCAGGGCTACGGTCTGGGCCTCGGCATCGCGCGCAACATCGCCCACAGCCATGGCGGCGAGGTGACGTTGCAGAATCTGCGTGAGGGTGGGTTGCGGGTGACTTTGCAGTTGCCGCGTTCAGTGGATTAGGTCAAAAGCTTTCCCTCACCCTAGCCCTCTCCCAGGGGGAGAGGGGACTGATCGGGGGATGCTGAAGAGATACGTCGACCTGACTGTACAACGCCGAATCCATAATCGACTCGGTATTTCAGTCGGCGGAAAGCTTATTACACCTCGGTCGGCCCCCTCTCCCTCCGGGAGAGGGCTGGGGTGAGGGTTCGCTCTTTGTCACGGTTCGGTGACAAAACCCGCCCCCTTCGTTACAAGCCCACCCCGGCCCGTTGTTTAGACTGCCCGCAGTCATAACAACAAAAAAGGGTCACTCATGGACACCTTTCACCCGGACTTCAGCAGTTGGCTGAACGCCCCTGCCCACCAGCAATGGCTGGCCGACGAAGGTCTGCGCCTGCTGGCATTCGCCAAGGCTGCAAAGCTGCCCGAAGGCTTCGGCAACCTCGATGAGCGCGGCCATCTGCCGGCGCACGCGCAAGCCGAAACCATGAACACCGCGCGCATGACCCACAGCTTCGCCATGGCCCACATTCAGGGGCTGCCGGGGTTTGCCGAACTGGTCGATCACGGCATCGCCGCCCTGCGCGGGCCGTTGCGTGATGCGCTGCACGGCGGCTGGTTTGCGGTGGCCGAACACCGCGATGGCAACACCGGCAAGAACGCCTATCTGCATGCCTTCGTCGCGCTCGCGGCCAGCTCGGCGGTGGTCGCGCAACGTCCCGGCGCCCAGGCGTTGCTGGATGACGCAATCGACATCATCGACACCTATTTCTGGAGCGAAGAAGAGGGCGCCATGCGCGAATTCTTCAATCGCGACTGGCGCGAAGAAGAAGCCTATCGCGGCGCCAACAGCAACATGCACGCCACCGAAGCGTTCCTCGCGCTGGCCGATGTCACCGAAGACCCGCGTTGGCTGGTGCGTGCGCAACGCATTGTCGAGCGGGTGATTCACTGTCACGCCGCCGCCAACGGTTACATGGTCATCGAACACTTCGACCGCGACTGGCAAGCGCTGCGCGAGTACAACCACGACAACCCGGCCGACGGTTTCCGCCCTTACGGCACCACCCCGGGCCACGGTTTCGAGTGGGCGCGGCTGTTGCTGCACCTCGAGGCCGCGCGGGTTCAGGCCGGCATGCTCACGCCCGGCTGGCTGGCGACCGATGCGCAAAAACTCTTCGAGCAGAACTGCCGCCACGGCTGGGACGTCGATGGCGCGCCGGGGATCGTCTACACCCTCGACTGGGACAACAAAGCGGTGGTGCGCCATCGCTTGCACTGGACCCATGCCGAGGCCAGCGCCGCCGCCAGCGCCTTGCTCAAACGCACCGGCGATGCGCAATACGAACGCTGGTACCGGTTGTTCTGGGAGTTCTGCGAAAACCATTTCATCGATCGCTGCGATGGCAGCTGGCATCACGAACTCGATCCGCAAAACCGCCCAAGTGCCGATATCTGGCCGGGCAAACCCGATCTCTACCACGCCTGGCAAGCGGTGCTGATTCCGCGTCTACCCTTGGCACCCAGTATGGCAACCGCTCTGGGGCAATGGTCGCGGAGCATTCCTGTGTAACCATGTGGTGACATTTGCGCATCCCTTCGTTACCTGAGAGGGGAAACGCCCTGTTTAAACTCCTGTGCAGCGCAAGCACCAGACTTGCATGCATAACAACAAGAAAGGTACATCTCAGATGAATGCGATTTCTCGCCTCGCTACTGTCATTTCTGTCGCCTCCCTGTTCCCGCTCGCAATTCTGCCTCTCAGTGTTTCCGCTGCCGAATCCAAAGGTTCGGTCGAAGTCGTGCACTGGTGGACGTCCGGTGGCGAAAAAGCCGCTGTCGATGTGCTCAAGGCGCAAGTCGAAAAAGATGGTTTCACCTGGAAAGACGGCGCGGTCGCTGGCGGTGGCGGTGCCACGGCCATGACCGTGCTGAAAAGCCGTGCCGTTGCCGGCAACCCGCCAGGCGTGGCCCAGATCAAAGGCCCGGACATTCAGGAATGGGCCTCCACCGGACTGCTCGACACCGACGTGCTGAAAGACGTCGCCAAGTCGGAAAAGTGGGACAGCCTGCTCGACAAGAAAGTCTCCGATACCGTGAAGTACGACGGTGATTACGTGGCCGTGCCGGTGAACATTCACCGCGTGAACTGGCTGTGGATCAACCCGCAAGTGTTCAAGAAAGCCGGGATCACCAAGAACCCGACCACCCTCGAAGAATTCTACGCCGCTGGCGACAAGCTCAAGGCTGCGGGCTTCATCCCGCTGGCCCACGGCGGTCAGCCTTGGCAGGACAGCACCGTGTTCGAAGCCGTGGTGCTTTCGGTCATGGGCGTTGATGGTTACAAGAAAGCCCTGGTCGATCTGGACAACAAGGCGCTGACCGGTCCGGAAATGGTCAAGGCGCTGACCGAGCTGAAGAAAGTTGCGACCTATATGGACGCCGACGGCAAAGGCCAGGACTGGAACCTGGAAGCGGCCAAGGTCATCAACGGCAAGGCCGGCATGCAAATCATGGGTGACTGGGCCAAGTCCGAATGGACTGCGGCCAAGAAAGTTGCCGGCAAGGACTACGAGTGCGTAGCGTTCCCGGGCACCGACAAGGCGTTCACCTACAACATCGACTCGCTGGCCGTGTTCAAGCAGAAGGACGCAGGCACTGCGGCCGGTCAGCAGGACATCGCCAAGGTCGTGCTGGGTGAAAACTTCCAGAAAGTCTTCAGCATCAACAAAGGCTCGATTCCGGTGCGCAACGACATGTTGACCAACATGGACAAGCTCGGCTTCGACTCCTGCGCGCAGACCGCCGCCAAGGACTTCCTGGCAGACGCCAAGTCCGGTGGCCTGCAGCCGAGCATGGCGCACAACATGGCGACCACGCTGGCAGTGCAGGGCGCGTTCTTTGACGTAGTCACCAACTACATCAACGACCCGAAAGCCGATCCGGCCGATGCGGCGAAGAAACTGGGCGCGGCGGTTCAGTCGGCCAAATAACCGCCTTGACGGCGAGCTGCAAGCTTCAAGCTTCAAGCTGCAAGTTAAAGGCTTGCGCGCTGTTGGTCTTGTAGCTTGCAGCTTGCAACTGCTCTTATCTTTTTTATGGATTTCCCCATGAGTTCTGTTGCTGTGTTCAGCAAGGCCTCGCCGTTCGATGCGCTGCAGCGCTGGCTACCGAAACTGGTGCTGGCGCCGAGCATGTTCATCGTGCTGGTGGGCTTCTATGGCTACATCCTGTGGACGTTTGTGCTGTCGTTCACCACCTCGACGTTCCTGCCCAACTATAAGTGGGCCGGTCTGGCGCAATACGCGCGGCTGTTCGATAACGACCGCTGGTGGGTGGCGAGCAAGAACCTTGCGCTGTTCGGTGGCATGTTCATCGGCATCACCCTGGTGATCGGCGTGCTGCTGGCGGTGTTCCTCGACCAGCGCATCCGTCGCGAAGGCTTTATCCGCACCATTTACCTGTACCCGATGGCGCTCTCGATGATCGTCACCGGTACCGCGTGGAAATGGCTGCTCAACCCGGGCATGGGCCTGGACAAATTGTTGCGTGACTGGGGCTGGGAAGGCTTCCGTCTCGACTGGCTGATCGACCCGGATCGCGTGGTCTACTGCCTGGTGATTGCCGCCGTGTGGCAAGCCTCGGGCTTCATCATGGCGATGTTCCTCGCCGGCCTGCGCGGTGTCGATCAATCGATCATCCGTGCGGCGCAGATCGATGGCGCGAGCATGCCGACCATCTACTGGAAAGTGGTGCTGCCAAGCCTGCGTCCGGTGTTCTTCAGTGCGGTGATGATCCTTGCCCACATCGCGATCAAGAGCTTCGACCTCGTCGCAGCAATGACCGCCGGTGGTCCGGGTTATTCCTCCGACCTGCCGGCGATGTTCATGTATTCCTTCACCTTCAGTCGCGGCCAGATGGGCATGGGCTCGGCCAGTGCGATTCTGATGCTCGGTGCGATCCTCGCGATCATCGTGCCTTACCTGTACTCCGAGCTGAGGACCAAGCGCCATGACTAGTCTTGCTGCCAAACCCGCTATCAGCCTGAGTCGCATCGCGATCTACGCGGTGCTGATCCTTGCGGTATTGCTGTACCTGATTCCGCTGGTGGTGATGCTGCTGACCAGCTTCAAGACCCCGGAAGACATCAGCACCGGCAACCTGTTGAGCTGGCCGACCGTGGTCAGTGGCATCGGCTGGGTCAAGGCGTGGGCCACGGTTGACGGGTACTTCTGGAACTCGATCAAGATCACCGTGCCGGCCGTGGTCATCTCCACCGCCATCGGCGCGCTGAACGGTTACGTGCTGTCGATGTGGCGCTTCCGTGGTTCGCAGCTGTTCTTCGGTCTGCTGCTGTTCGGCTGCTTCCTGCCGTTCCAGACCGTGCTGCTGCCGGCCTCGTTCACCCTCGGCAAGATGGGCCTGGCCAGCACTACCACCGGCCTGGTTTTCGTCCACGTGGTCTACGGTCTGGCGTTCACCACGCTGTTCTTCCGTAACTACTACGTGAGCATCCCCGATGCGCTGGTCAAGGCGGCACGTCTGGATGGCGCGGGTTTCTTCACGATCTTCCGGCGGATCATTCTGCCGATGTCGACCCCGATCATCATGGTCTGCCTGATCTGGCAGTTCACCCAGATCTGGAACGACTTCCTGTTCGGGGTGGTGTTCTCCAGCGGTGATTCGCAACCGATCACGGTGGCGCTGAACAACCTGGTCAACACCAGCACCGGCGCCAAGGAATACAACGTTGATATGGCAGCGGCGATGATCGCCGGCCTGCCGACCCTGCTGGTCTATGTGGTCGCAGGCAAGTATTTCGTGCGCGGGCTGACGGCCGGCGCAGTCAAGGGGTAATCATGGCAACGCTCGAACTTCGCAACGTCAACAAGACCTACGGTGCCGGCCTGCCGGACACCCTGAAGAACATCGAACTGTCGATCAAGGACGGTGAATTCCTGATCCTGGTCGGCCCGTCGGGCTGCGGCAAGTCGACCCTGATGAACTGCATCGCCGGCCTCGAAACCATCACCGGTGGGGCGATCATGATCGGCGATCAGGACGTCAGCGGCATGAGCCCGAAGGATCGCGACATCGCCATGGTTTTCCAGTCCTATGCGCTGTACCCGACCATGAGCGTGCGCGAGAACATCGAGTTCGGTCTGAAGATCCGCAAGATGCCGCAGTCGGCGATCGATGAAGAAGTCGCTCGCGTGGCCAAGCTGCTGCAGATCGAACACCTGCTCAACCGCAAGCCGGGGCAGCTTTCCGGTGGTCAGCAACAGCGTGTGGCGATGGGCCGTGCGCTGGCGCGGCGGCCGAAGATCTACCTGTTCGACGAACCACTGTCCAACCTCGACGCCAAGCTGCGCGTCGAGATGCGTACCGAAATGAAACTGATGCACCAGCGCCTGAAAACCACCACGGTCTACGTGACCCACGACCAGATCGAAGCGATGACCCTGGGCGACAAGGTGGCGGTGATGAAGGACGGCATCATCCAGCAGTTCGGCACGCCGAAAGAGATCTACAACGACCCGGCCAACCTGTTTGTGGCGAGCTTCATCGGTTCGCCGCCGATGAACTTCATCCCGCTGCGCCTGCAGCGCAAGGACGGTCGCCTGCTGGCACTGCTCGACAGCGGCCAGGCGCGTTGCGAGCTGCCGATGAGCATGCAGGACGCCGGGCTGGAAGATCGCGAAGTGATCCTCGGCCTGCGCCCGGAGCAGATTGTGCTGGCGAATGGCGAGGGCAATGGTCTGCCGAGCATTAAGGCTGAAGTGCAAGTCACCGAGCCGACCGGTCCGGATACGCTGGTGTTCGTCAACCTCAACGAGACCAAGGTCTGCTGCCGTCTGGCGCCGGACGTGGCACCGCAGGTGGGTGAAACCCTGACCCTGCAATTCGATCCATCGAAAGTGTTGTTGTTTGATGCCAAGACTGGCGAGCGTCTGGGCGTTGCGGGCCAGGCGCAGACCGAAGCACGGTCGGCGAATGTGGCGCAGTTCAAAGGGCGGTAAACAGACCGAAACTGGAATGCATTCATGTGGGAGCTGGCTTGCCAGCGATGAGGCCGGCACATCCAGCATGGATGTCGCCTGATCCACCGCCATAGCTGGCAAGCCAGCTCCCACAGGGATCGGATTCCACAAGGAGCAAGCGTTGCCCGGCCAGTCGGGCGGCGCAATTTATGTAAACCACGTTGGAAAAAAACAGTTAATAACAATAAAGACGAGGATGTAGGGATGAAAAAGAAACACGTCAATGCCCGGTTGATCTGCCAAGTGTCAGCTGCGGCGGCATTGGTGCTGGCCGGCAATGCCATGGCTGCCGATGCCTTCAGCTCCGATTCGAAATGGATGACCGGCGACTGGGGTGGTGAGCGGACCAAGCTGATCGAGCAAGGTATCGACATCAAGGCGGACTATGTCGGGGAAATGGGCGCCAACCTGCATGGCGGCTACAACGACGACAAGACCGGTCGCTACAGCGATCAGTTCGGTCTGGGCGTGGCGCTGGACCTGCAGAAACTCTGGGGCTGGGACAACACCCAGGCCAAGATCCAGCTGACCAACCGTAACGGGCAAAACATCTCCAACGACCGCGTGGGCGATCCGCGTGCCGGCACCTTGTCGTCTTCGCAGGAAGTCTACGGTCGCGGCCACATGGTGCGTCTGACCCAGTTGTGGATTCAGCACCAGTTCTTCGACAACAAACTCGACGTCAAGGCCGGTTATTTCGGTGAAGGCGAAGACTTCAACACCTTCCCGTGCGAATTCCAGAACCTGGCGTTCTGCGGCTCGCAAGTGGGTAACTGGGCGACCAACATCTGGTACAACTGGCCGGTGAGCCAGGCCGCGATCCGTGTGAAGTACAACATCAACGACGAGCTCTACGCGCAAATCGGTGCGTACAACCAGAACCCGTCGCAGCTGGAACACGGCAACGGCTTCAAGCTCAGCGGCAGCGGCACCAAAGGTACTGTGTTGCCGGTCGAGCTGGTCTGGTCGCCGAAGGTCAACAGCCTGCCGGGCGAATACCGCGTTGGTTACTACAAGAGCACGGCTGACGCCAGCGACGTCCGTGAAGACGTCAATGGTTTCGACGCGGCTACTACCCGCGACGCCTACAAGAACCACAGCAGCAAACACGGTTACTGGTTCGTCGCGCAACAGCAACTCACCAGCCACAACGGCGACGCTTCCCGTGGTCTGAACATTGCCGCCAACGCGACCTTCCACGACAAGGACACCAACTTCATCGATAACTACCAGTCGGTGATGTTTGTCTACAAAGGCCCGTTCGACGCCCGTCCGAAGGATGACGTCGGCATTGGCGCGGCGCGTATTCACGTCAACGATGACGTGAAGAAAAACGCCGAGCTGCTGAACGCTTCCAACGGTGTTTCGGACTACGACAATCCGGTGTTCTCGCCGATTCGTGAGACCGAATACAACTACGAGATCAACTACGGCTTCCACGTTACCAACTGGCTGACTGTGCGTCCGAACCTGCAGTACATCACTCACCCGGGTGGTGTTGATCAAGTGGACAACGCATTGGTTGCCGGCCTGAAAATTCAGTCTACGTTCTGACGTTGTTGCGATAAGCTCCTCTCTATGTGCGCATATTTGCGGACAGCCAAGGCTGTCCGCTTTTTTTTGTGACACTCGCAGCAAGGTTTGTGTCGTACGCATTTGTGGCGAGGGGATTTATCCCCGTTCGGCTGCGAAGCAGTCGCAAATCCGTAAAACGCGGTCTGACTGATACACCTCATTGAGTGTTTTTAGGGCCGCTTCGCAGCCCAACGGGGATAAATCCCCTCGCCACAAAGTGCTATGCAAGGCTTTTGGATTGATAAGTACCCCCATGATTTTCAGGACCGTGGCCCATGCATGAGCATCCGCTGCAACGCTTCTTCAAATCCCTGCGCGAACGACCGGTGTTCGCCTGGGAGCGCTATCAGCTGCGCGATGTGCTGGTGATCGATCATCCGCTGTGTCAGGCGGTGTTCAGTCGCCAAGGCGCGCAATTGCTGCACTTTCAGCCGCGCGGGCAGAAACCGTGGTTGTGGTGTGCGGCGAAGTGGCCGCACGTGGGTGCCATCCGCGGTGGCGTGCCGGTGTGCTGGCCGTGGTATGGCCGTCATCCGAGCGAAAATGCCTGGCCGTCCCATGGCTGGGCGCGCCTGCTCGACTGGAAACTGATCGACAGCAGCAGCGCCGAGGACGGCGTGCGCCTGCATTGGCAGCTGCAGTTGTGCGACTGGCAGGCGGACCTGCACGCGCACCTGGGCGAACGCATGGAATTGCGCCTGAGCACCGAGCATCAGGACGACATGCCGTGCCAGTTGAGCCAGGCTTTGCACGCTTACTGGCGTATTGGCGATGTTGGCGAGATAGCGCTGTCTGGGCTCGAAGGAGCGCAGGGTTATGACCAGCTGAATCGGCAGAGTTGTCAGCAGGAAGGCGAACTGCGCGTGGATGGCGGCTGTCAGCGGGTGTTCCAGCATGAGGGCGAATTGCAGCTCAAGGATCACGCCTGGCAGCGCGAGCTGTGCATCGATACCGGTGACAGTGCCGACACCGTGGTCTGGCATCCGGGCGCACGGCCATTGTTGGGCGTGAGCTGGGATGAGGTGGCGGAGTTTGTCTGTGTCGAAGCGGCTGCGGGCGGTACCGACAGCCTGCACCTGGCGCCGGGGGAGAAGGCGCATTTGAGTTTGCAGGCGTGGGCGGCGGCTTGAGTGTGCCAAGTACACCGCTACCCTCACCCTAGCCCTCTCCCGGAGGGAGAGGGGACCGATCTGGGGATGCTGAAGAATTACGCCGAAATGAAAGAGCAGTGCTGAATCCATAATCGACTGGATATTTCAGGTCGATGTATAGCGCAAGGCACCTCGGTCAGCTCCCTCTCCCTCGGGGAGAGGGCTGGGGTGAGGGTGCTTTTGACCTTAGTTAAATTCATCACCCACCGGATACCGGCTGGCATTCAAACTCTCTTTGATCTTGCGCAAATGCGGCTGGAAATCCACCCCGCGGCGCAAGGTCATGCCCGTCGCCAACACATCCAGCACGGTCAACTGAATGATCCGCGAGGTCATCGGCATATAGATGTCGGTGTCTTCCGGCAGTGGAATGTTCAGGCTCAGCGTACTGGCCTTGGCCAGCGGCGAGTTCTCGGCGGTCAGGCCCAGCACCGAGGCGCCGTTCTCCCGGGCGATGCGTGCCACTTCCACTAGCTCACGGGTGCGCCCGGTGTAGGAAATGATCACGAACAGCTCGCCGGTGTGTGCCACCGAGGCAATCATCCGTTGCATCAGCACATCGGCATGCGCGGTGACGGCGAGGTTGAAGCGGAAGAACTTGTGCTGGGCGTCCAGCGCTACCGGCGCCGACGCTCCGAGGCCGAAGAAGTGGATCTGCCGCGCCTGAATCAACAGGTCGACGGCGCGGCTGATCAGGTTCGGATCGAGTGCCTGGCAGGCGCTGTCCAGCGAGGCGATGGCGCTGCCGAAAATCTTCTGCGTGTAGGCTTCGGGATTGTCATCAGCCTCCACCGCACGGCTGACATACGCCGCGCCACTGGCCAGGCTCTGCGCCAGTTGCAGCTTGAGTTCAGGGTAGCCGCTGACACCGAACGAGCGGCAGAAACGGTTGACCGTCGGCTCGCTCACCTTTGCTGCCTGGGCGAGGGCGGCGATGCTGAAGCGGGTGGCCTGCTGCGGGTTGAGCAGGATCACCTCGGCGACTTTGCGTTCGGCCTTGTTCAGCTCTTCCAGGCGACTCTGGATCTGTTCCAGTAAATTTCGCACGCGGTCCATATGGAATTCCTAATTCACCTGCGCAAATCTGCGCCGGGCTATGCAAATTGGGCCTTTGATGTGACCCGTGACGGTGGCCTATCCTACTGATGGCTCCGACCGACCACCACTCGGAATCTGCATTTTGCGAAAATGTTGTGGTTATTACTACATTTTCCCTTGAGTGATGCCTTGAAAAAAGGTATTTGTAGCTTAACTTGATAAAAGAACAAACATCATGCCTTCGATTACGGTTGAACCGTGCACCTTTGCCTTGTTCGGCGCTTTGGGCGATCTGGCCCTGCGCAAGCTGTTTCCTGCCCTTTATCACCTCGATGGCGCTGACCTGTTGCACGAGGACACGCGCATCATCGCGCTGGCCCGTGAAGCCGGCTCCGAACAGCAGCACCTGGCGTTCATCGCCGCCGAACTGCGCCGTTACGTCGGCAAAGAGCTGGACGAGGCCGTGGCCGAGCGCTTTCTCGCGCGCCTGAGCTACCTGCACGTCGACTTCCTCAAGTCCGAAGATTATGTGGCGCTGGCCGAAGCCGCCGGCACCACGCAACGCATGATTGCCTACTTCGCCACCCCGGCGGCCGTGTACGGCGCGATCTGCGAGAACCTGGCGAAAGTCGGTCTGGCGGAAAACACCCGCGTGGTTCTGGAAAAGCCGATCGGCTCCGACCTGGAATCCTCGCGCAAAGTGAACGACGCCGTGGCGCAGTTCTTCCCGGAGAACCGCACCTACCGCATCGACCACTACCTGGGCAAAGAGACTGTCCAGAACCTGATCGCCCTGCGTTTCGCCAACAGCCTGTTCGAAACCCAGTGGAACCAGAATTACATCTCCCACGTGGAAATCACCGTGGCCGAGAAGGTGGGCATCGAGGGCCGTTGGGGCTACTTCGACAAGGCCGGCCAACTGCGTGACATGATCCAGAATCACCTGCTGCAGCTGCTGTGCCTGATCGCCATGGACCCGCCTGCCGACCTGTCCGCCGACAGCATCCGCGACGAGAAGGTAAAGGTGCTCAAGGCACTGGCGCCAATCAGCCCGGAAGGCCTGACCACGCAAGTGGTGCGCGGCCAGTACATCGCCGGTCACAGCGAAGGCAAGTCGGTTCCGGGCTATCTGGAAGAACCGAATTCCAACACCCAGAGCGACACCGAAACCTTCGTCGCCCTGCGTGCCGACATCCGCAACTGGCGCTGGGCCGGCGTGCCGTTCTACCTGCGCACCGGCAAGCGCATGCCGCAGAAACTGTCGCAGATCGTCATTCACTTCAAGGAACCGTCGCACTACATCTTCGCGCCGGAACAACGCCTGCAGATCAGCAACAAACTGATCATCCGCCTGCAACCGGACGAAGGCATTTCCTTGCGCGTGATGACCAAGGAGCAGGGCCTGGACAAGGGCATGCAACTGCGCAGCGGTCCGCTGCAACTGAATTTTTCCGACACCTGGCGCAGCGCGCGGATCCCCGATGCCTACGAGCGTTTGTTGCTGGAAGTGATGAACGGCAATCAGAACCTGTTTGTCCGTAAAGATGAAATCGAAGCCGCGTGGAAGTGGTGTGACCAGTTGATCGCCGGCTGGAAGAAATCCGGTGACGCACCCAAGCCGTATGCGGCCGGGTCGTGGGGGCCGATGAGCTCGATCGCACTGATTACGCGGGACGGGAGGTCGTGGTATGGCGATATCTGATGTGCAACTGCCGACGGGCGTGACTGCCCACGAATTCAAGAGCCCGGTGCTGTTGGCCGAAGGTCTGGCGTTGAACGTGGCCAAGCAACTCAGCGACGCTATTGCTGCCCGCGGCAACGCGGTGCTGGTGGTGTCCGGCGGTCGCAGCCCGGTGGCGTTTTTCCAGCACCTGGCCAAACAGGAGCTGGACTGGTCGAAGGTCGTCGTGACCCTCGCCGACGAGCGCTGGGTACCGGTCGAGCACGCCGACAGCAATGCCGGCCTGCTCAAGCAGTACTTGCTCAAAGGTCCGGCGGCCAAGGCGCAGTTCCTTAGCCTGTACAGCGTGGCGGCCAACCTCGAGCAGGCGGCGGAACAGGCTGACCGCCTGCTCGCCGAACTGCCGCCGATTGATGTGCTGGTGTTGGGCATGGGCGATGACGGACACACCGCGTCGCTGTTCCCCGACAGTCCGAACCTGAGCGAAGCGTTGCAGGCGGACGGTACGCGTCGCTGCTGGCCGATGCTGGCGCCAAGTGTGCCGCGTCAGCGCCTGACCATGAGCCGTGCGCTGCTGGCTTCGGCCAGGCACAAGATTCTGTCGATTTCCGGTCAGTCGAAACTGACCACCCTGAATGCCGCACTGGCATCCGGCGACGTCGCGGCCATGCCGGTTCGCGCGTTTCTGCAACCTACGCTAGAGATTTACTGGTGCCCATGAGCCAAGGAACAGCCGCTATGACAACCCCATCCCCGACCGTTTCCATGGCGGACAAAGTTGCCCTGATCGACAGCCTCTGCGCCAAGGCGCGGATCCTGCCGGTGATCACCATCGCGCGTGAACAGGACGTGCTGCCTCTGGCCGACGCCCTGGCCGCCGGTGGCCTGACGGCACTGGAAGTGACCCTGCGTTCGCAGTTCGGCCTCAAGGCGATCCAGATCCTGCGCGAACAGCGTCCGGAACTGGTGACCGGTGCCGGCACCGTGCTTGATCGCAACATGCTTGCGGCAGCGGAAGCGGCGGGTTCGCAATTCATCGTCACCCCGGGCATCACCCGTGACCTGCTCGAAGCCAGCGTCGACAGCCCGATTCCGCTGTTGCCGGGCATCAGCAACGCCTCCGGGATCATGGAAGGTTATGGCCTGGGTTATCGCCGCTTCAAGCTGTTCCCGGCCGAAGTCAGCGGCGGCGTGGCGGCGATCAAGGCCCTTGGCGGTCCGTTCGGCGAAGTGAAATTCTGCCCGACTGGCGGCGTCGGTCCGGCCAACATCAAGAGCTACATGGCGCTGAAAAACGTCATGTGCGTCGGCGGTAGCTGGATGCTTGATCCGGAGTGGATCAAGAACGGCGACTGGGCACGCATTCAGGAATGCACCGCCGAGGCGCTGGCGCTGCTGGACTAAAAGTTTTACCAGACACTTCGTTGTGTGTTCTACGGCTTTACGGTGCGCTTGGTCGGTGCACCGTTTTTTTTTGCCCAAAGAAAACAAATCCCCTGTAGGAGCTGCCGCAGGCTGCGATCTTTTGATCTGCTTTAAAAAGATCGCAGCCTTCGGCAGCTCCTACACAGTTACGGGGATGATCGTTACGCTGCGACACATAGTTACCGCACAGGCATTTGGGCATGGCGGTAATCTGCGTTCATCTTATGGAAGAGAGAACGCGTCATGGAACGAGACACTTCAGCCGCACCGCCCAAACCGGTGTATCAATTGGCCCCCGAGCAAATCGCCGGGCCGTACTTTCGCAATCCCAAGCTGCTGCGCCGTAACATCAGTGAAGGCGCCGAAGGGCTGCCCTTGCTGTTGCGCCTGACCATTGTCGACGCCATGACCGGTGAGCCGGTAAAAGGCGCGCTGGTGGATATCTGGCATTGCAACGCGCGGGGCGCCTATTCCGGCTGGAGCCGGGTCAATCCGGATCTCGCGGTCGACGTCGAGGCTATCGGCTCGATCCCGCGCACCGACGATCACACGTACCTGCGTGGCAGCCAGTTCTGCGATCAGCAGGGGCGGGCGCGCTTCACCACGATCTATCCGGGGTTCTACGCCGGCCGGGCACTGCACATCCATGTGGCGGTGCGCATCGTGACCGGCAGCGAGTATCTGGAAGAGCGCAACGTGGCCTGGGTCGGCCAATTGTATTTCCCTGAAGTGGTTTCGCGTTCGGTACTCAATGCCCGGGATTACCGCGGACGGGCTTCGATGCCCTTGAACAACGCCGATGACAGCTATTACAGGACCATGGGCGGCGAGGGTTCGACCCTGACGGTGTGGCCGATCGGCCGAGACTCTCACAAGGACGGTTTTTTCGGCCATCTGACCATCGGCATCGACACCTTCGCTGCCTCCTCGCAGATCAAGCCCGAGGACTTCGACAAATACACCGTGTGAACGGATCAGCGCAGCGCGTTGAGCGCGCGGGTCAGCGTCTGGATGTCGGCGGCGGTGGTGGTCAGCCCCGGCGTGATACGGATGCTTGGCCCGCTAGCCGCACCGTTGCGCACCACGGTGAACAGGTTGTACTCGTTGAGCAGGCGCTCGACCATCGCCTGTTGATCGGCGTGGCGGGTGAAGCGCATCGAGGTGATGCCGCAATACAGCCGCGCATCGTCCGGGGTCATCACTTCGATCCCCGGCAGGTGCCTTACCGCGCTGACCCACAGGTTACGCAGGTAAGTGAGGCGTGCGTTTTTCGCCGCTGCGCCGCCGAGCGAGTGGTGCTCTTCCAGCGCCAGCGGCAGGGTCATCAGCGCCGGAATGTTCGGCGTGCTGTATGGCGTGCGGGCCCTGACGTCGCTGAGTGGAAAATGCATTTCGCCCATGTCCGGATCGATATCGGCCAGGCGCTGCGGCGCGATGTACAGAAAGCCCAGGGTCAGCGGCGCACCGATCCATTTGTGCAGGTTGAAGCCGGCGAAAGAGATGCCCAGGGCTTCAAGGTCGAACTCGATCTGGCCAAGGGCGTGGGCGCCGTCGAGGATGATGTCCACCCCATGCTGTTTCGCCAGCGCGGCAATGGCCTGGACCGGCATCACCAGCCCGGTGCGGTGGGTGACATGAGTCAGCGCCATCAGCTTGAGTTTCGGATAGCGGATGAAGGTTTCGCGGTAGGTGTCCAGCAAGCTGTCGAAGCTGGCGGGATGGGTGTGGTCGATCTCGATCACCTCCACGCCGCGATGCCGCGCCAGCCAGCGCATGGCGCCTTTTACCGTGTCGTATTCGAGGTCGCAGATCAGCACCTGGTCGCCCGGCTCCAGGCGGTTGTAGTTGCGGATCAGCGACTGCAGGGCATCACTGGCGTTGCGGGTGAACGCCACGCTCTGCGCGCGCACGCCGAGCGTCTCGGCCAGTTGCGCGCGGATCTCCAGGCCGTCGTGCTGTTCGAAGCGCTGGCGCACGTAGACCGAGTTGCTGGTGTTAATCAGCTCGATGTTGCGCTGGTAGTCCTCGATCACCGTGCGCGACATGCGCCCGAAGTAACCGTTTTCCAGATTCAGGGGGCCGGATTGCACGTCGTAACGATCGGCGAAGGTTTGCCAGAACGCTTCGTCACGGGCACGGCGGGTGTTGTCAGGCATGGTCGAGTCGGCTCAGGAGAGGAGGGCGCTTCAGTGGCGCGGGGCAGGTTTGCCGTGTTTGGCGCGCAGCGGTTCGAGCAGATCGGACAGGCCGTTGTGGTCGATTTCCTGCATCAGGGCCAGCAGTCCGCCCAGTTCGCCGTGAGGAAAGCCTTCGCGGGCAAACCAGTTCAGATACGGTCCGGGCAGGTCGGCAATGATCCGGCCCTTGTATTTGCCGAAGGGCATTTCGCGGGTGATCAGCAGTTCGAGTTTTTCAGGATTCATCAGCGGTGTTCATCTGGATTCAAAACACTCTGGAAAATACAGGCATTCTGCATGCAGGCCAAATGACAGATCATGCAAATAACCATGATACAGATGGTTCAATTGTTTTTAAGTTATTGATAATTAAGGAAAATAATCGTTTTAAAAAACTGGCACGTACACTGCAATATCCCTTGCATCTTCAACCAACCGCAAGGAATTGAAAAAATGACTGACGTGAACAAAGAAGCCATCTCTGTGCTCAACGATCTGATCGAAACCAGCAAGGACGGTCAGGAAGGGTTCAAGACTTGCGCCGAAGACATCAAGCATCCGGAACTGAAAGCACTGTTCGCCAAGCGCTCTGCCGATTGCGCTACCGCTGCAGCAGAACTGCAAGCCGAAGTTCGCAAGCTGGGCGGCGATCCGGAAACCTCTACCAGCGTTGCCGGTGACCTGCACCGCCGTTGGGTCGACGTCAAAGCCATGTTCACCGGCAAAGACGAAGAGGCTGTGCTGAACGAAGCCGAGCGTGGTGAAGACCATGCGCTGAAGGCTTATCGTGAAGCCATCGAGAAAATCAACAAGCACAACCTGGTCGGTATTCGTGACCTGGTTGAGCGTCAGTACCACGGTGTGCAGCGCAATCACGATCAGGTGAAAGCCCTGCGTAACCAGGCTCGCGCCAACTCGTAAGCATCGCCGAAAAACTGTGGGAGCGGGCTTGCTCGCGAAGGGGTCATGTCAGCAACGTAATCGTTGTATGACACACCGCATTCGCGAGCAAGCTCGCTCCCACTTTGTTTATGCAGTCAATCAGCCAATGCTGATCGCCGGCAACGTCGGCAGCGTTACGGTCTGCTGCTTGCGCGGCGCGAGAATTTCCGCCTCGCCATCCACCACCAGCTCATCGCGCTGATTGAACACGCGAGTGGCGATGCGCACGCGAAACTTCGGCAGTTTCTCGAGAATTTCCAGGCGTACGGTCAGGGTGTCGCCAATTTTCACTGGCTTCTGGAAACTCATCTGCTGACCGATGTAGATAGTGCCCGGCCCAGGCAGCTCGCAGGCCACCGCCGCGCTGATCAGCGCGCCGCTGAACATACCGTGGGCGATGCGTTCCTTGAACATGCTGGCCGCGGCGAACTCGGCGTCCAGGTGCACCGGGTTGTGGTCGCCGGACATCGCGGCGAACAGCTGAATGTCGCGCTCTTCAACCGTCTTGCTGTAGCTGGCGGTCTGGCCGACTTCGAGGGCTTCGTAAGGGATGTTGGTAACCTGGGTCATCGGTGTTGATTCCTGTGACGGATTAAAGTGAATCCATAAAAGTCATTCGCTGCGGTGCGGGCGCCGATGGCTCAGTGCCTGGTCGATCCATGCCAGCACGTCGGCAATCACTTCGTCGCGATTGGTTTCATTGAACAATTCGTGCCTGGCCTGCGGGTAGATATTCAATTGCAGGTGCTGGCTGCCGGCCGCGCGCAAGGCGTTGGCCAGATCTGTCAGACGCTTGCCTTCACTCACCGGATCACATTCACCGCCGATCACCAGCAGCGGCAGGCCCGGGTCGATCTGCGCGAGATTGGACGCTTTGCTGATCTGCTGCAACCCGCCGAGCAGATCGATCCACAATTGATTGGTGCAGCGAAAGCCGCATAACGGGTCGTTGGCGTAGCGATCGACCTCTACCGGATCGCGGCTCAGCCAGTCGAACGGGGTGCGCACCGGTTTGAATTTTTTGTTGAACGAGCCAAACGACAGCCACTCGATCAGCGCACTGCGACCCTTGCCACCCTGGCGCAGCTTCTCGAAGCGGGCGATCTGCCTCGCCGCGCGGTAAAGCGCCACTGGCTGGAAATTCGAACCGCTGAGAATCGCCCCGTGCAGGCTGGCGCTGTGGTGCAGCAGATAGCCTTGGGCGAGGTAGCTGCCCATGCTGTGCCCGAGCAGGATGATCGGCACGTCGGGATGTTGCTGGCCGATGTGCTGATTGAGGCTGGCCAGATCGCCAAGCACCTTGCACCAGCCATCGTCATCGGCGAAATGCCCGAGGGTACCGTTTTCCGCAGTCCGGCCATGGCCGCGCAGGTCCGGCGCGTACACCCCGTAACCCTGCGCGCAAAGCGCTTCCGCCAGCCGCGCATAGCGAGCGCTGTGCTCGGCCATGCCATGTGCCAGCAGGATCAGCGCTTTCAGCGGCGCGGCCGGCAACCATTGGTTGACGAACAGCCGGTTGCGGTCACTCGCGTCCAGCCAGAAGGCGTGGTGAATCATGGCAATTCCCTTTTTATCGAGCGGTAACGGCCCGCAGTCGTAGCATTGTATAGCGCGTCCGATCAGCTCACGCCACGGCAGGAAGATTCATACGATCAATGTCGCCATCGCCCATATTTGCCTCAATGGCCATAACTGCTAGTGTCCGTGAAGCTCCGTTTTTTGCGTCGTGCTTTCAAGGGATACAGCGAAAGCCAGAAAAAGCGGCTCCCGGATCGATTCAGGTAAAGAGGACAAGAACAATGCAACCTGATTTCTGGAATGACAAACGCCCCGCCGGGGTACCGCTGGACATCGACATGGGCGAGTTCAAGTCGGTGATCGAGGTGTTTGAGCGTTCCTGCAAGAAGTTCGCGGACCGGCCCGCCTTCAGCAACATGGGCGTGACCCTGACCTACGCTGAACTCGAGCGCTACAGCGCGGCGTTCGCCGGTTACCTGCAAGCGCACACCGATCTGGTGCCGGGGGATCGCATCGCGGTGCAGATGCCCAACGTGCTGCAATACCCGATCGCCGTGTTCGGCGCCTTGCGCGCCGGGCTGATCGTGGTCAACACCAACCCGCTGTACACCGCGCGGGAGATGCGTCACCAGTTCAAGGATTCCGGTGCCCGGGCGCTGGTGTACCTGAACATGTTCGGGCAGAAGGTTCAGGAAGTACTGCCCGACACCGACCTGCAATACTTGATCGAAGCGAAGATGGGCGACCTGATGCCCACCGCCAAGGGCTGGCTGATCAACACCGTGGTCAGCAAAGTGAAGAAAATGGTTCCGCCGTATTCGCTGCCGCAGGCGATTTCGTTCAAGAGTGCGCTGCGCATGGGCCGTGGCCTGGGCATCAAACCGTTGAAAGTCGCTCTCGACGACATCGCCGTGTTGCAGTACACCGGCGGCACCACCGGTCTGGCCAAGGGCGCGATGCTGACCCACGGCAACCTCGTAGCCAACATGCAACAAGTGCGCGCCTGCCTCGCGCAACTCGGCCCCGACGGCCAGCCACTGTTGCGCGAAGGGCAGGAGGTAATGGTGGCGCCGCTGCCGCTGTATCACATCTATGCCTTCACCGCGAACTGCATGTGCATGATGGTTTCCGGTAACCACAATGTGCTGATCACCAACCCGCGCGACATCGGCGGCTTTATCAAGGAACTGAAGAACTGGCGCTTCTCGGCGTTGCTGGGGCTCAACACGCTGTTCGTCGCGCTGATGGAACACCCGGACTTCAAGACCCTGGATTTCTCCAGCCTGAAGCTGACCAACTCCGGCGGCACCGCGCTGGTCAAGGCCACGGCCGAGCGCTGGGAGCAGATCACCGGTTGCCGCATCACCGAAGGTTACGGCCTCACCGAAACCTCGCCGGTTGCCTGCACCAATCCCTATGGCGACCAGTCGCGGCTGGGTACGGTCGGCCTGCCGGTGCCGGGCACCTTGCTGAAAGTCATTGATGACCAAGGCGTCGAGCAGCCCATGGGCGAGCGCGGCGAGCTGTGCATCAAAGGTCCGCAGATCATGAAAGGCTATTGGAACAAACCCGAAGCCACCGCCGAGGTGCTGGATACCGAAGGCTGGTTCAAGTCCGGTGACATTGCGGTGATCGATCCGGACGGTTTCGTGCGCATCGTCGACCGCAAGAAGGACATGATCATCGTCTCCGGTTTCAACGTGTATCCCAACGAAATCGAGGACGTGGTGATGGCCCACCCGAAAGTCGCCAACTGCGCGGTAATCGGTGTGCCGGACGAACGTTCGGGGGAGGCGGTGAAGCTGTTTGTGGTGGCGCGGGAAGCCGGGGTCAGCCTCGAGGAGCTGAAGGCGTACTGCAAAGAGAATTTCACCGCCTACAAGGTGCCGAAACACATTGTCCTGCGCGAGTCGTTGCCGATGACCCCGGTCGGGAAGATTCTGCGGCGCGAGTTGCGCGATATCGCCTGATCATCGGTGCCTGGCCGCGCCTTGCGCGGATCGCGGGCAAGCCACGCTCCCACAGGGATATTCATCAACCTTGTGGGAGCGGGCTTGCCCGCGATGCTTTTGGGGAGAGGAAAACCTGTAAAATCGGGGCTTTCAGGGTGTTGTAGGTTGTTTGCTCTAAAATGACTGCTGGATAGTCTTGAGTCATCAACGTGACCATGGAGGCCGTTTTTGGCTCTAGTCGGCCCTTGGCAAAGCTGCTACTCTCGGCGCGCTTTGTGACTTCTCGGCCTGTATAAAAGCCAGATTCACCAATACAAAACACACACCAATAATAATCGCATCAAATGCGGTGAAGAATTCGCGTTGCTGAGGAGTGGGCTTCCATGATCGAAGACTTTTGGAAGGATAAATACCCGGCTGGAATTGCTGCCGACATCAATCCAGACGAGTACCCGAATATTCAGGCAGTGTTGAAGCAATCTTGCCAACGCTTCGCCAACAAACCGGCTTTCAGCAACCTGGGCAAGACAATCACCTACGGTGAACTGTACGAACTGTCCGGTGCATTTGCCGCGTATCTGCAACAGCATACCGACTTGCAGCCCGGTGATCGAATCGCCGTGCAACTGCCCAACGTCCTGCAGTACCCGGTTGCGGTCTTCGGTGCGATTCGCGCCGGGCTGATCGTGGTCAACACCAACCCGCTGTACACCGCGCGGGAAATGGAACACCAATTCAACGACTCCGGTGCCAAAGCGCTGGTCTGCCTGGCCAACATGGCGCACCTGGCAGAAGCCGTGGTGCCGAAAACCGGGGTCAAACACGTCATCGTCACCGAAGTCGCCGACCTGCTGCCGCCGCTCAAGCGCCTGCTGATCAACAGCGTGATCAAGTACGTGAAGAAGATGGTTCCGGCTTATCACCTGCCCAAAGCCGTCAAGTTCAACGACGTGCTGAGCAAGGGCCAGGGCCAGCCAGTGGCCGAAGCCAATCCGCACAGCAGCGATGTCGCGGTGCTGCAATACACCGGCGGCACCACCGGCGTGGCCAAGGGCGCGATGCTCACTCACCGCAACCTTGTCGCCAACATGCTGCAGTGCAAAGCGCTGATGGGCTCCAACCTCAACGAAGGTTGCGAGATCCTGATCACGCCGCTGCCGCTGTATCACATCTATGCGTTCACCTTTCATTGCATGGCGATGATGCTGATCGGCAACCACAACATCCTGATCAGCAACCCGCGCGACTTGCCGGCGATGGTCAAGGAATTGTCGAAGTGGAAGTTCAGCGGCTTTGTCGGCTTGAACACGCTGTTTGTGGCGCTGTGCAACAACGAAGCCTTCCGCAAGCTGGATTTCTCCAGCCTGAAAGTCACCCTGTCCGGCGGCATGGCCTTGCAACTGGCCGCCGCCGAACGCTGGAAAGCGTTGACCGGTTGCCCGATCTGCGAAGGTTACGGCATGACCGAAACCAGTCCGGTGGCCACGGTCAATCCGATCCAGAATATCCAGATCGGTACCATCGGCATTCCCGTGCCGTCGACCCTGTGCAAAGTCATCGACGATGCCGGTGTCGAGCAGCCGCTGGGTGAAATCGGCGAACTGTGCGTCAAGGGCCCGCAAGTGATGAAGGGCTACTGGCAGCGTCAGGAAGCCACCGATGAAATGCTCGACAGCGAAGGCTGGCTGAAAACCGGTGACATCGCGCTGATCCAGCCTGACGGTTACATGCGCATTGTCGATCGCAAGAAAGACATGATTCTGGTCTCCGGTTTCAACGTTTATCCGAACGAACTGGAAGACGTGCTGGCGACCCTGCCGGGCGTGTTGCAGTGCGCCGCCATCGGCGTACCGGACGAGAAGTCCGGCGAGGCGATCAAGATTTTCATCGTCGCCAAACCAGGCGTGACGCTGACCAAGGAAACCGTGATGGAGCACATGCGCGCCAACGTCACCGGCTACAAGGTGCCGCGCTCGGTGGAGTTCCGCGATGCGCTGCCGACCACCAACGTCGGCAAGATCCTGCGCCGCGAGTTGCGTGACGAAGAGCTGAAGAAGATCAAGGCGAAGAGCGCCGCGTAAAACAGAAAGCCCCGCAGATGCGGGGCTTTTTGTTAGTGCAGGTTGTGGATTTGTAGTGACTGTCAGGTCGCTTTCGCGAGCAAGCCCGCTCCCACATTCAACCGCGTTCCTCCAATTGGAATACAGGCGAATGTGGGAGCGGGCTTGCTCGCGAAGCTTTTTCTGCTACTGACGGAACTGCGCAAAATTCACGTTAGTCCCAGCCGGACGCATGTCCTGCAGATACGAGTCCTTGTCCGCACTCAACTCCAGGCTCAACGCCGCCTTGCGCTTGCCTTCGTTGCGAATCACCAGGCCTTCGAGCTTTTCCCGCAGGAACACGGTCGGCACTTTCAGGTGCAGCAGTTCATCGGTGGCCGGGGTGTGCATCAGCAGGTGAATCCACTCGTACTGACCGATCGCCAGGCGCGATACCGGCAGGTCGAACCACCAGATGTTGCGGTTGCGGTTGAGTTCGGCGAAATGGCAATTGTTGGTGCCGAGCACCGCGCCGCCCAGTTCCTGGTTGCGACGGGCAATGGCCTGCTTTTTATCGAGTTTCATAACATTCCTGCGGGTCTGATCGTTGGCGCAGCGCGCCCATAGCTGCGCATTCTCGGGGCTGGCGGGGCAAACATAAAGCCCAACCTGCATTGCACGACGAAATGAACGGCGAAAATAAATGAAACTCCGCGCAAAACCGCCCGGTCAATCGTTACGTACTGACTTTTCCCCTTCAATGCATCAAGGACAACCACCATGAGCAGCACTGGCGATAAAGTAAAAGGCATGGCTAACGAAGCCGTCGGCAACGTCAAGCAAGGCGTCGGTAAAGCCACCGACAACACCAGGCTGCAGGCCGAAGGCAAGGTTCAAGAGAAAAAAGGCGAAGCCCAGCAAGCAGTCGGCAAAGCCAAGGACGCCGTGAAAAAAGGTGTCGACAAGGCGTAATCCGGCCTTGAACGAAATACCCGAACGGCCATCCAAGGATGGCCGTTTTTGTGTCAAAAGCCTGCAGCCACCCGACGACGGTCGCCAAACAGGCTAACGTGATGTAGAACACGGCCCCTGAGTCGCCACGACTTCTACCTGTATTGCGGCGAAAGGAGACGCGAATGATTTTTCCGGACATGAAAGGTCTGCCCCTGCACCGGGTCATGGTGCGCACGGTCACAGAGTTCGTCGACGACGAGATGTCGACCTACGCCTCGGCGCTGGCTTACCAGATGCTGTTCTCGCTGTTCCCGTTCATTCTGTTTCTGATCGCGCTGATCGGTTTCCTGCACCTGCCGGACTTCTTCAGCTGGCTGCGCCTGCAGTCGGAACTGGTGCTGCCGCCGCAGGCGCTGGAG
The DNA here is from genome assembly GCF_054456575.1 of Pseudomonas sp. Eth.TT006. NCBI lineage: Bacteria > Pseudomonadati > Pseudomonadota > Gammaproteobacteria > Pseudomonadales > Pseudomonadaceae > Pseudomonas > Pseudomonas sp. Eth.TT006. Next base: position 103,506 of record NZ_JBTJEN010000007.1, on the reverse strand, counting down.
CAGGTCAACCCGGTGATCGACCAGTTGCAGCAATCCAAGGGTGGCCTGCTGTCGATCGGTATCGTGATCGCCCTGTACACCGCGTCCGCCGGTGTGCGTCTGATGATGAGCGCGATGAACGCCGCTTACGATGTGGTCGAAGGGCGGCCGATCTGGAAGCGCTTTCCGCTGTCGATTGTCTACACCGTGGGCATCGCCGGCATGTTGCTGGTGGCCGCGGCGCTGATGGTGCTCGGGCCGCAGGTGATGGGCTGGATTGCCGCGCAGGTGGGGCTGGAAGACTTCATCGTCACGGTGTGGACCATTGCGCGCTGGCCGGTGATCGTGATTCTGATGATGATCGCGGTGGCGCTGATCTACTACGTGATGCCCGACGTCAAACAGGAATTCCGTTTCATCACCCCCGGCTCGGTGCTGGCGGTGGTGGTGTGGATCGTTGCCTCGTTGGGGTTTGCGTTTTACGTCAAGACGTTCGCCAACTACAACGCGATGTATGGCAGCATCGGGGCGATCATCGTGCTGCTGCTGTATTTCTATATTTCTGCTGCCGTGCTGCTGCTCGGGGCCGAGATGAATGCAGTGATCGAACACATGTCCAGCGAGGGCAAGGATCAGGGCGAGAAAGCCCCCGGTGAACTCGTTGAACAGCCCAAACAACATGTCTCTGGCCTGGGGCGCGACCATTCGCTCAAGCCGGATACCGACGAAGTCTGAACCATGATCCGTGAAATTCTGAAAATGGGCGATGAGCGCCTGCTGCGTATCGCCCCGCCGGTGCCGCCAGAGATGTTCGACAGCCCCGAACTGTGGCAACTGATCGATGACATGTTCCAGACCATGGAAAGCGTCGGCGGCGTCGGCCTGGCCGCGCCGCAGATCGGCGTCGACCTGCAACTGGTGATCTTCGGTTTCGAGCACAGTGAACGCTATCCGGACGCCGAAGCAGTGCCGCAGACGATCCTGATCAATCCGCTGATCACGCCGTTGAATCCGCTGACCGAAGAGGGTTTTGAAGGCTGTCTGTCGGTGCCCGGTTTGCGCGGCGCGGTGGATCGCTATCAGCAGATCCGTTACGAAGGCTTCGACCCCAAAGGCGAGCCGATCGTGCGGGTGGCCTCAGGCTTTCACGCGCGGGTGGTGCAGCATGAGTGCGATCACCTGATCGGTCGCCTGTATCCGTCGCGTATTACCGATTTCAGCAAGTTCGGTTTTACCGAAGTGATGTTCCCGGATCTCGATCCCACGGCTGACGATTAAGCAAAGTCAAAAGATCGCAGCCTGCGGCAGCTCCTACATTGCTCCCTGTAGGAGCTGCCGCAGGCTGCGATCTTTTGATCTTATAAAAGCCCCATCGCAATCATCGGCTTGCTCCGCGCATAGCGGCTCAAGCGCTCGGCCAGCGCATAGGGCAGGGCGGGACCAAAGCTGAACCCGCGGCGCTCATAAAACCCGCGCAAATCCGGATGGCAGAACAGCCACACCGGTTCCTGTAGATCCTTCACCGCTGCCGCGATCAACTGCGCTGCAATCCCCTGTTCACGACAGCCCGGATCGACAAACAACCCGGTCAACCAATACCCGCCCGCCACCGGCCGCAGGCACAGCGCGGCAACGATCTCCTCGCGCCGCGCCACCCACAATTGCGCATCACGTACTGCTTTCATCGACGATTGGTGGCTGCGGTAAAACTTGTTCATCAACGGCCAGAGAGTGGCGTCGAGCAGGCTGTAACGTGTATCGGGCATGGGATCGGACTGGCGGTGGGCGAGGCGCCGATTATAAGAGAATGCGCGACACAGGCCAGGGAAGGCTTGAGTCGGCCAACTTGCAAGCGGCGGACGCAGAAAAAATAATCTGCAAGATTCAGCAGGCTCGTTGCACAGAAAGGCAGGATTCCTGTTCCGAGCCACGCCATGCCGAATTACTTCGATGCCGATCATCGGCAACAGATCGAAACCCTGCGCCAACGTTTCACCGCCCGCAGCGAATGGCCGACCTGGTTGTTGCTGATCGGCGTGTACGGCAGTTGGTTCGCCATCATCGTCAACAGCCACTGGCTCGGCCGTGGTTTGAGTACCTTGTTGCTGATTCCGCTGCTGGTGCTGTGGCTGTCGGTGCAGCACGAGTTGCTGCACGGTCATCCGACACGCTGGGCAGGCGTCAACAAACTGCTTGGTTACGCGCCCTTTGCGGTGTGGTACCCGTACACGCTTTACCGTGACAGCCATCTGTTGCATCACCGCGATGAACACCTGACCGTGCCCGGTATTGACCCTGAAAGCCGTTACCTGGCCGCGGTGCATTGGCAGGGCAGTTCGCGGCCCGAGCGCAGTCTGCACTGGCTGAACAAGACCGTGCTCGGGCGTTTTGCGATTGGCGCGCCACTGGCGTTGCTCGCGATGGCCACCGAAGAACTGCAGCGTCTGCAAAACGGCGAGCGTCAGGCCTGGCGGATGTGGTTGAGCCACGGCGCGGTGACCCTGTTGATGCTGTGGTTTATCGCGCATTTCAGCGTGTTACCGATCTGGCATTACCTGCTGCTGATCAGCGTGCCGGCGCTGTCGATTGCGATGATCCGCTCCTATCATGAACACCGGCCGCATGCACAACCGGAGCAGCGCACTGTGCTCAACGAGGCGGGTTGGGCTTGGCGCTGGCTGTTTCTGAATCTGAATTTCCATTTGGTGCATCACGATTTGCCGGGGCTGGCGTGGTACGACTTGCCACGCGCCTACCGCATGCGCCGTGAGCAATGGGTGGCACGCAGTGGCGGGTTTCTGGTGCAGGGGTACGGGCAGTTGTGGCGCCAGAACAGCTGCAAACCGATCGACAGCCCGCAGCATCCGTACCACTGATCCCGACACCGCCACAGGCTTTTTGATTTGCAGGGATACCGGGTATGACCCAACGCCACGCCGAACTGCTGATGTACACCGCCCCCGAACCCATACGCGCGGCGAACGAGCGGTGGGTCGCGCGCATCCTGGAACATCTGGGGCATTCGCGCCTGAACGCCGATCGTCTGCCGCTCGGCGAACTCTGGTTGTCACCCGATCTGTTGCTGACGCAAACCTGCGGCTTCCCGCTGATGACTTCGCTGCGCGGTCAGGTGCGCATCGTCGGGCGCCCGCGTTACGAACTGCCCGACGCCAGCGCTGGTCATCATTGCAGCCTGATTCTCAGCCGCGCTGACGATGCGCGCAAAACCCTGGCGGATTTCCGCGGCAGTCGCGGACTGATCAATGCCGAAGACTCCAACACCGGCATGAACCTGTTACGTCAGCGTCTGGCGCCGCTGCAGCGCGACGGGCAGTTCTTTGCCACGGTCAGCCTCAGCGGAGCGCATCGCGAGAGTCTGCACTGGTTGCGGGAGGCGCTCGCTGATCTGGCGGCCATCGACAGTGTGACTTACGCCTATCTTGCGCACTATGCGCCTCAGGAGGTCAGTGGATTGCGGGTTGTGGCGCGCAGCGCGTTCAGTCCGACGTTGCCTTTTATCACCGTCGCTACTGCCACTGATGAGCAGATCGAAACATTGCGCCAAGTGATGAATCAGGCGTTGCGTGAACTGCCGGATGTGGCGCAGACGTTGGGATTGCCTGAAGTGTTATCCGCCAGCGAAAGCGATTATCAGGTTGTGCTCGACTATCAGCGTGAGGCTGAAGAGTTGGGTTATGGCCGCTTGCTCTAAAAGATCGCAGCCTTCGGCAGCTCCTACAAGTTGAGCGCATTCCAGTGTAGGAGCTGCCGAAGGCTGCGATCTTTGGTTTTATATCTCCAAAAAGTATATAAAAATAAAATATAAATATTATTAATGCATAAGGCGCCTTGCTACGATCGCGCCACCGGATCACCGGACATTCAGCGACCCCTTACCCAGGAGCCCCTATGTCCGGCGCCGACACCTCTCATCGCAAGCAGCTGGATGCGCTGTTCCGCGCGCACTACCGCTGGCTGTGCACTTACCTGTGCCGCCATCTGCACGACGGCGCTGGCGCAGAAGACATTGCCGCAGAAACCTTCGCGCAACTGCTGCAATCACCCAGCGTGACGGCGCTACGTGAACCCCGCGCCATGCTCACCACGATTGCCCGACGCCTGCTCTATCAGCGTTGGCGCCGCGCAGATCTGGAGCGCCGCCACGCGCAGCAGATCGACGTCGATGTCGCTACCTCGCCTGAAGACCTCGCGCAACTGAGCCAGACCCTCAAACGCCTCGACCGCAGCCTGCAACGCCTGCCTGGCAAGGTCCGCTCGACTTTTCTGCTGGCGCGGATCGATGGCCTGACTTACCCGCAAATCGCTGCCGAACTGGGCATCTCGCAACGTTCGGTCAGCGTTTACATGAGCCGCTCCCAGGCGCTGTGCGACCGCCACGGCGCCCATCAAATCCTGACAGACAAGAGGTCCGCATGAGATCGATCAAAACCCTGCTCGGCGGTTCGCTGCTGGCACTGAGCCTGAGTGTCGGCGCTGTTTCGGCGACGGAGAAAACCGCGCCGATCCATTTCGGTGATATCACCTGGGAGAGCGGCAGTTTCATCACCGAAGTGCTGCGCCTGATCGTTGAAAAAGGCTACGGCTATCCGACCGATACGCTGCCGGGCAGCACCGTCAGCCTGGAGGCGGCGCTGGCGAAAAACGATATCCAGGTGATCGGCGAGGAATGGGCCGGGCGCAGTCCGGCGTGGGTCAAGGCTGCGGCTGAAGGCAAAGTGTTCGGCCTCGGCGACACGGTCAAGGGCGCGACCGAGGGCTGGTGGGTGCCGGAGTACGTGATCAAGGGGGACCCCGAGCGCGGGATCAAAGCATTGGCGCCGGAGCTGAAATCAGTGGCCGACCTGCCGCGCTACAAAGACGTGTTCCGCGACCCGGAAGACCCGAGTCGTGGACGTTTCCTCAACAGCCCGACCGGCTGGACTTCGGAGATCGTCAACAGCCAGAAGCTCAAGGCATATGCGCTGAGCGACAGCTACGTCAACTTCCGCACCGGCTCCGGCGCGGCGCTGGATGCCGAGGTGGCGTCGTCGATCAAACGCGGCAAGCCGGTGCTGTTTTACTACTGGTCACCAACGCCGCTGCTGGGCCGTTTCAAACTGGTAAAACTCGAAGAGCCGCCGTTCGATGCCGAGGCCTGGAAGACCCTGGCCGATGCCAACAACCCGAATCCCCGGGGCACCCGTTCGATGCCGGCGAGCCTGGCGATCGGCGTGTCGGCGCCGTTCAAGGCGCAGTACCCGGAGCTGGTGACGTTCTTTGAAAAAGTCGAGTTACCGATCGATCTGCTGAACCGCACGCTGGCCGGGATGAGCGAAAAACGCCAGCCACCGCGTCAGGTTGCCGAAGCGTTTTTGCGCGATCAGCCGCAGGTGTGGCAAGCGTGGGTGCCGGGGGAGGTTGCGAGCAAGGTGACGGCGGGGCTTTAAGTCAAACTGTTTGATCTGTGGCGTTTGAGCTAGCGCCTTCGCGAGCAAGCCCGCTCCCACAGGAATTTTGTGTGCGACACAACTTCAGTGTGGGAGCGAGCTTGCTCGCGAACGGTCTGGCGGTTCTAGCCCGCTTCCGCCGCCAACGCCGCCACCACGCTCGGCCGCTGCTCGACCCGCGCCTGAAACCGCGCCAGTGCCGGCCACTGCGCCAGGTCGATGTCAAACAGCCTCGTCCAGCGCAGCACCACAAACAGCAACACATCGGCGACGCTGAAGCCGCTCGGCAGGAGATAGTCCTGCTGCTCCAGCACGCTCACCAACAGCGCAAGACGCTTGAACAATTTCTCTTTGATCACCTCGCCCGGCAGGCGCGGATCGAACAGGGCGCCGAGGCTGCCGTGGATCTCGCTCGAGACGAAATTCAGCCATTCCTGTAAACGTACCCGTTCAAAACTGCCGGGCGCTGGAGCCAGCCCCGATTGCGGTTGCAGATCCGCCAAATACTGCAGGATTGCCGGGCCTTCGGTCAGCACCGCGCCGTTATCCAGTTGCAGAGCGGCGACGTAGCCCTTGGGATTGATCGCGAGGAAGTCTTCGCCGCTGGCGGTGCGTTTGCTGCGGTTGTCGACGCGGATCAGCGCGAAGGGCAGGTTCAGTTCGCGCAGGACAATGTGTGGCGCCAGCGAACAGGCTTGCGGGGCGTAATACAGCTTCATCGGCAGCTCTCTGGTAGGGATTTGGCGCCAGTGTCATAGTGCCGCGCACCCTCGGTAAAATTAATCTTTCAGAAAGCAGGCATAAGGACAGCTGTTGGCATGATGAACCTGATGCATTGGCGGCTGGTGGTCGCCGTTGCCGATCACGGCAACATCACCCGCGCGGCCGAGCGGGTCGGCATGACGCAGTCCGGCGCCAGCCAGGCCTTGGCGTTGATGGAAGAAACCCTCGGCGTGCAGCTGTTCACTCGGGAAAACCGCAAGACCTTGCCCACCGCCATCGGCCAGCCGGTGATCGAGCAGGCGCGGCTGATGCTCGGCGCGCTGGAGAGTATTCGCCAGACCGTCGACAGCGCCCGGCCGCTGCTGCGCGGGACGATTCGTCTGGCGAGTTTTCCCATGGTCCTGGCGAGTTTCCTGCCGCCGCTGCTGCGCCAGTTCAATCGCTTGTATCCGGGCATCGAAGTGGTGGCGCTGGAGGTCAGCGACGACGAGGTCGAGACCCTGTTGGCCGCCGGTCTGGTGGACGTCGGTGTGGTGCTCAACCCTGCGCCCGAGCGCAACGCTTGGCCGTTGGGCCGTGATGCCTGGGTGGCGGTGATGCCGGCAGGGCATCCGCTCGCGCTCCGTGCAAACGAGCAGGGTGTAAATCTGCAGGAGCTGGCGGCGCAGCCGTTTGTTCTGGCCACCGGCGGATGCTCGACCAACGCCCGCAGCCTCGCCGCTGACGCCGGCGCGCCGTTGCAGGATGTGCGCGTCGAGGTCCGCGAATGGAGCAGCGCCTTCACCCTGGTCCGGGAAAACCTCGGCGTGACCCTGGTGCCGGAAATGACCTTGCCCGCTGACCGGCAGGGGCTGCGCATGCTTGCCCTGACGCCACGCATTGAACGGGTGTTTTCGCTGGTGCTGCCAGCGGGGCAGACGCCTGCACCGGCGGTCCAAGCTTTGTTGGATCTGATAGCGAATACGCCTCACTGACGCTCCGCTGAACCGATTCTTGTGCAAAAAGTGCCAGATACTGGCCGACTAGTGGCCTTGCGCCCGGCATGGCGCTGGCTATGCTGTGCTGTAACTAACTATGTCGACCGTCATCTGTTAGCCGTGATTCAACGCTGCCAGAGTGCGCAATCAAAGGCACCGGACACTGAACCAACAAGGAGCCTGTTGTACATGGAAGTTTTTCTACGCGTTAGGGCTGGCCCGCTCGCGGGCTATCAAGAGAAGGATGTCTTGATCAGAGCGTCGCTGCATGGATGCTCGAATTGAACATCATTTATCACCTGACAACTTCCTCCTGTGGAGGAAGGCGTGTGCCTGTTCTGTGGAACCTAGTGGTGGATTCTGAAAGACCTGAACTTTCATCAAATCAAAAGACCGCGCGGAAGGTGATACAACCATGTTCAACCTACATCACAAGGCTGACCTGCAGGAAATCGAGCGTTTCAGCTGCGCCTTGACCGAAGCCAACGCCAAGCTCGAAGCGATCAGCCGCTCGATGGCAATGATCGAATTTACCCCCGAGGGCATTGTTCTGGATGCCAATGACAACTTCTGCAAGACCATGGGTTACAGCGCCGAAGAAGTGCGCGGCAAGCATCACCGGGTGTTTTGTGAAGAAGCGTTTTATCGCAGCGAGGAATACGCCAGATTGTGGCGTGACCTGGCCCGTGGCGAGCCGATCAGTGGCACTTTTCTACGCTTGAACAAGTCCGGCAAGGAAATCTGGCTCGAAGCCAGTTACATGCCGGTTTACGGCGCGGACAAGCAAGTAAGAAGTGTGATCAAAGTCGCGGCGGACATCACCGCCCGGATCAATAAAGAACACGAAGAAGAAAGCATGCTGGCGGCGATCAGTCGTTCGATGGCGGTGATCGAATTCACCCCGGAAGGCAATGTGATTACCGCCAACGAAAACTTTCTGCACACGATGCAGTACACGCTCAACGAAATCGTCGGTCACCATCACAGTATGTTCTGTCACCGATCCGAATCCGAATCGCCACAGTACAAGGCGTTCTGGGCCTCACTCAATCGAGGCGAATATCACTCGCACCGTTTCGAGCGCAAGAACAAGTCCGGGCAGATGGTTTACCTCGAAGCTTCGTACAACCCGCTGTTCGACACCAAGGGTCGTCTGTACAAGGTGGTGAAGTTTGCCAGCGATATTACTCAGCAGATGACCACGCTGCAGAACGCCGCGGAGTCGGCCCACAGCACTTCGGTACAAAACGACGCCTGCGCGCAAAAAGGCTCACAGGTCGTGCAGCAAACGGTGCAGATCATTCAGGACATTTCCCATGACCTCAACCAGGCGGCGGTCAGCATCGATGCCGTGAGCAAGCAGTCGGACATCATCGGCACCATCGTCCAGACCATTCGCGGGATTGCTGATCAGACCAACCTGTTGGCGCTCAACGCCGCCATCGAAGCGGCCCGGGCCGGCGAACACGGACGCGGGTTTGCGGTGGTGGCGGATGAGGTGCGCAGTCTCGCCGCACGCACCAGTCAGGCGACTTTGGAGATCGTCGAAGTGGTGCGCAAGAACCACGATCTGTCGCTGAGTGCGGTGTCGAGCATGCAATCGAGCCTGAGCCGCACCGGGCTGGGGGTGGAATTGGCCAACGAAGCGGGGGAGGTGATCCTGGAGATTCAGCAGGGATCGCGGCATGTGGTGGACGCGATCGGGCAGTTCAATGCGACGTTGCAACTGAACTGACCACCCGAAAACCCCTGTAGGAGCTGCGGCACGCTGCGATCTTTTGATCTTGATTTCAAAGATCAAAAGATCAAAAGATCGCAACGTGCCGCAGCTCCTACAGGGTTCCTACGCAAACTTCAGATCAAAGCGCGGCGAGAAACTTGTCCGCCAGCTTGTCGCTGTCCTTGACGTCATTGACGTTGTTTTTCTCCGACTGTGCCAATTGCATCTTGTCCTGCAAACGCTCGGCAATCTCTTTGCCGATGGCCAGTTGTTTCTCCGGCGGCATGGCTTTGATGTCGTCTTCGGTGATGCCCATGCTCTGAAGGACGCTGTCGCGCAGACGCTGTTCCGGCGACTTGCTCATGTAGTCCTTGAACGCGTCGGTGGCGGAGGTGCCGCCGGCAGTTTTGGCATCGGTGGTTTGCAGACCGACGCGGGTCTTGGCAAATGCCTCGTCGACGTTGTCGCTGATGCGTGCGGCGGCGGCCACTTGCTGGGTAGCGATCTGCGTCGCCGAATCCTCGACCTTGGAGGTCGCATCGGCGGCTTGCGCCCGGGTCTGATTCTGCAGCGATTGCAGCAGGCCGCTTTGCAGACCGGCAGCGGCAGCCGTGGTCGCGTCGTCCGCCAGCCGCTTGGGCAGGTGGATGAGTTGCTGCTGTTTGGCACTGATCAACATCATGATGAAGGACCTATGAATAATTGCTGACCGGCGTAGTCGAGCAATTACCGTGCCTCTATCAAAAGTTGTTTTATTTGAGTTGGTTGGAAATATATTGGACGAGCGCAGCGGTTAGCCCTTGCCGTGAGGCGGCAGAGGATGTCCGCTTGGCCCTTACCGATGAGCAATATTCTCCAGCGCCAGATTACGCGTGCGCGGGCCGAAACAGCCGATGGTCAGCATCACGATCAGCATGCTGCTGACGATGAACGCGAGCACCCCAGGCGTGCCGAAATTATCCAGGAACAAACCGATCAACAGACTGCTGAATACCGTCGACAAGCGGCTGAACGAATAGCAGAAACCCACCGCCCGGGCGCGGATGTTGGTGGGGAACAATTCGCTCTGGTACGAGTGATAACTGAAGCTCAGCCAGGCGTTGCAGAAGGTGATCATCACCCCGCAGAAAATCAGGCCGAAGGCGCTGGTCTGCAAGGCGAACAAGGTGCCGAAAGTCATGGCGCCGAGAGCCGAGCCGACGATCTGCCACTTGTTCTCGAACCGATTGGCGAACTTCACGAACAGCAACGGCCCGAGCGGGTAGGCGAGGGTGATGATGAACGCGTACATCAGGCTGTGGGTGACGCTCACGCCTTGGCCGGACAGCAGCGCCGGCAGCCAGTTGCCGAAGCCGAAGAAACCGATGGCCTGGAACACGTGAAACACGATCAGCATCAGCGCCCGGCGCCGGTACGGCGGCTGCCAGATATCGGCAAAGCGGCCCTTGCCTTCGACATCGACCGGCACCGCTTCCGGGGCGTCCAGCGGTTGGCGGTGATCCTTCTCGCAGCGCGCTTCGATGTCATCGAGAATGCGCTTGGCCTCATCGAACCGGCCATGCTGCGCCAGCCAGCGTGGCGACTCCGGCAGGCGCTTGCGCAGCCACCAGATGAACAGCGCAAACACCGCGCTCGCCAGCACCACCCAACGCCAGCCGGAAACCCCGAATGGCGCTTGCGGCACCAGCCACCACGACATCAACGCCACCGTCGGTACCGAAAGAAACTGCACGAAAAAGGCGAAAGCGAAGGCCGAGCTGCGCATGCGTTTCGGCACCAGTTCCGAGAGGTAGGCGTCGATGGTCACCAGCTCGATCCCGAGGCCGATGCCCACCAGAAAACGCATGCCAATAATCCCCAGCGCCGAGCTTTGAATACCCATCAGCACCGTGGCCACCGTGTACCAGACAAGTGCGAAGGTGAAGATCGCACGCCGACCGAAACGATCGGCCAACGGGCTGAGCAGGCTGGCGCCAAGGAACAGGCCAAGGAACGTTGCCGAAGCGAACGCCGCCTGATCGGAGAAACCGAACACGCCCTGATTGCCGGTGGCGAAGATCCCGTCACGGATCAGTCCGGGGCTGATGTAAGCGGTCTGGAACAGGTCATAGAGTTCGAAGAACCCGCCAATCGACAACAGCGCCACCAGTCGCCAGATCGTGGCGACGGCAGGCAGGCGGTCGATGCGAGCGGAAATCTCGGCGGCGCGTACCGGGTCGATGCCGTCGTGTTGCGTAGCGGCAGGGGCGTGAGCAGTCATGGGCTGATCCATTTTTTATTGATGGAAAAGCTTAGCCTGCTATCGGAGTTCATGGATTGTGAATATCGGCGGTTGACCCGGAAAAACTGCCGATTTCTTGCAATAACCGTTTACGAATTAGCGATTTATGCCGCAGCGGTGGAATCAGGCAGCGCCGAAGCCGGCAGACCGAAGACACGATCAAACAGCCAGTTGAAGGCGAACGTGTAGCCCGGGATAAAAATTATCAGCGCCAGATCCAGCAGGAACGCCTGCACCAGACTGATGTTCATCCACCACGCGATCAACGGGATCAGGAACACGATCAGCGTCAGTTGAAAACCGACGGCGTGGGCGATGCGCCGTTTGACCGTGCGCGTGCGCGATTGCTGACGGCTTTCCCAGTGTTCGAACAACGTGGTGTAAATGAAATTCCAGGTCACGGCGATGCTGGTGATGATCACTGCCAACGGCCCGGTGCTGCCCGGTGACGTGCCGGAGAGCAGCGCCAGACCGAGGGCAGAGAAGGTCATGCCGATCACTTCGTAGAGCGACACGTAGACCAGTTTGCGTTTGACGCCTTGCATGGGGGATTTGCCTCTGTTTGCAATCGATGGCCAGCGGGACTGGCGGAGGCGACAAAAGATAGCTTCAATGGCGATGACAGAAAAAGTCAGAAGCTTTCAGTTTTGCTGATAGGAAACAAATGTGAATTTCAACAGTGACAGCATCGAGCTGTTCCTCGCGGTGATCGAGCGCGGCTCGTTTTCCGCAGCGGCTCGGGCTTTGGGGCGGGTGCCTTCGGCCGTCAGCATGGGCATCGGCAATCTGGAGGCGGAGCTCGGTTATCCGCTGTTCGACCGCAGCCATCGCGAACCGCAACCGACCGCCATGGCACTGGCACTGGTGCCGCACGCGCGGCTGATTGCCGAGCAGCTCAAGCAACTGCAAGTGCACGCGGTGGAGTTGTCGTTGGGGCTGGAGAGCAAGTTGTCGATTGGTGTGGTCGCCGACATCGACCGCCGGCGCTTGCTCGCCGCGATCAAGGTGATTGCCGAGCGCCATCCGCTGCTCGACATCGAAGTGGTGACCGCGCCGCAGGACGACGTGCTGGCGATGCTCCACAGTGGCCGGGTCAGCGTGTGTCTGGCGTTTGCCGGGTTGAGCATGAACGTGCTGGAGCGTTTTCAGTTTGTCGGCAGCGAACGGATGATCGCCACGCTGGCGGCGGACAGTCCGTTGTTGCAGGGGCAGGATCTGTTTCTCGAAGACCTGGTGCACGTGCGGCAGATCTTTGTCGCCAGCCGTGATTTGCCGATCAGCGAGACCCGGCCGCTGGTGGCCGAATCGCACTGGCGCACCGATACATTGCAAACGGCGCTGGAGATGGTCGAGGCGGGATTGGGCTGGGGCAACTTCCCGCTGTCGGTGGTGCAGCCGTGGCTGGACAGCGGGCGCTTGAAGCGACTGAATTTCCGCAACATCGAAAACGGTCTGGTACTGCCGGTGCACGCGGTGTGGCTTAAGAGCCAACCGCTGCAGAAGGGCGCAGCGGCCTTGGTCGAATTGCTCAGCCACTGAACCCACCGCGGAACCCCTGTGGGAGCGGGCTTGCTCGCGAATGCGGTGTGCCAGACAAGCAAATGCCAGCTGACATGACGCCTTCGCGAGCAAGCCCGCTCCCACAGAGGTTGGGTTTCAACCCCGCATTTGTGACCACCATGGGGATTTCAAAGGTCAGGTACTTTCGCGAATCTTCAATTCAAAGCCCATGTCTTCCACTGGCCGCGCCACGCTGTTACCCGCCATCAACGTCAACATCTGCTCCGCCGCACGGCGGCCGATGGCCTCGCGCGGGGTGTTGATGCTGCTCAGGCGCGGCACCATGTGTTCGGACATCGGCAAGTCGTTGAAACCGAGAATCGCCACCTGCTCGGGAATCCTGATGCCGTGGCGCAGCGCTTCGAGCAGGGCACCCTGGGCCAGGTCGTCGTTGCCGAAGAAGATCGCATCGACATCCGGATGCGCCGCCAGCAGTTGCAGGAACAATTCGCCGCCCAGGCCTACCGACGACGCACGCGGAGTCAGCACTTCCAGGTCCGGGTCATATCGCCCGGCCTTCTGCAGGGCTTTGCGGAAACCTTCGCCGCGCAGCAGGGTGCGCTGATCGAGTTGCGCGCCGATGTAGGCCAGGCGCTTGCGGCCACGGGAGAGCAAATGTTCGGCCGCCGTTTCCCCGGCACTGAGCTGGGAGAAACCCACGCAATTCACCCCGGCGGCGCTGTCCAGTTCCATCATGTATACGCAGGGGATGTGGCTGGCCTCGATCATCCGCCGCGAACTTTCGGTGCGATCAAAACCGGTCAACAGGAAACCGCGTGGCTGATAGGCCATGTAATTGCGCAACAGCTTTTCTTCTTCATCGCGCGAGTAGTGGAAGTTGCCGATCAGCACTTCGAAGCCCTTGGGCGTCAGGACCCGATGAATGGCTTCCAGCGTATCGATGAACAACAGGTTGGACAGCGACGGCACCAGCACGACCACAGAATGACTCTGTGCCGAGGCTAAAGCGCGGGCGGCCGGGTTGACCACATAGTTGAGTTCGAGCGCAGCTTTCTGCACTTTTTCCACCAGTTCGGTGGCCACGGTGCTGACCCCGCGCAATGCGCGCGAGGCGGTAATCGGGCTGACCCCGGCGAGGCGGGCAACTTCATTGAGGGTGGGACGGCCGGTGGTGCGCGTGTTTTTATCGTTTTTAGGGGTGGTCATCGGGCAGCTTGCCAAACAAAAATCAAGGCACTAAGGTAGCGCTGTCCTGATGCAGCTGCAAATGCGTAAGCGAGGTCCTGCCTGATCTTCGCTTTTTGGCGTTGGGAACAAACCTGCTGCAACCCAAAAAAACGACAAGAAGGCGTCGGCAACTTCTGCCTGTGCACTAGAGTCATAGCTAGCAAAGGTAGCGCTGTCTGCGCGCTGAGGTGTTATATGAGTCATCCCATCACCGCCCTGGTCATCATGGGCGTTGCCGGTTGCGGCAAGACGTGCGTCAGCCAGGCCCTGTGCCATTTGAGCGGCGCCACTGCCATTGAAGGCGATACTTTTCATCCGGCCGCCAACATCGAAAAGATGAGCGCGGGGATCCCCCTGAACGACGACGACCGTGCCGGCTGGCTCGACAGCCTGTGCGATGAATTGCGTCGTGTCGATGCACTGGGCGAACGCCCGGTGCTGACCTGTTCGGCCCTCAAACACAGTTACCGCGAAATCTTGCGCAGCGCCTTGCCGGGCCTGGGCTTCGTGTTTCTTGAGCTGACCCCTGAAGTTGCCGCCGACCGCGTGTCCCACCGTCCCGGCCATTTCATGCCGGCGACGCTGATCGAAAGTCAGTTCGCCACCCTCGAATCGCCGAAGGGCGAGCCGTTGACCCTGGCCCTGAATGCGTCGATCCACAGCGTGGAAGAACTGGCGTCCCAGGCCCACGTCTGGTGGCAGGCCCACGGTCTGAAACAGGCGGTATGAGTGTGTTGAAAGAGCTGGCGCTATTCTCACGAATTCTGTTTAACCCGCTTTAATAACAACAACAAGCCAGGAGACACCCCCAATGTTTGGCATGTCCCACGACACGTTTCTGCTGCTCGATGCAGTGGTCACGGTGATCGGACTGATCGTCCTGATCACCAAGTTCAAGCTTCATCCCTTCATCTCCCTGACCATCGCCGCGGCGTTTCTCGGCCTGACCTCGGGCATGCCGATCGGCACCATCATCAAGGCGTTCCAGGACGGTTTCGGTGGCGTGCTCGGCTTCGTCGGCATCATCCTCGCGCTGGGCACCATGCTCGGCAAAATGATGGCCGAATCCGGCGGCGCCGATCAGATCGCCCAGACCCTGATCCGCGCCTTCGGCAAGGACAAAGTCCAGTGGGCAATGATGTTCGCCGCGTTCCTGGTGGGCATTCCGCTGTTCTTCGAAATCGGCTTCGTGCTGCTGATCCCGCTGGTGTTCATCGTGGCCCGGCGTACCGGCGTGTCGATCATCAAGATCGGTATCCCGCTGCTCGCCGGCCTGTCCGCGGTGCACGGTCTGGTGCCGCCGCATCCGGGTCCGCTGCTGGCGATCGGGGTATTCGGCGCAGACATCGGCAAGACCATTCTCTACGGTCTGATCGTTGCTCTGCCGACCGCGATCATCGCCGGTCCGATTTTCGGTACCTTCATTGCCAAGCACATTCCCGGCACACCGAATCAGGAACTGGTCGATCAACTGGCCCGCGAAACCGATTCGCAGAACCTGCCGAGCTTTGGCATCACTCTGGTTACCGTGCTGCTGCCGGTGTTCCTGATGCTGCTGAAAACCTTCGCTGACGTGGCGCTGCCGGACGGTCACTTCTTCCGCACCTGGATGGACATGATCGGGCACCCGATCTCGGCGCTGCTGCTGGCGTTGCTGCTGTCGCTGTACACCTTCGGCCACAAGCAGGGCATCGGTTCGCAGCAGATGCTCAAATGGCTGGACGCGAGCCTGGCCCCGACTGCGGCGATCATCCTGATCATCGGCGCCGGTGGTGGCTTCAAGCAGATGCTGGTGACCAGCGGCGTGGGCGACGTGATCGGCCACATGGCGGTCAGCGCGCAGATCTCGCCGATCCTGCTGGCGTGGCTGGTGGCGGCGGTGATTCGTATCGCGACCGGTTCGGCCACTGTGGCGACCATCACCGGCGCGGGCATTGTGGTGCCGGTGGTCGGGATGATCCCGGGCGTCAACCGTGAGCTGCTGGTGCTGGCCACCGGCGCCGGTTCGCTGATCCTGTCGCACGTGAACGACGCCGGTTTCTGGCTGGTGAAGCAATACTTCAACATGACCGTGGCCGAAACCTTCAAGACCTGGACGGCGATGGAAACCATCCTGTCAGTGGTCGGGTTGGGCTTTATCCTGTTGCTGTCGTTGTTCGTTTAACGCCGAACGCCAGACACAAAAAAACCGCAGCGATGCGGTTTTTTTGTTTCTGGAAATTGTACGACTGAACACACACAACCCCTGTGGGAGCGGGCTTGCTCGCGAAAGCGGTGTGTCAGTCAGTATTGATGTAGCTGACACGACGCCTTCGCGAGCAAGCCCGCTCCCACGGGGTGAAGGTGTCAGTTACCGGACTTCGGAGCCAGGCCATCCGCCCGGAACATCCCGCGAATCCCGCGCACGGCCTGACGAATCCGGTCCTGGTTTTCGATCAGTGCAAAGCGCACATGGTCATCGCCGTACTCGCCAAACCCGACCCCCGGCGAGACGCAGACCTTGGCCTCGGCCAGCAGTTTTTTGGCGAACTCCAGTGAGCCGAGGTGCGCATAGGCTTCGGGAATCTTCGCCCAGACGTACATCGACGCCTTCGGATTCTCCACCATCCAGCCCAGCTCATGCAGGCCCTTGACCAGCACGTTGCGGCGCTGGCGGTACTGCTCGGCGATGTCGCGCACGCATTGCTGATCGCCTTCTAGTGCGGCAATCGCCGCCACTTGCAGCGGGGTGAAGGTGCCGTAGTCGTGGTAGCTCTTTATCCGCGCCAGGGCGTTGACCAGCTCCGGGTTGCCGACCATGAAACCGATGCGCCAGCCGGCCATGTTGTAGCTTTTGGACAGGGTGAAAAACTCCACCGCAATGTCCTTCGCGCCCGGCACCTGCATGATCGACGGGGCTTTCCAGCCGTCGTAGACGATGTCGGCGTAAGCCAGGTCGTGCACGACGAGCACGTCGTACTGCTTGGCGAGGGCGATCACCCGTTCGAAGAAATCCAGCTCCACGCACTGCGCGGTGGGGTTGGACGGGAAGCCGAGAATCATCATCTTCGGCTTGGGAATCGAGCCGCGAATCGCTCGCTCCAGTTCATCGAAGAAATCCACGCCCGGCACCAGCGGCACCGAACGTACCTGAGCGCCGGCAATCACCGCGCCGTAGATGTGAATCGGGTAGCTCGGGTTCGGCACCAGCACCGTGTCGCCCTGATCCAGAGTCGCCAGCATCAAATGCGCCAGACCTTCCTTGGAACCGATGGTGACGATGGCTTCGCTTTCCGGGTCGATGTCGACTTCGTAGCGTTGCTTGTACCAGTTGGAAATCGCCCGGCGCAGACGCGGAATACCCTTGGAGGTGGAGTAACCGTGGGTGTCTTCGCGTTGGGCAACTTGTACCAGTTTTTCGACGATGTGCGGCGGCGTGGCCCCGTCGGGGTTGCCCATGCTCAAGTCGATGATGTCTTCACCACGACGCCTGGCGGCCATTTTCAGCTCGGCGGTGATGTTGAAAACGTAAGGGGGGAGTCGATCTATGCGCGCAAAGCGGCGCGGCGAACCTTGTTCAGCCATTGGTGCCTCGGATAACGTAAGCGCCCGGAACCGTCCGAGCGACGCTGGTCACTGCGGTGACCTGTGGCCGAAGATAAGGGCAGCGATGGCTGACTGTCCAGCGTGCACCACGATAATTTTTTCCAAGGAAATGCTTTATGGAATTCACCAGCGGCTTTTTGCTGAGCCTCTCGCTGTGCCTGGACATCGGCGTGGCCAACATCGCGATGATCACCCTGGCGATGCAGCGCGGTTACTTTCAGGGCTTCGCGCTAGGCCTCGGTACCTGCGTTGGTGATTTGATCTACGCGGTGCTGGCACTGGCCGGGATGACTGTGTTGCTGCAGTACGAAACCGTGCGCTGGGTACTGTGGATCGGCGGTTCGGCGCTGCTGATCTATTTCGCGGCGAAGATGATCTATTCGGCGATTCACCATGAGGCGCAACTGGCGGCGACTGCCGAGGTGGGGCAGAACTCGCATCGCAAGGAGTTTTTCCGCGGGATCTTCCTCGCCATGTCCTCGCCGAGCGCCATTCTGTGGTTCGCTGCGGTCGGTGGCACTTTGATCGCACGATCTGGCGGCGGTGGCCCGGTCAGCTCGGCGCTGTTCCTCGGTGGCTTCCTCTGCGCCGGGCTGCTCTGGTCGGCCGGTCTGTGCTTTGCCGCGAGCCACGGCGGCAAGCTGCTAGGCGACAAACTGTTGCGCTATTCCTACATGGCTTCTGCCGCGATCTTCTGCTATTTCGCGGTGTACGTGATCGTATCCGGGTATAACGAGTTCATTGGCGCCGGTGCCGCCGACGCGTTGCACGCCCTGTAACATTGCAAACGGGGTTTGGCTTCTATACTCAGCAGCCGAACCCCTATTTTTGTTCCAGGAGTCGAGTCATGGATGAGCAAAAACGCGTCGAAGTGGCGGAACCTCGCTTCGAACATGGACACTTCCTGCTGATTGCAGGATTTCGTGGTCGATTTACCCAAGACACCGCCAAGGACATCCCCGCGTTGTGGGAAAAGTTCTTGCCGCACTTGGGAAAGATCCAGGGACAGAAAAACGAAGTGACCTACGGCGTCTGCAGCAATTTCGACGGCAAGGGCGGCTTCGATTACACCGCCGGTGTGGAAATCAGCAAGCTCGATGACCTCGACCAGAAGGTCTACCAGTGGATTGAAGTGCTGCCCAGGCAATACGCGGTTTTCCAGCACAAGGGACCGCTCGAACAACTGCCGCAGACTCTGCAATACATCTACCAGACCTGGCTGCCGAGCTCGCATTATGTGGAGCTGAACTCCCCTGAACTGGAGCGCTACAGCGCCGATTTCAATCCGCGGCTGCAAACCGGCACCCTGGAAATCTGCGTGCCGGTCGATAGCAAAGCCTGAGTCCATGACATGCGGCGGATCGCCGATCCGCCGCAGGCAGCTTAACCGCGTTTACTCTTGCCCAAGCGTCGTGCCCGCAACAGGTCGATGCCCAGGGTGATAAAGCCAAACGTACTGATGCCCAACACCATCAACAGACCAATTTCCACGCTGTTCATAAGCGGTTCCCCCCAAGGGTGATCAGAGACACGCCTCAGAAATAGCCCGCTGCCGATCGGAAGAAAAGCGCTTATACGCAGGCTTTACGCCCCCCGCGCGAATCGATATGAACCGCTTATTCCTTTATGCTTCGCGCACTTTCCCGCTGATTTTCGAGCTGCCATGAACACCGTCATCCGCAACGTCACTGCCGCCGACCTGGATCGCAGCTACGCCATCGAAACCGTGGCCTACGAAGGCGACGAAGCCGCCACCCGCGAAAAAATCGCCACGCGCATCGCCACTTGGCCAGACGGCTTCATCGTTGCCGAAGTGGACGGCGTGCTTGCCGGTTTCATCAACTCGGGCGCAGCGTTTGATGTGCAGATGTCCGACGAAGCGTTCAAGGAACTGATCGGCCACGATCCGATGGGGCCGAACGTGGTGATCATGTCGGTGGTGGTGCACCCGGACTATCAGGGCCAGGGCCTGGCCAAACGCTTGCTGGCCGAGTTCATCGAACGCATGCGCGGAATGGATAAAGCGACGATTCATCTGATGTGCAAGGAGCAGCACATCCCGCTGTACGCCGGGTTCGGCTTCGCCTACATCAAACCGTCGGAGTCGGATCACGGCGGGATGGCGTGGCACGAGATGATCCTCACCCTCTGAACCCACACGATCTACCCTGTAGGAGCTGCCGAAGGCTGCGATCTTTTGATCTTGATTTTCTGAACAGCAAGATCAAAAGATCGCAGCCTGCGGCAGCTCCTACAGGGGATTGTGGTGGGTCAGTAGAGGGTGTCGTGAACCTTAATTGGTGCTCCGCGAGCATGTGGAGTGTGGACATCAAACTATCATCGTTAGACTTGTTGGTTTCTATTCCCTGCAAAGGATTCTCTGGACTGCAGTGACTGTCTTATCGAGTACCGCAGCTTCACTGAGGTCGGTTGTATCGATCCTAATCCAGTCCACCAGACCGCATCGCTCATAACTGGATCGAACTCGATTCTGGTATTCAATAAATCCCTGTTGGCGGTCTTCATTGGCACCATCGTAGGCTCCACTCTCGCTAAGGCGAAATGACCCTTTTCTCTGTGCTGCCAGTACCGGATCAACATCTAAAAAAATTACGAAATCAGGTTTCCTAATTGTTGAAAACATTCTCAGCGCATCGTCAGCCAAATCAGTATTCTTGAGCAGGAAGCGCGCCAGGTATTTATAGTGCCAACCATCGGCGATGCAACTTGCGCCAGAGTTGATTAAATGTGTTATAGCCGCATGATCTGTGGCGTGAAACCACGCTGTGATTAGGCTCATCCAGTGTTTGTCACCCAATTGTTCCAAGGGAGCGTTGTCCGGATAGTCCCATAGGACTTCACGTAGCCTAGACATATGAAACTCTGTATAGCCTGTGGGCACTGGAGGCCGATTTTTGTCTATATAGTGCAATGCAGAATGGGACTCAAGAATTCTGTCATATGTCGCTCGCGCAACCGTTGATTTTCCTGCACCATCGGTACCTTCAAATGCAATAAATACTCCCTTTTCCAAAAAATAATTCATGCAAAACCTCCTAAATATGCTTCAGTATCTAAAGAATTTCTTCCACTTCCTTCTATTAACGGTCTAAATCCTTCTCGTTGATAAATCTCTGACATTTTTTTACCAAGTGTATTTAGAAAGTCGACGGAAGGGCGCGCTTTCGTGGAGTAGTGTGAGCCAGCGTCGGGGTGGAATACTGCAACCGCAGGCACCACTCCCATGTTTCCGAAATACTCGATGCCTTCAATGATTGACTCTACAGGTTCCATGCCAGCAACAAAACCCGCGTAGACGTTTCCACGACCTAGAACCTCGACAGCAGCTTCAAACGCAGAAAGGAAGCGTGGTCTTGTATAATCCTGTGACTTTCCAGGGCAAACTTCAGAAAACAGATCTGCGTTGAATACTTCCAAGCTCATGGATAGTTTGTGGCCCAATCCTTTGAAGCGCTCAAAAAGCCGGAAATCCTTGGGTGGCATCGAAATTAAGTGGTAATCCAGATTGCTTGCAGTGTTTCTTTCTTTTACTCGTTCCATTAGGTCTAAATGCATTAAGTAACCTTTATCATAATTTGGAATCGTGCCGCCGTTAAACAAAACTCTCTTGTAACGTCCACTCTCCACCTTGGTAGCTATCTCTACAGCTTCTCCTGCTAAATCACCCTTGATACGCATTTTGTGGTCGGAAAGGTTTTCTCTGGCTGCGCCAAGAGAGCAAAATTTACACTCGCGACCATTATTGAAGTAATAGCAATGACCTGGTGAAAATATTCCAAGGGTAGAGTTTCCGTATACGGTTAAATGCGTTTCGAATAATTCACCGTTGCTTAATTGTGCTCCATAGGATTTCGGTCTGGAAGGAAATGTAATTTTTATGGTTTTGCTTCCATGCTTTAATGCTGGATGCCCTTGTGCTAAAACGATTTGATATGCTGAGTCAGGGTTGTAATTAGCGGCCGTGATAATTTGTCCGTCGAGAATCATTTCCTGAGGCGTGTGGATACTGGATTCAAGTATTACACTGTCACCTGTGCCATATGCTCGTCTTTTCTCAATATGCTTCGTTTGGTTCTGAAAATAATCCAAAAATTCTTTGGAGAAATTGATGCCATTAGATAATAGTTTAAGTTTCAGGTTGACTGTTTCGAATAACATGATTTGCCTCCAGTTCCTTGAGTTATAGGAGTAATCTTATAAGTTCTTTTGTGGATAAGGCTATTAATGTTCCATTGTCTGATACGGATGTTGCTGAAGGTGGGGAGCTAGTTCTGATACCGCCTTTGTCGTCGAATAACGCACCGCCCGCTTCTCTGAGTACCAACTCTGCTGCGGCAATATCACAACTTCGTTCGTGTCCAGGTGGGCCTACGTCAATAAAAGCATCAAGAACCCCAGCAGCAATAAGACAGATTTCCAATGAAGAACAGGAATAAATTCGGACTTTCGCCGCTGACCATATGATGTTTTCAATTCTGGATCTTTCCTGAACGTCTCGGGGGCGATGGAAAGAAACCCTCATTTCTTCTAAAGAGTGGGTGGTGCGTGTCCTAAGCCTTTTCACGATTATCGAGGATTGCAGATACGCTCCCTCGTTTAATGCTGCCGTGTACACCAGATCTCTTGATATGTCATACACCCAGCCGAATATATATGCGCCATTGTAATAAAGTGCCACACTCGATGTGTAGCCAGGGAAGCCCAGAGTCGCATTGTGCGTACCGTCTAAGGGGTCTATAAGAAGTGAGTATTCCTCTTTTTTTTCGAGGGTGGTAAAACTGGCGATTTCTTCCGAGTATATTGCGATTTTAAAACTGATAGGTGATAGACACTCAGATAATATGTTTTGGCAATCTAGATCGGATTGTGTTTGAGCGTTGTTCCATTGATTTTGTGATGTGTCGTAGTCAGGTAAGCATGCGAGCGTCCCGGCCCAATAGCGACGTAGTTGCTTTCTGGCTTCGTAGAGGCATTCTTCCAGTTCGGAAACGTGTTCGTCCTTGAATAAAGGTCTCATGTCGACTTCTCAGCTATAAGTTGAGTATGCCAGGTTTCTCTATTGAGACGTGATGCGTAGAGTCTTACTTCAAATAATTTTCCTCCATAAACTGCATAGTCCGCGCTCATGAATGCGCTAAAGGTTTTTGGGAAAAGTGCGAGGGTTTTAATGTCAGCATCATAACCTAGTTTTTTTCTAATCATGTTAGACGCTTGTCTAAGGCTTCCTCCTGTATATGACTTATCTATAATCAACCATGGCTCATTCGTAACTTCATCATGAGGGAATATATCCAGAAACTCACTATGGCGAGTCAATAGGCTTGCATCGTTTTGTCGATGAATTTCAGAAAAGAATATTTTTTCGTCTCCAGTTGCCGCGAGATAACCAAGAGCAAGAGGTAGACCGGCTGATAATAAAAACAGTTTATTCTTTGATAGTGTTTTTATTTTATGCCAAATCGGGTGGTCTTCGTAAATGTATCTGGTATTCAAGGTTAGGCAATTGTCCCAGTGCTCATGCGATATATAAGCGCTGTAGAATGCGCAGAATCGGTTGTGAAAATTAATGGTGCTATCGTTAGTGTTTATGAGCAATCTGTTTTTCGAGATGCCACGTGTTGTTGGGTGTGTGGCTGCTGGTTGTTTTTGTTTGGCTGATTTAGGCAGGATTTTATTAATTAACTGAGTTTTAAACTCAAACAGCATCTGCTTGCATGGGCCAGAAATGGCTATTTCCGGCGTCAGACCATCGCCTAGTATTTTTCGTATGCCTTTAAGTTTTGATTGATCAATGGCGGAGTTTATTTGGTGCCAGGTTTTAACTATCTGTAAATCAGACATGTAATTAAAGGCGGGGTCAAGATTGCTTAAGTCGCAAATCATCACTTCAGGGTGGCGTAGTTCGAACAAGGTTCGTTGAAGATGGCAGCCACTGTGTATCGCATTTCGGTAAACGTAATAGTCGTTCGTTTGTAATCCGCTCAATGTTCGCCAGGCATGATGTTCGCTAATTATCGTCGTTAATGTTAAATTTTGATTTTTGGTATCGGTTAGTGAGGAAGCCTGTGTCATTGTTCGAACCTCGAAAAGCTAAGTTGGTAAAGGTCATAGCAATTTTGGACGACATAGGTTTTTTTTAGTATTGGTTTTTGCGTAATGTAGGGTATGCCTTAATCTCCAGGATAGAAGCAACATCAGAGTAAATGAACATGCTACTAAAGCTATAAATACGGAGTGAACGGTATATTCGTACAACGATAATAGGGTTACTGACGAGAACACACCAAAAACGTTCAGTGTCAGTATTGTCATTACAGTGGGTGTCCAAAGATCATTCATGCCTCTCAAAGTCAATCTTGTGACAACATAAATGAACTCAAATATCAAGAAAGGTATTGAGATGATAATGTTTTTTTCTATAAGTATCCTTGTTGTTGTATCGGACGTGTAGATTAGAGAAATATTTTCATTTAGCAAAAAACACGCCGTTAGGATTGGAGTTAGTATGAATAGTCCAAGCCAGATTGCCTGGCTGTGAGTTTTTGAAATTGCTTCAAAGTCCTTTGTTTCGTAGTGGCGTGCAGTCATTATTCCTGCCGCATTTCCTATTCCGATAGAAATCATATAGATGATGCTGGCTGCATGAATAGAAGCTTGGTATGCAGAAAGGCTAATGTCATTTATATGTTTTGATATCAGAGAGAGTAAAAGGAATAGGAGGCTTTCACTACCAAAGCACAGTGCCATAGGGAGTCCGCAAATTATGTACTTTATATAGTCATTTTTTGATAAATTTTTGCGTGCTGAAAAACTATTTAAGTGTTTTTGTATTGTGATTCTGAAAAATGCTAGCGCCGCGAATGAGAATAAATAACGCAGGCAAACGTACGTGATAAGGAAGTCGGATAAGTTTATATCTGTGTCTATGTTTGTGTGTGCGATACATATTAATGCGAGAGCACTGTTCAGTAGCCATGTGAACGTGAGTTCGTGTTGCGTTTTTCTAATCCCGTTATAGAAGTTGAAAATGGTAATCTGGAGGTATACGGCAGGTATTGAGATTGAAAGTGTTAAAAGGGCTTTAAAGTCGTCAGGGCTGCTGGGTTTGGTTTCTATTTCTGACGAGAATTTACCTATTAAAAATATTATGCATAAAATTATCAATCCAAGAAAAATTGCGAGATTGAAGGAGGCGGCTATTTCTGACTTGATTTTGTCTGTGTTTAAATCGGTCGCTCCTGCTATGGTTATTAGTGTGTTGGAAAAAAATCCTATTCCGACAACTGTTAGAAAAGATAATGACGCTAAGGCGAATGATGCGGCACTCAACGAGTCGACAATGTAATGGCCGATAAAGGAGAAGAAAATCAGTGATCCAATCATATCTCCCAATCTGGAAAATATTAGCGGTACAGATAGTCTTAGGATTTCCATACAATGGACCGTTTGTGTCATTCCAAGGAACTACTGTAAATTTCAATCCCATTCTTTAAGTAAGGTTGTTAGGCGTGGGGTCTGGGAAGCAGCAAAGTATTTTTTTCTGAAATAGTACTCGCACATTGAGATTTTATGTTTGGTTTGTTTGCGTTCGTTGAACTCATTGTCTAGTGCGGCAAGAGAAGTTTTTGTCGTTGGATAGAGGTCTTTTGTTTTTAGCAGGTCCTCAATTGCTAGGAATACCAAGTCCATGTAGTCCAGTATCTCTTGGATGTAGGATCTGCATTCCGCTTCTGTTGTTGCTCCTTTCCTGGCCAAAGCATAGAACTTGTTTTTTATGGTTTCGTATCCTTCAACTCGATACATGTTTGAATACACCCACTTATAGTGCTTGTTCGAAGTGCCAGTGAGGTATGTGAAACTCATGGATGTTTTCAGCATCATGTCTCTGGCTATCTCACAGCCCATCCAGAGATTTCCTGACTGCCAACAACCTTGAATATCCTGAAAAGCATAAAAGACGGGAAGTTTTTCACGATGTGCAATGTAGATATGCTTGTCCAAAGGAATTCTTGATTTTATAGATTTGAATCTTTCTTCGTTTGTAATGGCATGTCCGATAATAGAACGATGAATGATGTTGTTTTCTGTGTTTGTTAGTATCGGGTCATATAGGAAGCGCTGGTCAGAAATCACCTCAGTAAACGCCTTGTCGATTTTTTTATATATGTCTTCAATTTCCGAGAAGGTGATGTAGTCAGCGTCAATGTGGATGCTTGAGTCTCCATAGAAGTCGGTTGTGTTGTGGACTTCTTCGTTTTTTGTGATATGGCGATAATCTTCGTCTGTGACAAACGCGTGTTCGATATCTTTAATGTTTTTTGCTGTAGGGCGTTGCTCGCAGAGAATGATGCAGTCGATGTCAGAGTGAATTGTTCCTATGCCTTCTATTAAAGAGCCAGAAATAATTAAAACGCTTGTTGGTTCTAGAAAGGCTCTCTCTAGGAGATAATTTTTTGGTATGGAAATTTTTCCATCCAATATGATTATTTCACTGTTGGTGATTTTTGACTTTGAAGTGTTGATTAAATTGTTTTTCACACGGTGCTCTCCACGAGTTGTTGAGTGCTGCTGTGCTTAAAGTATCGCTTCCATGTCGGAGTGCGTATTCCGAAAATGGCAGTTTTCTTGAGTAATTAATAAATTGACTCATGGCTAAAAACTAGAGTGTTTGACATCCAGTCGTCAATCTCCAGGACAAAAATCAGAATTTACTTACAGCGTTTTATAAGTTTTGGTGAGTTGAGGTTTTTTGCATGGGATGACTCTTACAGAGTCATTACAAAATCCTGTAAGAGAACATCGGATCTGATTTTCAATAGAGGTTGTCGCGCACTTTGGACGGCGACTCGCGATCGTACGTTTCGGCATCAAATTGCCCATCATTCAAACGCTTGTGAAACGCCCCGGCAGACGGCAACGCCGAGCGCGGCTGGTGAGTCTCGGGGTTCCACGCGTCGGAGCGCACAAACGCCTTCGAACAGTGAAAAAACGCCGCCTTCACCTTCACCATTAACACGGTTTTCGCCGGTTTGCCGTTCACCGCAAAGCTTTCCAGTAACCCCGGTTCAGCGCTGATGGTTGCGCTGCCGTTGACCCGCAATGTCTCGCCAATCCCCGGAATGATGAACAGCAGCGACACCCGTGGGTCGTGCAGTACATTGCGCAGGGTATCGATGCGGTTGTTTCCCGGGCGGTCCGGCAGGGCCAGGGTGTTTGGATCGATGATCCGCACGAACCCCGGCGTGTCGCCGCGCGGCGAGTTGTCGAGGCCGTCGGCGCCCACCGAGCTGACGATCACCAGCGGCGACAGGCGCACCATCGCCTGATAGTCCTCGTTGAGAAAGCCGATCTGCTTGCGCACCGCGCGTTCGTGGGGCAATCCGTATATTGCTTCCAGTGCTTCGATTGACTCGATCATCATGCAATCCCTTGCTGACTCAGAAAAACAGGCCCATGCGCCGCTCGTAACCGATCCGGCCCTTATAGGCTTCGCCGCTGTCGACGAAACCGTGTTTGGCGTACAGCGCGATCGCCGCATCGTTATCGGCATCCACCGACAATTCCAGGCCCTTGATCTCCGGCCACGCCTGACGCGCCACATCGGGCAACGCCTGCAGGCAAGCCTTGCCATATCCCTTGCCTTGCGCCCGGCGATCGACCTGCAAGGCGTGCAGGGTGGCGCTGTGTTCATCGGCCCAGGCCGGCAACACCGGCGGGCGCTTGAGCAACAGAAAGGCCACCGGCACCTGGTCGGCCAGCAGCGCGAAGCCTTTCACGCCGGGGCCGGGTTTCGACAGCAGGGTGTGCAACGCACCGTGGATGTCGCCGGAAAACCTGATCTGCTCGGGATGGATTTCAATCGCCTCGACTTGCTGACGCTGCAACGCGTTCAGGCTGTCGTACGGCACGAGTTGGGCTGACACGGGAATTTCCTTTTTCCTACAAAGATGAGCCTCGGATTCTAGCGATTTTGTCTCCGGCAAAATGTTTTTGTTTTGTCTGTCGATTGGCTCGCTGGCCGAACGACTAAGGGTGTCTTCACAACAAAAAACACGGAGAACACCATGAGCGCACAATCTGCAATCCAGACCCTGATCAACACCTACCGCGAAGCCGTCATGACCAAGAACGTCGAGAAAGTCATGTCGTTGTACGCCGACGACATTGTTTCCTTCGATGCGATCAAGGCCCTGCAATTCAAGGGCAAGGCCGCCTACCGCGCGCACTGGGTCGAGTGCATGGAAATGTGCCCCGGCCCGCACATTTTCGAGTTCCATGAAATAGCCATTGAGAGCGCTGACAACATCGCCTTCGCGCACTGGGTGGCGAACTGCGGGGGCACCAATGACAAGGGCGAAACCCAGAGTTGCTGGATGCGCGTCACCGCGTGCTATCGGCAGGTCGCCGGGACCTGGAAAATCGTCCACGAGCACTGGTCGGCACCGTTCGATCCGATGAGCGGCGCCACGCTGTTCGATGTGCAACCCTGATCTTCAGCCATAGTTGATCCGTTCGAATCAGGAGAACGCCATGAAGTATCTATGCCTGGTCTACAGCGATGAGCGCCTGTTGCACACGTCGCCCGACAGCCCGGAAGACGCCGAATGCTGGGCCTACGCCGAGTCGATTCAGGGCAGCGGGCGGATGGTCGCCGCCGAAGCGCTGGAGTCGGTGCAGACCGCCACCACCGTGCGCATGCGCAACGGCAAGCTGTCGATCACTGATGGCCCGTTCGCCGAAACCAAGGAGCAACTGGCCGGTTTCTACCTGATCGACGCCAAGGACCTCAACGAAGCGCTTCAGGTGGCCGGCAACATTCCGGCCGCGCGGGTCGGCAGCGTCGAAGTACGCCCGGTGCGGCAGTTGAATGTCTGAAGTCCGCGCGCGCGTCGAGCAAGTCTATCGCGAAGACTCGCGGCGGATTCTGGCGACGCTGATTCGCCTGCTCGGCGATTTCGACCTCGCCGAAGAGGCCTTGCATGAGGCATTCTTCGTCGCGGTCGAGCGCTGGCAGCGCGACGGCGTGCCGGATAATCCGCGTACCTGGCTGGTGTCCACCGGACGCTTCAAGGCCATCGATGTGTTGCGCCGGCGCGCGCGCTTCAAGGCTTCGCAGCCGCTGTTGCTGGCGCAGCTCGAGGATCTGGAACAGGCGGACTGGAGTGGCGAAGACGTGGAAGACGACCGTCTGCGGCTGATCTTCACCTGCTGTCACCCGGCGCTGGCGGCGGATGCTCAGGTGCCGTTGACCCTGCGTGAAGTCTGCGACCTGACCACCGAGGAAATCGCTCGCGCGTTTCTTTCGGCACCGGCCGCCATCGCCCAGCGCATCGTGCGCGCCAAAGCGAAGATTCGTGACGCAAAAATCCCTTATCAAGTGCCCAGCCTGAACGAACTGCCCGAGCGCCTCGACAGCGTGTTGCGGGTGATTTATCTGGTGTTCAACGAAGGCTATTCGGCGTCGATGGGGGCGGAATTGATCCGCGACGATCTGACCCGCGAAGCGATCCGGCTCGGCCGCTTGCTGATGGAATTGCTGCCGGAACCGGAGGTCATGGGTTTGCTGGCGTTGATGCTGTTGCATGAGTCGCGGCGGCCGGCGCGGACCTCGGCGGACGGGGAGTTGATTCTGCTCGACGATCAGGACCGCGCGCGCTGGGACGCCGGGTTGATCGCCGAAGGCTGTGCGCTGGTGGAGCGCGCGCTGACCACCCGGCGTTTTGGCGCGTATTGCCTTCAAGCGGCAATTGCGGCAGTGCACGCCGAGGCGCCGTCGGCGGCGCAAACCGATTGGCAGCAGATCGTCGGGCTGTATGACGTGCTGTTGCGCGCGGTGCCGTCGCCGGTGATCGAGTTGAATCGCGCGGTGGCGGTGGCCAAGCGCGATGGGGCGTTGGCCGGGTTGATGCTGATCGAGGGCATTCTGCAGCGCGGCGAGCTGCAGGATTACCACTTGGCGCATTCGGCGCGGGCGGAATTCTGTCGGCAGTTGGGCAGGGTGGAGCAGGCGCGGGCGGCTTACTTGCGCGCGCTGGAGTTGACGCGGCAGGTGCCGGAGCGGCGGTTTATCGAGGGGCGGTTGGCCGCGTTGGACTGATCCGGAAGGGGCGGTAGTTGTGCTGGCCTCTTCGCGGGCAAGCCCGCTCCCACAGGTTCAGCGGTGTGCATTGATTTTGTGTACGACGCGGACACTACAAGAGCGGGCAAGCCCGCTCCCACAGGTTCAGCGTTGTGCATTGATTTTGTGTACGACGCGAACGCTGTGGGAGCGGGCTTGCTCGCGAATGGCGACGCCGCTATTCCAGCATCTTGCTCAACAGCCAGCTCCCCGCCGGCCCTGGCGGATAGATCCGCGACCACAGCGCATCGACATACACCGGTTTCGGCCAGCCGCGCACCGTCAGTTCCACCAGCGAGCCATTACCGAAACGTCCCACCAGCCAACGCGGCAGCGCTGCCCAGCCGAAGCCCATTTCCGCCATTTCCATCAGCATCAGGTAACTCGGTGCTGACCACACGCGGCCTTTGGCCCGGCTGTCGTAGGGATTGACGATGGTCGCCAGACGCAACTCCCGGTGCTGCTCCAGCACGTGCTGGTCGACCTGTTCAACGCCGGTCAAAACGTGATCACGTTTGACGAACAGGGCGATGTCGGTGCGCTCGTCGATGGTCGACGTCTGCAGATCCGGCGGGTAAGTGTCCTGCATTTCGGCGAACGCCAGATGCGCGCGGCCGCGCTGGACCAGAGCGATCAGGTCGTCGCACTCGGCGATCAGGCATTCCAGTTCCAGCTCCGGGTAACGTTGCTCGAAGTCGACCAGTGCCGCTTCGAAGCGCGCCGACTGGTAGGTGTCGGAAATCGCCACGGTCAGCTTCGGCTCAACGCCCTGGCTCAGTTGCCGCGCAGTCATTTCCAGACGATTGGTGGCGGCGAGAATTGCCTCGGCCTGTTGCAGCATGACGTGGCCGGCCGGGGTCAGCGCCGGTTTGCGGCTGCTGCGGTCGAACAGGATCAGGTCCAGATCGATTTCCAGACTCGCCACCGCCGCGCTGATGGTCGACTGGCTGCGCCCCAGTTTGCGCGCCGCCGCCGAAAACGAACCCTGCGTGGCCGCCTGCACAAACGCTAACAGCACTTCCTGCGAAGCCATGAACTATCGCCTTGATCGATGGTTATTGGTTATGAAGTATCGGTATCAGGCTGGATCATGGCAACCATCTTCACTCAAGGAGGCAGGCCATGACTGCTAACAAATCCATTGTTGAACGTATTTTTCAGGCCATCGGTTTCGAGTTTCTGGCGATCCTGATTTGCACGCCGTTGCTGGCGTGGATCATGGACAAGCCGCTGCTCGACATGGGCGCGGTGACCGTGCTGATCGCTTTGCTGGCGCTGGCGTGGAACGTGGTGTTCAACGGCTTCTTCGACCGCACGCTCAAGCGTCTGAACATCGCGCACAACGCCTTGACCCGGGTAGTGCACGCGCTGCTGTTCGAAGGCGGATTGATCGTGATGGGCGTACCGTTGATTGCCGGGTGGCTGTCCATCAGCCTGTGGCAGGCTTTGCTGCTGGACATCGGCGTGCTGCTGTTCTTCCTGCCGTACACCTATGTGTATCACTGGGGTTATGACGTGATCCGTGCACGCATGCTGACGTGACATTCCCCTGTAGGAGATGCGGCACGCTGCGATCTTTTGATCTTGTTTTTAAAAATCAAAGTCAAAAGATCGCAGCCTTCGGCAGCTCCTACAGGGGTGGGGTTAGAGGAACATTCCGCCGGATGCCTCGACTCGCTGGCCGTTGATCCACTGCGCCCCCGGTGCCAGCAGCATCGCCAGCGCACCGCCAATGTCATCCGGCTGCCCGACACGGCCCAGCGCGGTGTTGCTGGCGACCATCGCGTTCAACGCCGCGTTGTCGCGCACCGCGCCGCCGCCAAAATCGGTCTCGATCGCGCCCGGCGCCAGAATGTTCACGCCGATCTGCCGCGCGCCGAGCTCTTTGGCCTGATATCGGGTGAGCACTTCCATTGCGCCTTTCATCGCCGCGTAGGCGGCATATCCCGGCAGGCTGAAGCGGGTCAAGCCGCTGGAAATATTGATGATGCGCCCGCCATCGTTGATCAGTGGCAGCAGTTGCTGAGTCAGAAAGAACGGCCCTTTGAGTTGCACGTTCATCAGCAGGTCGAACTGCTCCGGAGTGGTCTCGGCGAACGCTGCATGCACGCCAATCCCGGCGTTGTTGATCAGAAAGTCGAAGCGCGAACGCCCCAGTTGCTGCAGCGCTTGCTCAACCCGCGTGGCGAAATCGGCGAAGCTGTCGCTGCGGCCCACATCCAGTTGCAGCATCACCGCGTTGGCCCCGCGTTGCTGCAGCTCCGCGACCAGCGCCTCGGCTTCATCGGCGCGGCTGTGGTAGGTGCCGATGATGTCCACGCCTTCGGCGGCCAGGTGCAATGCGGCGTTCTTGCCCAGGCCACGGCTGGCCCCGGTGATCAATGCGATTTTACGGCTCATGTGAAATCCTCGATTGCGCTGAGTGGTGATGAGCAAAGTTTATTTATCCGCCATGGGGTGATAAACAGACTGAAACCGGAATCACTGATCGCCTTAGCCGAACAATCAAGGTGCCCTGATGAACAAACTGGAACTGCTGCGCACTTTTGTCCGCGTCAGCGAGCTGTCGAGTTTCACTCTTGCCGGGGAAAGTCTGGGGCTGCCGCGTTCAACGGTTTCCGAGCAGGTGCAGGCGTTGGAAACCTTGCTCGGTACGCGCCTGCTGCAACGCACTACGCGCAAGGTGCAGGCGACTCAGGATGGTCTGGTGTTGTACGAACGCAGCAAGGATTTGCTGTCGCACATGGACGAGATCGAGGGCTTGTTCCGCCAGGATCCGGCGTCGCTGAGCGGGCGGATTCGTGTGGATATGCCGAATATTCTCGCGCGCCGCCTGATCATGCCGCAGCTGCCGGAGTTCATGGCGCGCCATCCGCATCTGCAGCTGGAAATCAGCAGCACCGACCGCCGCGTCGATCTGCTCAGTGAGGGCTTCGACTGCGTACTGCGCGTCGGCGCGCAGCCGGATCAATCGGTGGTGGCGCGGCATCTGGGCGACTTCCCGATGATCAACTGCGCCAGCCCCGCGTACCTCGAACGCTACGGCGTGCCGCAGACCCTGGAGGATCTGGCGCAGCATCGGCTGGTGCATTACGTCGGCGTACTGGGCTCGCGTTCGGAAGGCTTTGTGTATGAACAGGACGGTCAGGTGCGGCGCCTGCCGATGGCCGGCAGCGTCACGGTCAACAGCACCGATGCCTACGAGTCGGCGTGCCTGGGCGGCTTCGGCCTGATTCAGGTGCCACGCACTGGCATGCAGCCGCATCTGGACAGCGGCGAATTGCTCACCGTACTGCCGCAATTCACCGCGCCGTCGATGGCGATTTCAATTCTCTACGCGCGGCAACGGCACTTGCCGCTGCGGGTGCGGGTATTCATGGAGTGGCTGGCGGAGGTCGTGCGTTCGACACTTTGACGAACGCTGCAGATCAACTGTAGGAGTGAGCCTGCTCGCGATGGCGTGCTGTCAGTCGACGCGGATGTGACAGATGTTCCGCTATCGCGAGCAGGCTCACTCCTACAGGGGAAACGTGTCGATCAGAAGATCTGGGTGAACAGCCAGTACAGGCTGCCCGACAGCAGAATCGCTGCCGGCAAGGTCAGCACCCACGCCATCAGCAGATTGCGGATGGTCTTCATCTGCAAGCCGCCGCCATTGGCGACCATGGTCCCGGCCACGCCGGATGACAGCACGTGGGTGGTCGACACCGGCAAGCCGAACATGTCCGCGGCGCCGATGGTCAGCATCGCCACGGTTTCCGCCGAAGCGCCCTGGGCGTAGGTCAGGTGCGACTTGCCGATCTTCTCGCCAACCGTCACCACAATCCGCTTCCAGCCGACCATGGTCCCCAGTCCCAAGGCGATGGCCACGGCGATCTTCACCCACAGCGGAATGAAGCGCGTGGCGTTGTCGATCTGCTGCTTGAACAGTTGCAGTTTGCTGCTGGTGTCGGTGTCGAAATTGCCGACCTTGTTCTTGTCCATCAGGCGAATGCTTTCGCTGGTCAGGTACATGTCGTTACGCACGTTGCCCATGGCTTCGGCCGGGACTTTCGCCAGCGAGCCGTAGCCTCTGACCTCTTCGCCAATGTGCCCGGTGAGGGCGGCGAGGGCGGGGATCAGTTGCGGTGTGGCTTGCTTGCTGCGCACGTATTCCGCCAGCACCGGACGCGGATCAGCGGGGGCCGGCAGCGGAGTATTTTTCATCAGCGCCTGCTGGGTGACTTGCGCCACGGCGGCAAACTGCAGCGCCTGTTCTTCGGGCATGGTGCGATTCAAGGCGTAAGCCATCGGCAGGGTGCCGACCAGAATCAGCATGATCAGGCCCATGCCTTTCTGCCCGTCGTTGGAACCGTGGGCGAAGGACACACCGGTGCAAGTGACAATCAACAGACTACGGATCCACCACGGTGGCGGCGTGTTGCCTTCCGGTGCCTTGTACAGCGCACGGTTTTTCACGAACGCGCGCAGGGCCAGCAGCAACAGCGCCGCGCAGCCGAAACCCACCAGCGGCGACAGCAGCAGGGCGTAACCAATCTTGGTCGCCTGCGCCCAGTCGACACCGCTGGTGCCGTCGCGCCCATGCATCAGGGCATTGGCCACGCCGACGCCGATGATCGAGCCGATCAGGGTGTGCGACGACGAGGCCGGCAAGCCAAGCCACCAGGTGCCGAGGTTCCACAGGATCGCCGCGATCAGCAGGGCGAAGATCATCGCGAAACCGGCGGACGAGCCGACCTGCAGAATCAGCTCCACCGGCAGCAGGGCGATGATGCCGAACGCCACTGCGCCGCTGGACAGCAGCACGCCTAGGAAATTGAAGAACCCCGACCAGACCACCGCCACATTCGGTGGCAGCGAGTGGGTGTAGATCACGGTCGCCACCGCGTTGGCGGTGTCGTGGAAACCGTTGACGAACTCGAAACCCAGCGCAATCAGCAGCGCCACGCCGAGCAACAGGAACGGGGTCCAGGTGGTCACCACCGTGCCCAGTTCGTGCATGTCGTGCATCAGGCTGTAGGCGGTGAACAGCATGCCCATCGCGAGCACCGCGAAGAAGATCACATAGGTGAACGGGCCGGTTTTCTTGTCGAGGGCTGGCCTGCCGCTGGGTGCGGATGCCTGGCGGGCGGTCAGGGAGGGAGTAGCCATGAGCGGACAATCCTGAGCGAGGGAAGGAGTGTCGCTGATGATCGTTGCTAAATATTACAGAGAGACTGCGGCAGGTCAGTGTTTGCCGGATTAGTCTGACCATTGATCGAAAGTCGAGAGAGCACCTGTGGCGAGGGAGCTTGCTCCCGCTGGGGTGCGAAGCGCCCCTGATACAAGGTTCCAGAGAAACTGCGTTGCCTGGTTTGCGACTGCTGCGCAGCCGAGCGGGAGCAAGCTCCCTCGCCACAGGGGACGGTGTTGCTCTAGTAGTCGCCTCTTTTACGAAACGCCCAGCGCCCGGCAATCACGGTAAACGTCGCCACCAGTGCCACCAGAATCCAGAACCCCTCGGGATCGGTTGCCAGCGGCACACCGCCGACGTTCATGCCGAAGAAACCGGCGATGATGTTGATCGGCAGCGCCAGCACCGTGACCACGGTCAGGGTGAACAGGGTGCGGTTGCTCTGTTCGTTGAGGTTGGCGGCGATCTCTTCCTGAAGCAGTTTGATCCGTTCGCCGAGGGCGGTGAGGTCGTTGATGATCAGCGCGAACTCCTCGGTGGATTTGCGCAGCTCCTTGACGTCCTCCTTCTGCAGCCACGGCGGCGGACGGTTGAGCAGGCGCAGCAGCGAGCCCGGTTCCAGTGCAAGCAGGCGTTGCAGGCGCACCAGCACCCGGCGGTGGGCGCCGAGTTCGGCGCGGTTGGTCGACAGCCGCGAGGAGAGCAATTCGTCCTCGACCTGGTCGACGCTCATGCTGGTCTTGCGCACGATCTGCGTCAGCACTTCGCCCTGGTCGCGCAGCAGGTGCACCAGCAGCTCCGACGGCGAGCGAAAGCATTCGCCGGCCTTCACCGATGAGCGCAGCTTGTCCACCGAGTGCAGCGGTTGCAGGCGCGCACTGACGATCAGTTTGCTGCGCACGCAGACCCACAGCGTCGAGACGTCCGAGGAAACCATGCTGCTGAGGTTGAACACCACGTCGTTGACTACCGCCAGCAACGCCGAGTCGACGTGTTCGATGCGCGTCGAGCGCGAACCTTCGTGCAGCGCTTCGAAAAATTCTTCGGGCAATTGCAGATGGCTTTTCATCCAGCGTTCGCACGCGGCGTGGGCCAGGTTCAGGTGCAGCCAGAGAAACTGGTCGCTATCACTGTCGTCTTGCAGGCAGCGCAGGGCGGTCGCCGAATCAACCTCCCGGCCACGTTCACCCGGGCGAAAACTGAAGCCGTAGAGCAAACCGAACAGGTCAGGGTCGCGATGACTGATATCGAGGCTGTGGTTCATGGAGGCTCGCTGCGAGGAGGGCGTCTGGCGTGGGATTGCAGATTCACCTGAGCGGCATCTTCGCAATGCCATATGACGCTTGCGTGACAGCGCCGTGACGCTAATTGGTGACTTGCCAAGCCTGGGTTGCGCGCCTGAGGCCATCTCGATGACCGGCTACCGAAGCCGCACCTGAAGGAGCTGCCGAAGGCTGCGATCTTTTGATTTTGATCTTAAAAAATAAAGTCAAAAGATCGCAGCCTTCGGCAGCTCCTACAGGGTTTATGGTGGGCATGAAAAAGCCGCACGATCTTGCGATCGTGCGGCTTTTGTTTGGGTGCGGTATCAGGTGTCTTGCTTGTTGCTGAGGACTTTGCCGGTGGTGGCATCGAAGTCCACGTCGAACTCTTTGCTATCGGCGGTTTTCAGCTCGACTTCGTACTCGTAACCGTTGAAGTGGTTGTCCAGGTCGGTGTCGGTGATGGTCGCACCCGGGTGCAGTTTCAGCGCCTCGGCGTTCATCGACTCCAGCGACTTGATCTTGCCTTCCTTGACCAGTTGCGGGATCTGATCGACGCGGACGTCAGCCTGGGCCAGGCCAGCGGTCAGGGTCAGGGCGGCGGCGGTAAACAGGGCAGTCAAAGTTTTCATCGGGGCTTTCCTTGGGTTGTTCGTTGAAGTGGGCTCAGGTTAACCACCACAACTTAATTCACCCTTAAAACCCTTCGGCCCAAATCGACACGGGCAAGCCGAGCCCTGCACAGAATCTGTGGCAGCGTGGCTTGCCCGCGATTAAGGCGCCTCGGTGATCGATCAGAACCCGTTGTTCTTCAACACCTGATCAACACTGGCACTGGCCGGACGTTTGTAGAATTTCAACAATTCGCTGGCGCGGTTGGTGAAGATGCCATCGACGCCGGCAGCCATAACCTTCTCGAAATCCACTGGCTCATCCACGGTGTACACGTGCACCAGCATGCCCTGATCGTGGGTGTACTGGTTCATCCACGGTTGCACCAGATCCGAATAGCTCTGGTCGCCGCCCTTGGTCAACTTGGCCGAAGGGCCGGTGCCGATCGCGCCGTGGGCCTTGGCGAAATCCACCCATTGCTTGAATTCGGCTTCGGACTTGGGTTCCTGCTTGCCGTAGAACACGTTCTTGTCCTTCTCGCCGGACTCGGCAAAGGTCACTTTCGATTTCGGCTCAATGCTGCCTTCGCCGACCCACAACAGCAGGATCTTCGGCACTTGCGGCATTTCCTTTTGCAGCAGTTCGAGGCTGTTCTTCTCGAAGGTCTGCAGAATCACCTTGCCTTTGCCCTGGCCGACGCCCAGCTCGCTTTTCGCCAGTTTCGAACCGGCCGGGCTCAACCAGCCGCGATCCTGCAGTTTCTCTTTGAGGTCATGCTCGATGCCGGGGAACAGTTGCGGCTCCTTGGTTTCGATGTACAGGCCCGGCTTGTGTTTCGGGTTGGCCTGGGCGATGTCGATGATTTCGTCGAGGGTCAGGATCTTCAACCCGGCGTAGCTCGGGCGCGCGCGATCCGGGTATGCCTTGTTGTACCAGCTGCCGGCGTCGAGGGTTTTCAGCTCGGCCATGGTGAAGGCGGTGGCCGGGCTGTCCTTACGCTCGGGGAACTTGCTGGCGACGTCGGTGGTGCGTTGCAGGTTGTTGTCGTGCAGCGCGAACAACACGCCGTCCTTGCTGCGCTGCAGGTCCATTTCCAGGTAATCGGCGCCAAGGTCGCGGGCCAGTTTGTACGAGGCCGCAGTGGATTCCGGTGCATCGAACGAGGCGCCGCGGTGGGCAATCACCGCCGGGTGCGGGATGCCGTGGGCGGCGGCCAGTGCGTTGACGTCAGTCGCGGCGTGGGCCTGGCCAAAACCGAGCATCAGGCTCAGGACGAGGGCGCTTTTGGTGAAAGTGGCGGGCATGTTCGAGTTCCTTTCGCAGGGCATTTTCAAAGACGTACCTTTTAACAACTGCAGCGATGGCGTGCTATCGCCAGACCGACATAAACGTATTAAAAGCGATTTTTCCTGCACTTTTGTGGCGCGGTTTGCAGTACGCTTGCCCGTGGCAGACGTCCCGGCAGAGGGCGCGCCGCTTCCCGCCCTGCGTGTAAACCATCGATGATTTTTCGTGAGGTTTACCATGCGCATCACTTCCCAACTCATCTGCCAGGCCGCCGACGACCTCAAGGGCTTTGTCGGCCTCAACCGCAAGACCGGTCAGTACATCGTGCGTTTCAGCGAGGATTCGTTCGGCATGGACGTGGCCGACGACGGCATCATTCCCACCAGTGAATTTGTCTGGGACAGAGCTTCGGAGACGACCATGACCTTGAAACGCGAGCGGATTCAGTTGCTGCTGGATCAGCACATCGATGAGCGGATCAACATCAGCGAGCCGTTGCGGGTTTATATGAACAAGGTTGAGGTGCCGGAGATTGTGGCGCTGCGCAGTCTGGTGCGGGGCTGAGGTTTTGTGCTGACTGTTAAGGCCTCATCGCTGGCAAGCCAGCTCCCACAGGTACCGCGTGATCTGCAGAACCACGCATAACCTGTGGGAGCTGGCTTGCCAGCGATGAGGCCAGTCGGCACCGCGCACTATTCACTGGCAAAAAACCGATACTCGCGCTCCACCCGACACACCCGCGTGTGAAACTGCGAATACCACTGCGCCCGCCCACGTGCCTGAATCACCTTGTGCTCGGGATGCTCGCGCCAGGCCAGAATCGCCGCCTCGCTTTCCCAGTAGGAAATGGTGATGCCAACCCCGTCTTCCCCGAGAATCGAATCAATCCCGAGAAACCCCGGTTGCTGGCTGACCAGCTCCATCATCCGTTGCGACGCCGCCGAATAACCGTGGTCACCCTCGGTGCGGGTCGAGGTGAAAATCACTGCGTAGCAAGGTTCATTCGGCTTCATGGACGTTGCTCCGCGCACGCTGCAACGAACGCCCGTACCAGCGGCGGCACCTGCCCCTTGAGCGCCACACGTTCCGGCTGAAACAGCGTCGCGACAAAAAACACATGGTCGCGCAACTCAATCGCGCGCAAATCGCCCGCCGAATCATGGCCCACGGCGTGTAGCTGATGGGTCAGCAATTCGCCTTCGAACTGCGGATTCACACCGAAGCGGCAGCGATAGCCTTCACGAATCTCCGACGTTTCGTACGCTTTGGCGATCAATGAGCCTTCCACCAGATGAATGCTGTCCACCGCCTCCACCAGCGAACAACTCAGCGGTGTGAGCACGGCGCGCGGCGAATCCGGTGACGTCTCGCCATGTTCGGCATCGGCCCAGCCCAACACATTGCGGGAAAACTCCAGCACCGCATGCTGAAAACCACCGCAAGTGCCGAGGAAAGGGCGCTGTTGTTCGCGGGCAAAACGGATCGCCCTGAGAGCACCGGCCTCGCTTTTGTAAGGGCTGGCGGGGACGCACCAGAAACCGTCATAGCTTTCCAAGGGTGTATCGACGTGGATCTGATCGGTGGCCAGCCAATCGAATTGCACGGTTTGGCCGAGGTGTTCGGCCACCAGACCGAGCGCGACAGGGATGGCTTGGTGGGCGGTAACTTGCGGGTCGTAATCGCCGATCAGGGCGATGGAAATGGCGTCCATGGGATTTCCTTGATTTGAGTGAGTGATGAACTTCTGTGGTGAGGGGATGTGCGCAGTTGTCGATCACCGGGGCTCACTATAGATTGGCGTTTACGCACTCAATATTGGCGTTTTCCCAAGTGATCAATGCAGCGACGCACTATCGGCTCGACTACCCGGATCTGGCGCTGATCCTCGCTCTGGTGCGCGGCGGCTCTCTGGCTCGGGCGTCGCAATTGCTCAGGGTAGATGTGTCGACGGTGTTTCGTGCGGTGCGTCGGCTGGAGTCGGCGCTGGGCCAGCAACTGTTCGAAAAGAGCCGCGCCGGTTACCTGCCGACCACGCTCGCGCAGTCTCTCGCCGAACAGGCCGAGCGCGCCGAACAGGCACTGGAAGCCGCGCGCGTTGGGGTCGAGCAGGGCGGGGAGGTGGTCAGCGGCACGGTGCGTCTGACTTGTACCGATTCGGTATTGCAAGGTTTGCTGTTGCCGGCGCTCGCGCAATTCATGCCGAACTACCCGGCGCTGACCCTCGAACTGAGCACCTCCAACGATTTCGCCAACCTCAGCCGGCGCGATGCCGACATCGCCCTGCGCCTGACGCGTACACCGCCGGAGCATCTGGTCGGACGGCAACTGGCGAAGATTGCCTACCGGGTCTGCGCCAGTGCGCGCTATTTGCAGAATGTCGATGCGACGGATCTGGCGGCGTTGACCTGGATCGCCCCGGACGAGTTTCTGCCGGATCACCCGACCGTCGCCTGGCGTCGCCAGCACTTGCCCGGGGTGACCCCGAGTTATCGCTGCAACAGCATGCTCTCGGTGACGGAATTGGTGCGCGGTGGGCTCGGCGTGGCGGCGTTGCCGGACTTTCTGATCACCGACGGATTGCAAGCGCTCAGCGAACCGCTGCACGGTTACGACACCGCGCTGTGGCTGCTGACCCGCCCGGATTGCCGGGCGTTGCGCTCGGTGGTGACGTTGTTTGATGAACTGGGGCGGGCGCTGCGGTTGGTGTGACTGGCGCTGGTTTTTTTGACAGAGGTGCGCATGCAGTTGTGGGTCAGGCCTTCAATAGCCCTTCGCGAGCAAGCCCGCTCCCACAGGTATCGAGTCGATCACCTACCTTGTGAACGACCCGTAACCTGTGGGAGCGGGCTTGCTCGCGAAGGCGGCGCCCCGGTCACACCGCCGGACACATCCGTTAGCCCGACGCCCGCTCATTGGCAAACATGCTCACCGCCTGCACTGCTTCACTGGCGCCATCGCGAATCTGCAGAATCACGCTGCCAGCCTGGTCCGCCAGCTCCACGCCTTGCGCCGCCCGGCCTCGAGTGCCTTCCATGCTTTTGATCGCCTGACGGGTTTCGCTCTGGATCAGTCCGATCATGTTGGAAATCTCCGCCGTCGAGCCGCTGGTACGCGCCGCCAGTTGGCGCACCTCGTCCGCCACCACGGCAAACCCGCGTCCCTGATCCCCCGCACGTGCCGCTTCGATTGCCGCGTTGAGTGCCAGCAGATTGGTCTGGTCGGCAATGGCGCGGATGGTGTTGACGATCGCGGTGATCTGCTCCGAGCGTTCGCCGAGTTGTGCAATCAGGTTTGACGATTGCGCAATGTCGTCGGCGATTTCGCGCATTTCGCTGGCCGCTTGCTGGATCACCTGGGTGCCTTGTTCGGCGACTTTCCGGGTTTCCACGGAAATGTGATAAGCCGCGCTGGCGCTGCGCGCATCGTGGTCGTGCTGCTCGACGCGGGCGGTGACGTCGGTGGCGAATTTCACCACTTTGCACAAGCGCCCGGCGGCGTCGTACACCGGGTTGTAGTTGGCTTCCAGCCACACGCTCTGGCCACGTTTGTCGACACGTTCGAACTGGCCCTGGAAGAACTCACCCTGATTCAGCCGGCGCCAGAAGTCCTCGTAGGCGCTGCTGTTAACAAAGTCCGCGCGGCAGAATAAACGGTGATGTTTACCCTTCAGCTCTGCGAGGGTGTAACCCATTCGTGTCAGAAAATTCTGGTTGGCGGTGAGAATATCGCCGTTGAGACCGAATTCGATCACCGCCATCGCCCGGTCGATCGCCTGCAGCTTAGCGCTGGACTCACTTTCCTGCTGGACCTTGGTGGTCACGTCCATGGCGAATTTGACCACCTTCACTACGCGTCCCGACTCATCCTTGATCGGGTTGTAGTTGGCTTCCAGCCAGATCGGCTGACCCTGACTGTTGATCCGCTCAAAGGTCCCCGACTGGAACTGACCGTTGTTCAGCCGCGACCACAACTCGGTGTATTGCGCGCTGCGGCCAAATTCCGGGGTGCAGAACATACGGTGCGGCTGGCCGATCACTTGGTCGGCGCGGTAGCCGGTAGTTTTCAGGAAGTTGTCATTGGCCTT
The DNA here is from genome assembly GCF_054456575.1 of Pseudomonas sp. Eth.TT006. Lineage (NCBI taxonomy): Bacteria > Pseudomonadati > Pseudomonadota > Gammaproteobacteria > Pseudomonadales > Pseudomonadaceae > Pseudomonas > Pseudomonas sp. Eth.TT006. Next base: position 61,489 of record NZ_JBTJEN010000007.1, on the reverse strand, counting down.
GATGACCACGCCGTTCAAATCAAACTCGATCACCGCCATGGAGCGGTTGATGGCTTCGAGCAGGCCATTCTGTTCGGTGATGGTGTTTTGCAGGTCGTTGAGGGCGGACTGATCGCGTTTGAAAAACATAGGGGCAGTACCTGGAAGTAGGGAAGGATGGGGGTTATGTCCCTGTTTCCGCGTTGGCTGAGCAAATGCCGGTCGGCAAATTGCCAGCATCCGGGCTGGCGAGTTGATCTTATACAAACTGCTTTGAGTTGTACAAGAAAATGCGCAGTAGCAGGATGACTGGTTTTTCGAAGGCTGAAGGGGTTGGCGCTTCAATGGCTCAGTGCGACGCTGATAGTGTTGCGTCCGGTGTGTTTGGCGGTGTACAGCGCTTTGTCGGCATCGTCCAGCCAGGCGACGGCATCGGCGTACGACGGTTGAAACCGCGCCAGACCGATACTCAGGCTGACCCGCAGCTCGGGCACATCCGGGTGGCGGTATTGATCCAGCGCCTGACGCAAACGTTCCATGTGCAGTTCGGCTTTTCTCAGCGGCAGGTCGGGCAGGATCAGGCAAAACTCGTCGCCGCCATAGCGCCCGGCGCGTTGGCCTTCGACCAGCATGCTTCTAAGGGTGTGGCTCAGATGGGTCAGCACCGCGTCGCCAATGATGTGGCCGTAGCTATCGTTGATGGCCTTGAAGTGATCGATGTCGATCAGCGCGAGAATGTCCTGGGTCTGGTTCTGGCGGCACAGCTTGAACCTGGCGTGCAGCAGATCCTTCCAGGCGCCGTGGTTGAGCAGCCCGGTGAGGCTGTCGGTGCGGCTCAGGTCGCGCAGCGTGCGTTTGTGCTGGGCCAGTTTGATTGCCAGTTGATAACAGACCATGCCCAGCGCCAATGGATACAGGGTCAGCATTGGCAGGCAGGCCCAGATTTCAATCTGCGTCATGCTCAGGCTGAACTTGACGCCGAAGAGCGACCAGCCCAGCAACACGCCAGCACCTTGGGCGAGGGCGCCGAACAGGAACAGGCGGCGCCCACCGGCGGCCACGTTGTTCATGGTCATCATCGACAGGATGGTCACGGTGGTCAGCGGATTGAACTGGAAACACGCGGTCCAGAAACCGCCGCACAGCGAGTCGTACAGCAGGTTGCGGCGTTCGGCGCGGTAGGGGAAGTTCGCGCGCGTGGCGACCTGATAAGCCACATGCGGCCAGATGAAACCGTTGAACACCAGCAGCGCCCAGAGCCAGGCCGGCATGTTCAACGGATACAGCGCTGCCGCGACACTGAAGAAGCCGACACCCAGACCGATGGTTCTGGGCAGGTAGATACGTCTGGCGAATGACAAGCCTTTGCCGCGTGGGTTTTCCATGATGTCCTGCGCCAGATGCGTGCTGAAATACTTTGCAGTATTTTTTTCGGATTGACCGTCCGTCGGTCAATTGTCGGACATTGTCATTTATTCCAGCGGGAATAATCAGTGTCCTTCCGAGCCATTTAATCCTGGCGGGCGCCGGAGAGCGGCGGTTTAGAGCTGGTAGCGCGCCAGAAACATTTCCAGCGCCGATTCAGCGACGGCTTTTTGAGTTTCTGCATCCAGCGGCGGCAGGCCCATGGAAATCTGCGGCCAGAAGCCGAACGACTTCAACAGCCCTTGCACTTGTTGCGCGGCGAATTCCGCGTCCACGGGTTTCAATCGTCCGTCCGCCAATGCAGCGCGAATCCATACGGTCAGGCCTTCTTCGCGCTGGCCCATGCGCGCCACCATGTCTTGCGCGCGTTCCGGGGAATGGATGGTGGCAGCAATCGCCACCCGCGCCAGACCGAGGAAGTTGTCATCGGCCATCATCTGCAGTTTGGCCAGCAACATGGGCCGCAACTGCTCGTGCAGCGGCTGATCGGCGCGATAGGCCACAGTCTGCTCGTCAGTGATGCGTGCCCAGAGTTGGTTGAGAATTTCGGCGAACAGCTCTTCCTTGCTGGGAAAATGGTTGTACACCGTGCGCTTCGACACCCCGGCGGTGGCCGCGATCTTGTCCATGCTGGTGATCTCGAATCCGTTGGCGCGGAATTCGGCAATCGCCGCCTGAATGATGGCTTCGCGTTTGCGGTCGGTGAGGCGCTTTGGAGCTGTCATAAGTACGCTTCGGCAGGAAAAAGGTGTAATTACACTTGGCAGTTTACTTGCCAGCGCATTTCATGCAACCTAGAAACTACACCGTCCAGTGTAATGTTGCGTTAATCCACGCAACCTAAAAACCAGACAGTTCGGCTGATGCGTGCGTGCCTTGGCCATTTATCGTCCCACCGTGAAACGCCGTGAATTGCGCGGTTTTTCTGGAGTCATTTCAGTCATGGCCAAGCCAGTGTTCTCTGCGGATCAAACTCCCACGCCTGAAGCCTCTCGCCAGGATCAAGGGCTATTCCGTAACCATGCGCCGGTGCAGCGCGAAGGCTTGCGCAAGATGCTGCGGATCATGTGGAACATGATTTTCCACAAGCCGCGCAATACCCGGCCAGCCGCCGCGATTCCGGTGCAACCACTGACCCGTGAGGACCTGCTGGCAGCGCCCAATCACAGCGTTTACCGCCTCGGTCACTCGACACTGCTGCTGAAACTGCGCGACAAGTTCTGGATCACCGACCCGGTGTTCGCCGAGCGCGCTTCGCCGGTGCAGTGGGCCGGGCCGAAACGCTTTCATCAGCCACCGATCAGCATCGATCAGTTGCCGCCGATCGAAGCGGTGATCCTGTCGCACAATCACTACGACCACCTCGATTACCAGGCGGTACTGAAACTGGCGGCCAAGACCAACTACTTCCTGACTCCGCTGGGCGTCGGCGATACCCTGGCCAAATGGGGCATCGACGCCAGCAAGATTCGCCAATACGACTGGTGGCAAGGCACCGAAATCGCCGGCATCCGCTTCGTCGCCACGCCGTCGCAGCACTTCTCCGGTCGTGGTCTGTTCGACAGCAACGCCACCCTGTGGGCGTCGTGGGTGATGATCGACGGCGACACGCGGATCTTCTTCAGCGGCGACAGCGGCTACTTCGACGGCTTCAAACGCATCGGCGAACAGTACGGCCCGTTCGACCTGACCCTGATGGAAACCGGCGCCTACAACGTCGAATGGCCGCACGTGCACATGCAGCCGGAAGAAACCCTGCAAGCCCACCTCGACCTCAAGGGCCGCTGGCTGTTCCCGATCCACAACGGTACCTTCGACCTGGCGATGCACGCCTGGCACGAACCGTTCGACCGGATCCTGGCGCTGGCGTGGGAACGCAGTGTTTCGATCACCACGCCGCAGATGGGTGAGGCGTTCAATATTGCTCAACCGCAACGGGGGGAGGCATGGTGGTTGGCGGTTGAAGGGGAGAGTGAGGCGGTGGTGCAGAGCGCTTAACGAATCTCAGGTTAAGCAAACACCACTTCAATTCGGCCTTCTTTCCGCGATCGGGGGGCCGACTTCACTACGATCTGCACGTCTCGCCCGAGATGTGAAAGACATTCCATCATTTTCGCTTCACTGATCCCTCGAAATTTTCCTCGTAGCATTCCGGACAGTTTTGGCTGGGATAGTCCAAGGATTTCAGACGCCTGAATCTGGGTAAGATGACGAGCCTTGATGATCTCGCCGATTTTCGCCGCGAGCTGCGACTTAACCTGCATTTCACTGGGATTGGGTAATTCGAGGTCTTGGTAGACGTTCCCGCTACCTTCTTCAATTTCTATCATTTTCTGATCCTTTCGCGTGATCCTGAGCGGCTCGAAGTCGGTTTCGGATCAGCTCAATGTCGGACTGAGCCGTTTTGATCCCGTTAGTCGACTTCTTCTGAAAGCAGTGCAATACATAAATGGCACTGCCGAAGCGAACCGTATAAATGGCACGGTAGGTATTGGTGTCGAAATCTTCGATCAGCTCCAGTACACCTGCGCCTCCAAACCCTTTCAGGGGTTTTGCATCCGGATGCTTCAAACCACTCTGGGCCAAATCCAGTGCATAACCAAAAACATCCTGTACGTCTGTGGGCATCTGCTTGAGATCTTTCTTGCTGCTGCAAACCCACAAGAGCGGCTTCCTTGCACTCATGCGAAAATATACCTATTTAGGAATAAAGATCAACTTGCCTTTTCAATCAGCCATCGCGAAATCCCCGCGCCCCACTGACTCCGATGTCGCGCTCATCACACTCACCGATCGCCCCGGCGCAAACCCCGGAAAGAACACCATCCCCTGCGCCTCAAACCGATAAGCCAGCGCCAGCCGCGCCGCATCCGCCACGTCCTGCTGCGCTTCAAAGCGCTGAATGTCGTCCACCGCCACTTCGGCCTCACGCGACAGCTGTTCCACGCTCCAGCCCAGCATCGCTCGGGCCTGGACGCAGTGCGTTGGGGTGAACTGGAAAAGGGCAATGCGTTCGAGGATGTGGTTCATCGCAAGAGAGGCCATGGTGTGTGCTCCGGGCTCAAAAGTGCTGATTGAAAATGTACTGTGTTTTTGTACAGTTGTTTTCGGCCGGGATCAAACGCATTTTTTGATTTGCCCTAGTTCGCCGCCTCCAACCAGACGGACGGTGCCTGTCCGAGGATCCGTCGGAACATGGTCGAGAACGCCGCCGGGCTCTCATAGCCGAAGTCCAGGGCGATCCGCGTCACCGCTTCGCCCGCCGCCAGTCGTGCCAGCGCCAGTACCACGCAAGCCTGTTGCCGCCATTGGCTGAAGCTCAACCCGGTCTGCTGCCGAAACAATCTGTTGAAGGTGCGCAAGCTTACGTGCAACTGATCGGCCCATTCTTGTGGTGTTTGGTGGGCGTCAGGGCGATGCAGAAAGCTCTGACACAGCGCGAGCAACTTTCCGTCAGTCGGCAGCGGAATGTGCAGGGGCAGGGGCGCACTGCGCTCCAGTTCATGCAACAACAACTCGATCAGCGCGCCATCGCGTCCGTGGAGCTCATACATCAGCGGCACTTCCACCGCGTCCATCAACAAGTGGCGCATCAACGGCGACACACTGATCACCTGACAGCGCTGACCCAAATCCACCGTGCCCGGCTCGATGTAAAGACTGCGCGTGCTCACCCCGAGCATCAGCACTTCATGCGCCACCCCCGGCGGAATCCACACCGCCCGCTGCGGCGGCACCACCCAGTTACCGTCATGGGTGCGAACCTGCATCACCCCGGTCGCGCCGTACAACAATTGCGCCCGCCTATGCGTATGAAACGGCAACAGATGGCCGTGGGAATAATCCGTACCGATCGCCACCACCGCACGCGGCGTGTCGTCCAGCCGATTGATCGAAACATTGCGCATCGAGCGATTCCCGGTGGTTGGCGTAAACGCAAACATTATTGGCTGAGTTGCTGATGCGGGCCAAGTGAGATCGCTCTATCGTCGACGGCTCCCCATCACCGGAAGCCGCGCATGTTCTACCTTCTGCTCACCCTGTTCGGCTGCCTGAGCGGCATCACCGCCGTGCTGTTCGGCTTCGGCGGCGGCTTCGTCGTCGTGCCGCTGCTGTACCGCCTGCTCAGCGCCAGCCACGGCGCTGACGACACCATCGGCCAATCGGCAATGCACATCGCCGTTGCCACCTCGACCTGCGTGATGATCGTCAACGCACTGATCGCCACCGACAAACACCGCCGCGCCGGCAACCTGATTCGCCATTACCTGTGGCCGCTCGGCGGCTTTATCGCTTTGGGTGCGACCTTCGGCGCGATAGGTGCGGTGTGGGTTAGCGGCGACGTCATTCGCTACGCCTTCATCGCCTACCTCGGCGTGACCATCCTCGACTGCCTGTTCAGACGCGGCTTCCTCACCCGCAGCGAAGACGTCATCCCGCGCCGACTCAGCAGCACAGAAACCTCCGCCGGCGGAGTAGGCATCGGCGCCATCGCTACCTTCCTCGGTGTAGGAGGAAGCGTCATGACCGTGCCACTCTTGCGTCGCTGCGGGTTGAGCATGTCCCAGGCCACCTCCATGGCGAACCCGCTGAGTGTGCCGGTGGCAGTAGCGGGGACGCTGACGTATATGGCGCTGGCCGGTTTCAGCGAAACGGATCTGGGCGCGTGGTTTGTCGGGTATGTGGATTTGCTGGCGTTTGCGGCGCTGACGCTGGGGTCATTGTTGGGGATTCGTTTGGCAGCGCCATGGATCGGGCGGATTCCGGATCGGCTGCATGCGCGGGTGTATATCGCGCTGCTGATCCTCGTGGTGCTGGGCATGTTGCTCAAGTAGAGCCTCGATTCCTGCTCGCATCCTCTGCATAATCCGTAGCCTCATTCACTCAGGGATCGATCCATGCTCAAGGGACTGTTGCGCCTGGCGCCATACGCTGCGGCGCTGTTCACACTGATTTCCACCGCCCATGCCGAAGATGGCCGCCGTGTGTTCACCGGCACACTGGGCAAGATGCCGATTGTGCTGGAGCTCAACACCATGCAACAGGACGAAGTCACTGGCCGTTACTTCTATGAGAAATATCACCGCGACCTCGAACTTAGCGGTTCGCTGCAAGACAGCACGTTGAACCTGGTGGAAGGCAACAACCGCTATGGCGACGACAAGCCGCTGCCGACCCTGAAGTTGAAATCCACCGCCAACGGCTGGCAGGGCGAATGGCAAAACCCCAAGGGCAAAAAGTTGCCGGTGCAACTGAGCGAAGCCAAACTGCCTGCGCCAAGCGCAACGACGCTGCCGTTTGTTGCCACGTTGCCGAAAGATGATCCGTACGAGTATCTGCGCTTACAGGGGCTCAAACTCAAAGCGGAGAAGAAAGAAAACTTCATGGGCTACGACCTGCAATGGTGGACGGAGCCTGAGTCGAAGATTTCGTTGTTCAGTGTCGAGTCGGGGTATACGCAGGAAGAGCGGCAGCGGATCAATAACCTTCTGCTTGGCCGGCTTTGGGCTGAAGTCATCGACTATCACCGCTGCATGCTGGATGGCGGGGAATACGCCGAGTTCGATCAAGGCGCTGCGCCGGAGTTTCTCTCGCCAGACGTCGTCAGCCTGGACATCTCCACCAGTTACAGCTGCGGCGGTGCGCACCCGGATTTCGGCAGTTCGCCGATCAACCTCGATGTCCACACTGGCAAGTTGTTGCAACTCAAAGATGTGCTATGGATCGGTGAACCGAATAACTCGGCCACCGAATACGATCAGATGAAAGTCATGGCGCCGTGGCTGGTTCAGCAGTTTACCAAGTTGTACCCCAACGAAATGAAAAAGCCCGCCGATGAAGACGGCGACTGCGATTACTCCAATGAAGACGTCTGGGGTTCTTCCAACTGGCACTTCACGCCGAAGGGGCTGTACCTGGGCGCTTACTTCGCCCGTTACCAACGCAACTGCGACGATCCCGATTGGTCAGTGCTGCCGTACTCGCTGGTGAACCAGCATCGTGGCGCGGCAAAACTGCAACTGCCCAAAGACTGACCGTCACGCCAACCCCGGCGCTTCCCGCACAATGAAGTGATCCAGGTTCTCGATGTTGGCACTGAACACCCCGAACGTCTGTTCGGGGTTTTTCTTGCTCGGCACCTGCTTCAACTCCGGCGTCACGCCATAGAAGAAACAGAACAACTCCTTGTCACTGTCGATCGCGTGCTTGATCTCCTGCAGAAACGCTTTGCGCTTGCGGTAGTTGTCGATCAACTTCTTGCTCAAGTACACGTTCACCGAATACGGCTTCTTCTTCGCCTCATCCGCCCGCTTGAACCAGACCTTCTGCTCGAAATCGATACGAAAACTCTGGGTGTAATCCTTGATCTCCTTGATCTTGCCCCAGTAAATCAGCCCCTTGTTATCCGTCAGATACTCGATCTTCTTGAAGAACGAGCCATACGGCGCCGTGTGCTCGCCAATCTTCAACGGCATGCGCTTGAGCAACTCCTTGTCGGCGAAGTTCGACACAAAGCACTCCACCGGATGCGCAAACACACTGGTCTTGTCCGGCGCCGTCTCGCGGCTCGTTGATTCCTTACCACTGTCCGACGCCGCCCGCACCGGATCATCGCGCAATACATCCGCCGCTCCCGCAGGCGCAGCCGGCTTGCGCACATACTCACGCCGCGTCAGCAACAACTCCGATGGGAAATGCTCCTCACGACCGTCATCCGTCTCGCCATCCGCCGTTTCAACACCGGATGCTGAAGCCTTCAAACTCACATACGGACAACCCGCTACATGCTGCGTCGTGGGCAGATTCTTGAAGTGCGGTGTGCGCACGTAATTCACATTCTTGGCGTTGAACGTGCCCAGCTCGTTTGAGGCATTAAACGCCGAACGACAGGCATCGTTGGGGCACTGGAAGTGTTCTTTCGCGGAGTCGAACGCTACCGTCTCATCGAAATTGAGATCGCGAACGTCATAGATCGACAACTTGTCGTCGAGGCTGAGGCAGTAGGCGAGGTCGAATTTCATGGTGGGGCTCGGATCCTTGAGTGGGGGAGGGGTATTAATAGCGGGAGGTGGCGCGGGTTGCACTGATTGTTTTCAGGATGATGCGGAATCTGTGGGAGACAGCGTGCTGGCGATTTCAGGCATCAACTCAGTCCTGCTGCCAGATACTCACTTTGCAGCAACACATTTCAATTGTGGTGAGGGGATTTATCCCCGATGGGCAGCGGAGCTGCCCCAAACATTCAGACCCACAAAAAATCCGCTGCTTGAACCTCAAGCAGCGGATCTTCAAATGATCAGCAACCTCGCAACAATCGCGAAGCCCTGCGCAACCATGATTCCTGCCGATTGAACGGATCCTGAGCCAACAAGCAGGGCATATCCCGTAACCGAATCCACGGCTCGTCCTGCCAGTGCAGCGTGCTCAACGACATCTGCGGCCAGCTCAAAACACTCAATGTCGGACGCTCCACCGAACGCGCCGGACGAGCGTCACGCAGCGCAGGCACAACCTGATGCGTCAGCCACTCACGGAGCTGCCGATACTCAGGACAGTAGTGATAGATCAGCAGTGCATACACACCGGACTCACTCACCATCATGTGGTCCTCGGCTTCGCCATAAGTCTCAACGCGCATTATCTGCCGCTGATCGGCGTCAAGTTTGCGCAACTGGCGCTCATCAAGATGTTTGCCCATCAACCGACCAAGCTCATGGACGCAGAACCACGCCTGGTTCTCAACCAGAAGGGCGTGCAAGTGGGTTTTATTGCGGGTGAAACGAGTCGGGAGAAGTGGTTCAGACATGGCATGCCTCCTGATCAAGAGGCACGGGATTCAAACGTCGGGTACAGCGATTCACCTTCATCATGAAGGTTGGATAGTCAGGCATTTCCATTTACCTCTGGCTGCTTTCTTAGGGCATTCGTTAGGGTGTCGGGAGCTAAGAAACCCACCAGAGACGGGCCGGACATATTCCCCTTTCGGGTCTTGTATTCGCCCACTCCCGACATAACGGGATTTTTCGCAGGCGTAGAGAAACCGCAGACGAAAAAGAGCCGCATGACTGTCGGGTGCGGAGGACCGCTCTGGTTTGCAGAGTTTCTTAGGCTCGGAGCTGAGGGTAGGGGCATCAGGGAGGGTCGTCAACCAGCGACTTTTCCTACTGGTCGTGAGGCGAAAGGAAACCTAGACAAAGACGCAGAGTAAATTATGCTGTGTTTATATCCAGTGCATGATCGCCATCGAATCCCGCTGCTCCCATATCCGTGTCGCCACGACTCATCTCACGGAATCCAGGAAATTTCATTTACTTTGAAGTTTTGCGGGCTAGAATGGTGACCATTCGTCACAGCTTTGACCCAGAGGAATTTCGGGCTCATGAATCTTTTTGAAACACCGTCTTTTGAATCCATGAGCGAAGCAACCTCGGATTCGTACGAGCCTGATACCCATCCCGTAACTGACTTGGCGCTGCTGCATAAACTGCTGGAAATCTATGACCAAGGTCAGCTGGCCGACATTCTCAACGATGTGAGCCCAAGCCACTGGTGCCGTGAAACCATCAATCGCTGGATCAAGGGAAAGGCCTCTCCGAAGCTCTCCCATATTGAGTTCACTCGTCTCAAGGATCTTTTGCCCAAGCGTTTGAACCACAAACCTTCATTCACCTTTATCGATCTCTTTGCCGGTATTGGCGGTATCAGGAAAGGGTTTGAAGCCATCGGTGGCGAGTGCTTGTTCACATCCGAATGGAACAAGTACGCCGTTAAAACGTACAAAGCGAACCACTATTGCGATCCTGCCCGTCATCGCTTCAATCTCGATATTCGCTCCGTCACGCTTTCTGACAAGCCCGAAATCAGTGACGAGGAAGCCTACAAGAATATTGATCGTGAAATTCCTGATCACGATGTTCTGTTGGCAGGCTTTCCATGCCAGCCGTTTTCGCTTGCAGGTGTTTCCAAGAAGAACTCACTAGGGCGTAAGCACGGTTTCGAGTGCGAGACCCAAGGCACTCTGTTTTTCGACGTGGCGCGGATTATCGCCGCAAAACGCCCGGCAGCATTTTTGCTTGAAAACGTGAAAAACCTGAAAAGTCATGACAAGGGCAATACGTTCCGGATCATCTGCGAAGCGTTGGATGAACTGGGCTACGAGGTCGCGGATGTAAATGCGCCAAAGGGATCAGATCCGAAGGTCATTGATGCCAGACATTTCGTGCCACAGCATCGTGAGCGAATCGTGCTGGTCGGCTTCCGGCGCGACTTGAATGTTCACCAAGGATTCACACTGAGCGACATCAGTAAACTCATACCGAAGCAGCGACCTAGCTTTGGGGATCTGCTTGATAAGGAAGTGGACGAAAAATACATCCTTACACCGAAGCTTTGGGATTACCTCTATCGGTATGCAGAGAAGCACCGTGAGAAAGGCAATGGCTTTGGCTTTGGCTTGACTCGTCCAAACGATGTTGCTCGTACGCTTTCGGCGAGATATCACAAGGATGGTTCGGAAATCTTGGTTGACCGCGGCTTTGTCGATACTTTGGACTTCAACAGCGAATTGAATCAGCTCAATCGCCCTCGTCGACTGACACCGCACGAGTGCTCGCGTCTGATGGGTTTTGACAAGCCGGGGGAAAGCAAATTTGTGATTCCTGTCTCCGATACTCAAGCGTATCGACAGTTTGGTAACTCCGTGGCGGTTCCTGTTTTTGAGGCTGTGGCTCGGTTGATGAAGGACCGCATTTTGGCGGCGAAGGAAAAAACTGCTGATAAGGAGCGGCCGCAGTTGGAGTTTGCTCTTCCTGAGTAATCAGTTGCACCGCCTTTCGCTCTCGATGATTGATGCGCAAAGACCTGACACCAGCTGCAGGGCTTTGCGACATCACATACATACCTCCGCTTGAGGCTTCTCTCAGAAAGACAATTCTGCGAATCTGTCGGAAATACTTTCCTTTCGACACCTCAATTGTTCAGCGGCCTTACCCATGACAAGCTTTTCCCAATGGATTGAAGACAAGAATCAAGATGAATGGTGGATATTCATCAAGCGGCTTTCAGCCAACGACACAGGTCTTACGGGGGGTAACGGCGTAGGTATTTATGTACCCAAAGCTGTTGTAGCGACAGCACTACCGTCCATTTCAAGCACCTGCTGTCAAAATCCTGATTGCAGTCTGACTGCACAAATCACGTCACATGGTCTTCCCGAGCAAACGCTGAGGGGCATCTACTACAACAATCGTCATTTCGAAGGCCCAGGATCACGCAACGAGCATCGTTTGACGAGATGGAATACAGATTTTAGAAACAGCCCTGCTCAAGATCCCGAGAATACCGGTGCGTTAGCTATTTTTGCTTTTCATGTACCTCATTTGGGGCTGGATTCCGAGTTTTTGGATATCTGGATCTGCAAAGGACTGGAAGAGGAGGAGTTTGTCGAGAGCAAGATTGGCGAAGTGATTCCCGGCAGTTCGCTTTTTGACAGAGGGGATCGGTTGTTTGCCGGCTTCGCTGCTGGTTCAGATAAAGAGCCTAGCCATGTTGTAATTCCTCCACTTTGGGAAGATAGATTCCCAAGTGGCGAAGAAATTATTGCCTATCTCCCCACTGTTTTTCGTTTCGGCAAGACAACGCCCGATGAGCTCATCATTGAACGGCGTGACAACGAGTACAAACTGTTCCGCCAGGTTGAAGAGCTTCATATTCTGCACCGAGTTCAGCAGGGGTTCGGTTCCGTTGACGAGTTTATGCAGGTGGCGAATTCGGTCAGCAATCGACGTAAATCGAGATCTGGAAGATCTTTAGAGATACATCTCGAGCACCTATTTCGGCAGTTCGGACTTGAACAATTTAGTTCCCAATGCAGAACTGAAGGGAACAAACGACCCGATTTTATCTTCCCCTCATGTGCTGACTATCATGACCCAGCGTACCCTCAGCAGAATCTGCGCATGCTGGCTGTCAAAACGACCTGCAAAGACCGCTGGCGCCAGGTTTTAAATGAAGCCAATAGAGTGGAGCAGATTCACCTTTTTACGCTTCAGGAGGGCGTTTCTCCTCATCAGTTTGCAGAGATGAAGGATGAGAATGTCAAACTAGTGGTTCCTAAACCACTGCATACGAAATACCCGGATGAAGTGCGTGGGCAGCTTATGACGCTGAATGACTTTATTGTGGAAGCCAAAGATATACGCTGACATCCCTTGTCACGGACATCTTCGAGGGGGAGCAAGGGATATTCGTTTCATTCCCCCCTCGATGCATGGTCAAGGTGTTTAGTTCTATAGGCTGCGCGGCTAATCTGGTATAGCGACGAGGTTTCTAGGTGGAATTGGCGTGGACATAGTTGACTCGGCAACTCGCTCCAGAATGATGTCCGGCATTCGCGGAAAGAATACCGCCCCGGAAATGTTGGTCAGAAGGTTCCTGCATGCGCGGGGCTATCGGTATCGGATCCATCGGAAAGACCTTCCTGGAAAGCCTGATCTTGTACTTCCTCGTCTGAAAGTCTGCATTTTTGTCCATGGTTGCTTCTGGCATCGTCATCCGGGTTGCGCCTACGCAACTACTCCGAAAACACGTCATGAATTCTGGCAAGAAAAATTTCAAAAGAATGTGATCAGAGATTTAGCCAACATCCAGGCACTTGAATCTGCCGGGTGGCATGTTCTGATAGTTTGGGAATGCTGTCTTAAGAATGACCCCGATACTTTGGAGGCGCTGGCTGAGAAATTGCGTGTGATCGCTTTACACCAGACAGCTTAATGATGGTGTGGGCAGAGAGCGTTGGGTGAGTTCGAGAAAAATGCTTATTCTGTAGCAAAAAAATCGGCTCTTCCTTGAGCCGATGCGATTAGCCCTTCGGAGGGAAAGGGTCATCGCCATAGGTGTTGCGCTCTCGAATTTGCCCATTCTGTCCATGAATGAACATTTCGCTGCCTTGGTTCTTTGCGATCTCGCGCGCGAGCTGGATAGCCTCCGCTTGCGTGTCCACAACTTTTGTAGCCTTCGAGTTGCCCGCGCCTTTCACGGCCCAGTCGTCTCCATGTGGTACTACATGCTGATTTTTCTTGGACATGATAAGGATCCTATCAATATGGATGTCTGAGCTTTGGCAAAATTGCCTAGCTCGCCGATGTGCTATGGAAATAGGATTTCGTACGAAACCCAATCTCCGACGATCAGCCGTTGACACCGCTCAAAGGTCGTCCATAATCACGTCCCGCATTTCCCAAATGCTTTCGTGATTGTGGGTTCCCCCGATTACGGCCCGTACAAGTGGGCTTTGTTCACCAGTACGGTCAAGACTCACAGCATCCGCGCCAACGGTTGCTGTGGGTTCCTTGTTTTTACCCCTCATCTTTTCGCAATCTCTCGAAAGCAGACGCAGAGGCTACTTGCAGCTATTTCTGTGCTGAATGCTGAGCGGTTAGCAGCTGTCCGCGAGATACGTCAAACTGAAGCCGCTAATCGTAATGACAGCAGCTTCGTTCTGACCTGATTCAAACTCACAAAAAACACGAAGGGCTTACAGCCTCGTCGATGTTTCAGGCTGCGCACTCAGAAATCAATCCCAGCTCAACGCCCCACCAGTCTGATACTCAATAACTCTCGTCTCAAAGAAATTCTTCTCTTTCTTCAAGTCCATAATCTCGCTCATCCAAGGGAACGGGTTGGTAGTCCCTGGGTATTCCTCTTTCAAACCAATCTGCGACAACCGACGGTTAGCGATGAACTTCAGATAATCCTCCATCATCGCCGCATTCATGCCCAACACGCCGCGAGGCATGGTATCCCGCGCGTATTCGATCTCCAGCTGCGTACCTTGCAGAATCATCTGGGTCGCTTCTTCCTTCATCTCGGCATCCCACAGGTGTGGGTTTTCGATTTTGATCTGGTTGATCACGTCGATGCCGAAGTTCAGGTGCATGGATTCGTCGCGCAGGATGTACTGGAACTGCTCGGCGACGCCGGTCATTTTGTTGCGGCGGCCCATGGAGAGGATCTGGGTGAAGCCGCAGTAGAAGAAGATGCCTTCCAGAACGCAGTAGTAGGCGATCAGGTTGCGCAGCAGTTCTTTGTCGGTGTCCGGGGTGCCGGTTTCGAATTTCGGATCGGAGATCGAACGGGTGTATTTCAGGCCCCAGGCGGCTTTTTTCGCGACTGACGGGATCTCGTGGTACATGTTGAAGATCTCGCCTTCATCCATGGCCAGCGATTCGATGCAGTACTGGTAGGCGTGGGTGTGGATCGCCTCTTCGAAGGCCTGGCGCAGGATGTACTGGCGGCATTCCGGGTTGGTGATCAGGCGGTACACGGCCAGCACCAGGTTGTTGGCAACCAGGGAGTCGGCGGTGGAGAAGAAGCCGAGGTTGCGCATCACGATGCGGCGCTCGTCGTCGGTCAGGCCTTCCGGGTTTTTCCAGAGGGCGATGTCGGCGGTCATGTTGACTTCTTGCGGCATCCAGTGGTTTGCGCAGCCGTCCAGGTACTTCTGCCAGGCCCAGTCGTACTTGAACGGTACGAGTTGGTTGAGGTCGGCGCGGCAGTTGATCATGCGCTTTTCGTCAACGGCGACGCGGGCGGAGGCGCCTTCGAGTTCGGCGAGGCCTTCGGCGACGTCGAGGGAATCCAGTGCAGCCTTGGCGCGGGCCACGGCGGCCGAGTCGTCGGCGGTCACGGCGCGGGCTTCCAGTGCGGCGGCACCGCCGGCGCTGTCGAGGCGGTCCATGTTGGCTTCAGTCGCGTGGCCGGCGTTGGCGCCTTTGGCTACGGTTTCTGCACTGTCTTCTTTATCGAATTCGTCCCAGCTCAGCATGACGTGTCGTCTCCTGCGTGAGGGCCTGTCGCCCCGTGTGAAACCTGATGGGTTGGTGGTTCACACGGTCGTACAGACCGCGTTGGATCTTAAGGAATCGTTTTTTGCGGCAGCCAAGGCAGGCAATAAAACAGAATTTTGTCCGGGTTTCCGAGAGCCTCTGACGGGCGCAGATCAGCGTGAACGCTGCTGCGGGGCTTCAGAATGGCTTTGATCCCTGTAAGGGAATATTGCTGACCCGATTAGGGCGGCATTATAGGGAAAAAAATGTGGTCGTGGGGGAGGGCGAAACAGCGCAGGGCGTTTGATCGGGAGGGGGATTTGAGTCGGAGCGAGGGTTTACAGGGCTTTCGCCGATGTCGGTCTGCGAGAAATTTTTTTCATTATTTTTTCTGCGCGGCGCTGGTTGCTCAAGAAATGAGCAAAAAAACGGGTTTTTCACTATATCTTGTGTTTTGCAAGCCTTTTGAGCGACTGCAGACACAACTGAGCCCGACCGAAGCCGGGCTGGAATCGACCCTCAAATACCGCGCTGAGCGATCCGATTCGGTGCAGTCTCAATCATCAATTGGTGCAGCCATTACCCATGACGCTGTAACGCAGGATGTGCCGCTGACCCTTGGAGTCGTCGTACTCCATTGTCGCCGGTACTACTTCGCAGACATTGGGTATTTCGCTCATGGATACAACTTTGGCGATGTCCAGGTGTGTGGAGTAAGTGTATTCCTCGATAGCCGGTTGTTGCTGTGCGACATCAGTCGGGACCTCGTCTGCCATGGCGGTTGCGCACAGACTGCTGAGGGCCAGAACCAATAAAGCTTTCATTTCAGATTTACCTTTTTGCGGTCGAGTGGGGTCACGCAACCTTTTTGGGGTTGCGTGTGGAACTTCATCGTTTGCAGTTATTACTTCAGAGCTGGATTAACGGCCTTCGTGGGGGCTGTAACGTTGTTAATCGCGTTTGCCGGTTGGCGATGCAGATTTTAGAGCGGTGGGGTGAGGGTAAACAGGTGCGGTTTTGATAAACACTTTTGGCATATTTGGTAACAATCGCTCGCAAAAACACCGTCAGCCCTTGTAGGAGCTGCCGAAGGCTGCGATCTTTTGCCTTTGATTTTTGCCAGGCAAGATCAAAAGATCGCAGCCTGCGGCAGCTCCTACAACCATCGTCGAATGGTTCTATGGACCCGCCCCGGGCTACAACGGGGTCATACAAAAACAACTATTCCACCGAGGTAAGAAAGATGAGTGCGGCTTCTCTGTATCCCGTTCGTCCCGAGGTTCTGGCCAATACGCTGACTGACGAGGCGACCTACAAAGCCATGTACCAGCAGTCGGTCGTCAACCCTGACGGTTTCTGGCGCGAGCAAGCCAAGCGCCTCGACTGGATCAAGCCTTTCACCACGGTGAAGCAGACTTCCTTCGACGATCACCATGTCGACATCAAATGGTTCGCCGACGGCACCCTCAACGTTTCCTACAACTGCCTCGACCGCCATCTGGCCGAGCGCGGCGATCAGGTGGCGATCATCTGGGAAGGTGACGATCCTTCCGAAAGCCGCAACATCACCTACCGCGAACTGCACGAGCAAGTCTGCAAACTGGCCAACGCCCTGCGTGGTCAGGATGTGCACCGTGGCGACGTGGTGACTATCTATATGCCGATGATCCCCGAAGCCGTGGTCGCCATGCTGGCCTGCACCCGGATCGGCGCGATTCACTCGGTGGTGTTCGGCGGCTTCTCGCCGGAAGCCCTGGCCGGGCGCATCATCGACTGCCGCTCGAAAGTGGTGATCACCGCTGACGAAGGCATCCGCGCCGGCAAGAAGATTTCCCTGAAGGCCAACGTCGACGACGCACTGACCAACCCGGAAACCAACAGCATCCAGAAAGTCATCGTGTGCAAGCGCACTGGCGGCGACATCAAATGGAACCAGCATCGCGACATCTGGTACGAAGACCTGATGAAAGTGGCGGGCACCGTCTGCGCGCCGAAAGAGATGGGCGCTGAAGAGGCGCTGTTCATCCTCTACACCTCCGGTTCCACCGGCAAGCCGAAGGGCGTGCAGCACACCACCGGCGGTTATCTGCTGTACGCGGCGATGACCCACGAGCGCGTGTTCGACTACCGCCCGGGCGAAATCTACTGGTGCACCGCCGACGTCGGCTGGGTCACCGGCCACAGTTACATCGTCTACGGCCCGCTGGCCAATGGCGCGACCACCGTGCTGTTCGAAGGCGTGCCGAACTACCCGGACATCACCCGGGTGGCGAAGATCGTCGACAAGCACAAGGTCAACATCCTCTACACCGCACCGACCGCGATCCGCGCAATGATGGCTTCCGGCACCGCCGCGGTTGAAGGCGCCGATGGCAGCAGCCTGCGTCTGCTCGGTTCGGTAGGCGAGCCGATCAACCCGGAAGCCTGGGACTGGTATTACAAGAATGTCGGCAAGTCGCGTTGCCCGATCGTCGATACCTGGTGGCAGACCGAGACCGGCGGCAACATGATGAGCCCGCTGCCGGGGGCGCATGCGCTGAAACCGGGTTCGGCGGCGCGTCCGTTCTTCGGTGTGGTGCCGGCGCTGGTGGACAACCTCGGCAACATCATCGAGGGCGAGGCTGAAGGCAATCTGGTGATTCTCGATTCGTGGCCGGGTCAGGCGCGGACGCTGTATGGCGATCACGATCGTTTCGTCGATACCTACTTCAAGACCTTCCGTGGCATGTACTTCACCGGTGACGGTGCGCGGCGTGATGCCGATGGTTACTACTGGATCACCGGGCGCGTGGATGACGTGCTCAACGTCTCCGGCCATCGCATGGGCACCGCCGAAATTGAAAGCGCGATGGTCGCTCACCCGAAAGTCGCCGAAGCGGCGGTGGTCGGTGTGCCGCACGACATCAAAGGGCAGGGCATTTATGTCTACGTCACCCTGAAGAATGGCGAGGAGCCGAGCGAGCAATTGCGCCTGGAGCTGAAGAACTGGGTGCGCAAGGAGATCGGCCCGATTGCTTCGCCGGACGTGATTCAGTGGGCGCCGGGCCTGCCGAAAACCCGTTCGGGCAAGATCATGCGGCGGATTCTGCGCAAGATTGCCACGGCGGAATACGATGGGTTGGGCGATATCTCGACCTTGGCCGATCCTGGTGTGGTGCAGCATTTGATTGATACGCACAAGACCATGAATGTGGCTTAAGTAGTGGCTTGATGTGCTGAAAAGCCCTGTTCGGTGTACGCCGGACAGGGCTTTTTTGTGGCTGCAGGTTTTGTGCTGGCTGGGCTGGCCTCTTCGCTGGCAAGCCAGCTCCCACAGGTTTTGTGGTGTGTTCAGATGATCGTTCCCACGCTCTGCGTGGGAATGCCTCCCTCGACGCTCTGCGTCGGCTCCGAGGACGCGGAGCGTCCTTTTCTGCATTCCCACGCGGAGCGTGGGAACGATCGGCGATCAATAATTATCGATTTCCCCCGTAAGACCTTTCCTGCTGTTACCCACCGCCTTCCACGTAACCGAATGTGTAACCGCCCGCGCCAAACCGGGGCGAAGGGAAACGCAACGCCCCGTTTTAGAGCCTCGAAACCGCTGTTTAAAAATAAGACGCCACGCTGCGCTTGCCGGATTAGAAGGGTTTGCGAATAATAGGCCCGCAATTTGCAGCATAGTTCGGTTCACTGTCTTTCGCTCTTGCATGAATTTGCAGGGCTGTCAATGTGCCTAGGCGGCTTTCTCTGTGCATCTGTAATTAGTTGTCGCATTGAAGAAATATCGGCTTCGGGCCTGTCGTTAGAATGCCGATCACCCGCTCATGGTGGCTGACGTTGAAACCCCCGAGGGTTTCGATGGGAAATTTCCCACCGATGCTGCGCCGCTTTCCCGATTCACCCATTCGCATATTGGGCTGTCGCTCACTCTGCCGTTTTTGCCCTTTACCGATGGAGTCCCAAGATGAAGAAACTTGTGCTGCTTGGCGCCCTGGCACTGTCCGTGCTGTCGCTGAATTGCTTCGCAGATGAAAAACCTCTGAAGATCGGTATCGAAGCGGCTTACCCTCCGTTCGCTTCCAAAGCCCCGGATGGCAGCATCGTTGGTTTCGACTACGACATCGGCAACGCCCTGTGCGAGCAGATGCAGGTCAAGTGCGTGTGGGTCGAGCAGGAATTCGACGGTCTGATCCCGGCACTGAAAGTGCGCAAGATCGACGCGATCCTGTCGTCGATGTCGATCACCGAAGACCGCAAGAAGTCCGTGGACTTCACCAACAAGTACTACAACACCCCGGCGCGCCTGGTCATGAAGCAAGGCACTGTTGTCAGCGACAACCTGTCTGAGCTCAAGGGCAAGAACATCGGCGTGCAGCGTGGTTCGATCCACGAGCGTTTCGCCCGCGAAGTCCTCGCCCCGCTGGGTGCCGAGATCAAGCCATACGGCTCGCAGAACGAAATCTACCTCGACGTGGCCGCCGGTCGCCTCGACGGCACCGTGGCTGACGCTACCTTGCTGCAGGACGGCTTCCTCAACACTGATTCGGGCAAAGGCTTCGCCTTCGTCGGCCCGCAGTTCACCGACGTCAAATACTTCGGCGACGGCGTAGGCATCGCGGTGCGCAAAGGCGACGCGCTGAAAGACAAGATCAACTCCGCCATCGCGGCCATCCGCGAAAACGGCAAATACAAAGCCATCCAGGACAAATACTTCGCCTTCGATATCTACGGCAAGTAACACGTCTCTGCGACAAGTCAGAAATGGCGCAAGCAACAGGGTCTCTGCGGTTTGCGCCATTTTTTCATCCCAACTTTCGAGGACCTGAATCATGTTGAAAGGCTACGGGGCTGTCATCCTCGATGGCGCATGGCTGACGCTTCAGCTCGCCTTGTCGTCCATGGCCCTGGCCATCGTTCTCGGGCTGATCGGGGTCGCCTTGCGCCTGTCGCCGATTCGCTGGCTGGCGTGGCTGGGCGACCTGTATTCCACGGTGATCCGCGGGATTCCCGACCTGGTGCTGATCCTGCTGATTTTCTACGGCGGTCAGGACCTGCTCAACCGCGTCGCCCCGATGCTTGGTTATGACGACTACATCGACCTGAACCCGCTGGCCGCCGGTATCGGCACCCTCGGTTTCATCTTCGGTGCGTACCTCTCGGAAACCTTCCGTGGCGCGTTCATGGCGATCCCCAAAGGTCAGGCCGAAGCCGGCATGGCCTACGGCATGAGCAGTTTTCAGGTGTTCTTCCGGGTGATGGTGCCGCAGATGATTCGCCTGGCGATTCCCGGTTTCACCAACAACTGGCTGGTGCTGACCAAGGCCACCGCGCTGATTTCCGTGGTCGGTCTGCAAGACATGATGTTCAAGGCCAAGCAGGCGGCAGACGCCACTCGCGAGCCTTTCACCTTCTTCCTCGCAGTGGCGGCGATGTATCTGGTGATCACCAGTGTTTCGTTGCTGGCGCTGCGTCACCTTGAGAAGCGCTACTCGGTAGGCGTAAGGGCGGCTGATCTATGATCTTCGACTACAACGTCATTTGGGAGGCGATGCCGCTGTACCTCGGCGGGCTGCTGACCACCCTGAAATTGCTCGCGCTGTCGCTGTTGTTCGGTCTGCTGGCGGCGCTGCCGCTGGGCCTGATGCGCGTCTCCAAGAACCCGATTGTCAACGGCGCCGCGTGGCTCTACACCTATGTGATTCGCGGCACGCCGATGCTGGTCCAGCTGTTTTTGATCTACTACGGTCTGGCGCAGTTTGAAGCGGTACGCGAAAGCTTCCTCTGGCCGTGGCTGTCCAGCGCGACGTTCTGTGCGTGCCTGGCTTTTGCGATCAACACCAGCGCCTACACCGCGGAAATCATCGCCGGCAGCCTCAAGGCCACGCCGAATGGCGAGATCGAAGCGGCCAAGGCCATGGGCATGTCGCGCTTCAAGATGTACAAGCGCATCCTGCTGCCATCGGCCCTGCGCCGGGCGCTGCCGCAGTACAGCAACGAAGTGATCATGATGCTGCAGACCACCAGTCTGGCGTCGATCGTGACCCTGATCGACATCACTGGCGCGGCGCGTACCGTCAACGCGCAGTACTACCTGCCGTTCGAGGCGTACATCACCGCCGGCCTGTTCTACCTGTGCCTGACCTTCATTCTGGTGCGCCTGTTCAAGCTGGCCGAACGGCGCTGGCTGAGCTACCTGGCCCCACGGAAGCACTGATATGGAACGCATCGACCACGTACTGCCGTGGAGCCATCTGGGCAGCGAGCGCAAAATTTCGGTATTCCGCTTTGGCCACGGCGAGCGTAAAGCCTACATCCAGGCCAGCCTGCACGCCGACGAACTGCCGGGCATGCGCACCGCCTGGGAGTTGAAAAAACGCCTTGGCGAACTCGAAGCCCAAGGCCTGCTCAACGGTGTGATCGAGCTGGTGCCAGTGGCCAACCCGCTGGGCCTCGGCCAATTGCTGCAAGGCAATCATCAGGGGCGTTTCGAAGCGGGCAGCGGCAAGAATTTCAACCGCGACTTCGTCGAGCTGAGCGCGCCGGTAGCGGCAGCCTTGGCCGACAGCCTCGGTGACGATCCGCACGCCAACATCCGCCTGATCCGTCAGGCCATGGCTGATCATCTGGCGGCACTGCCCGAGGCGAGCAGCCAGCTGCAAGGCATGCAGCGGGTTTTGCTCAGCCACGCTTGCACCGCTGACGTGGTGCTCGATCTGCATTGCGACGCCGAAGCCGCGCTGCACATGTACGCGCTGCCGCAGCACTGGCCGCAGTGGCGTTCGCTGGCCGCGCACCTGAATGTGAAGGTCGGTTTGCTGGCAGAAGATTCCGGCGGCAGCTCGTTTGACGAGGCGTGTTCGTTACCGTGGCTGCGCCTGTCGCGGCAGTTCCCGGACGCGCAGATTCCGCTGGCGTGCCTGGCGACCACCGTCGAACTTGGCGGTCAGGCCAACACTGACCGCGCCGATGCCGTGGCCTGGGCTGAAGGCATTCTGGCGTTCCTCGCCGAGCAGGGCCTGATCACCGGCGAGTGGCCGCAACCGGCGCACGAAGCTTGCGAAGGCATGCCGTTCGAAGGCACTGAATTGCTGCTGGCGCCGCACCCTGGTGTGGTGAGTTTCCTGCGTAAGCCCGGCGAGTGGGTCGACGCCGGGGATGAGATTTTCGAAGTGATCGATCCTGTGTCCGATCGGGTCAGCACGGTGTGTGCTGGTACCTCCGGGGTGCTGTTTGCCATTGAACGGCTGCGCTATGCCCAACCCGGTTTCTGGCTGGCCAAGGTGGCGGGGCGCGAAGCGCTGCGTCACGGGCGCTTGCTCAACGACTGACTGACTGTTTTTGTGAGAACCGACCGCATGTACAAACTTGAAGTCCAAGACCTGCATAAACGCTATGGCAGTCACGAAGTGCTCAAGGGCGTGTCCCTGAAAGCGGCCGCCGGCGATGTGATCAGCATCATCGGCTCCAGTGGCTCCGGCAAAAGTACCTTCCTGCGCTGCATCAACCTGCTCGAGCAGCCGCACGCCGGCAAGATTCTGCTCAACAACGAAGAGCTGAAACTGGTGGCGAACAAGGACGGCGCGCTGAAAGCCGCGGATCCGAAGCAGCTGCAACGCATGCGTTCGCGCCTGTCGATGGTGTTCCAGCACTTCAACCTGTGGTCGCACATGACCGCGCTGGAAAACATCATGGAAGCGCCGGTCCACGTGCTGGGCGTGTCCAAGGCTGAAGCCCGCGAGAAAGCCGAGCACTACCTGAACAAAGTCGGCGTGGCCCATCGCAAAGACGCGTTCCCGGGGCACATGTCCGGTGGCGAG
Organism: Pseudomonas sp. Eth.TT006; assembly: GCF_054456575.1. Lineage (NCBI taxonomy): Bacteria > Pseudomonadati > Pseudomonadota > Gammaproteobacteria > Pseudomonadales > Pseudomonadaceae > Pseudomonas > Pseudomonas sp. Eth.TT006. Next base: position 38,460 of record NZ_JBTJEN010000007.1, on the reverse strand, counting down.
CAGCAGCGCGTGGCAATCGCCCGTGCGTTGGCGATGGAGCCGGAAGTCATGCTGTTCGACGAACCGACTTCGGCCCTTGACCCGGAGCTGGTCGGCGACGTGCTCAAAGTGATGCAGGCCCTCGCTCAGGAAGGTCGCACCATGGTCGTGGTGACTCACGAAATGGGCTTTGCCCGTGAAGTGTCGAACCAGTTGGTGTTCTTGCACAAAGGTGTCGTGGAAGAAAGCGGCAACCCGCGCGAAGTGCTGGTCAATCCGCAATCGGAGCGTCTGCAGCAGTTCCTGTCGGGCAGCCTCAAGTAATCGCTGCCGTTATGCACCAAACTAGGTCATGCTTCGCGACCTGAAGACTGGCTCGGTCCCCCCTGTGGGAGCGGGCTTGCTCGCGAAAGCGGTCGATCAGTCAACATCATTTGCTGTCTGAACCATCGCCTTCGCGAGCAAGCCCGCTCCCACAATGGACCTGCGACAGCTTCGATTACGGGCTAGCATTGGCCCATGCCTTCATCACCGTTGTTCGTTTCGGATTGCCCGCCCATGACTGCCCATCGAATTGGTTTCCTGATTTGGCCCAGCACTAAAGCGTTGACGCTGGCGCTGGCGGAGGAGGCCTTGCGTGTTGCTCAGCGGGTACACCCGGAAGTGGTTTACGAGTTGTCGTTCCTGCAGGCCGAAGCCGTGACCGATGGCGCGGCCGACGGTGCCTGGCAGCTGCCGGGCGAGGCGTGGGCCGGCAAGCTGGAAAACTTCCAGAAACTGTTTTTGCTCGCTGACGAACCGCCGACCACCCTGGCTCCGGCGCTCAGCAGCGCGCTCAAGCAACTGGTGCGTGCCGGTTGTGTGATCGGCGGTCTGTCGGCCGGTGTCTATCCGCTGGCGCAACTCGGTCTGCTCGACGGTTACCGCGCGGCCGTGCACTGGCGCTGGCAGGACGATTTTGCCGAACGCTTCCCGAAGGTCATTGCCACCAGCCATCTGTTCGACTGGGATCGCGATCGCCTGACCGCGTGTGGCGGCATGTCGGTGCTCGACTTGTTGCTGGCGGTGCTGGCCCGTGACCACGGCGCAGAGCTGGCCGGTGCGGTGTCCGAAGAACTGGTGGTCGAGCGCATCCGCGAAGGCGGCGAACGCCAGCGCATTCCGTTGCAGAATCGCCTCGGCTCCAGCCATCCGAAGCTCACCCAAGCGGTGCTGCTGATGGAAGCCAACATCGAAGAACCGCTGACCACCGACGAAATCGCCCAGCACGTGTGCGTGTCCCGTCGGCAACTGGAGCGGATCTTCAAGCAGTACCTCAACCGCGTGCCGAGCCAGTACTACCTGGAACTGCGCCTGAACAAGGCCCGGCAGATGTTGATGCAGACCAGCAAGTCGATCATCCAGATCGGCCTGTCCTGCGGCTTCTCCTCCGGGCCGCATTTCTCCAGCGCCTATCGCAACTTCTTCGGCGCCACGCCGCGGGAAGATCGCAACCAGCGGCGCAGCAGCAGCCCGTTCGAATTGTCCTCGGTGCCGCCCGAGCGCGGCTAAAGGCTCAATCCTCGTGAGTCGAGTCGCCCGAGGACGATACCTCCATTTCCGCGCGCTCGATCACCGCTTCGATGTCGAAATCGACGCTGGTCAGTCGGAAATACTCAATCAGAATCTTCAGGCTCGCCTCGGAAAACGGATTGCCCTGCAAATCGATGTTTTCGCTGAATTCCCTGGGCCACTCCAGTAAATCGCTGGGCACCTCGGTGATGGCGTTGTCGCTGAAGTCGGCTAATTCCAGTTGCGTGAGTTGCCCGAGCCCGACGGGCAGTTCAGTGATCTCGGTATTGTCGAGCCGCAAGGTTTTCAGCCCTGCCATCTGACTCACGTCGGGCGTCAGCGTCAGCGGATTGTTGCTCAGCGACAGATGTTCCAGCTTCGTCATCTGTGCCAGTTCCAGCACCGCATCCGGGGTCAGGGTGATTTCGCATTCGGAGAGGTTCAGCGCCCTGAGTTCGCTCATCTGGAACAGGCTCGGCGGCAGTTCCGTCAGACGAAACTCACGCAACGTCAGCGCGCGCAGTTTCGCGAAACTCTGCAGAAACCGGGTCACGTTGCCGGTGTGTCCGTGGCTGCTGCTCAGGTACATCAGCGAAACATGGCTGAAATCGGCGTTCAGTGCCGGCAGGTCGCCGGTGACGACCGTGTCCAGGCCCAGTTCGTAACCTGCGCTCATCAAGTCGCCGGGTTCCTCCGATTCGGTTTCCCTGCGCCAGCAGCGCAACAGCAGTTCTCTGAATTCATCGCGGGACGCCTGTTCGATTGACAGTTGCCGTTCGGTGAATGGCAGTCCGCTGCTCGGATGCAGGGCGGGGATGTCGGCAGTCCAGCGATTGAGGTCATTGTGCAGGCTCAGCAGTTCACCCTGCAGACGCGACAGTTCGGCGGTTCCCTGTTCGAGATCACCCGGCAGCAGATAGATAAAGCGGCTGGCTTCTTCTTTATCCATCAACGGGTAAAGCGACTGCACTTGCAGGATGTCGTTTTCCGGCGCGTAGATGCTGAAGTCGAGGCCGGTTTCGGCATAGTGGCGTTTGATGCGCTCGTGGGTGCCGAGGTCTATCGGGTTTTTTCCCAGATCAATGCCTTCTTGAATGCTGGGTGGCAGTGCGAAGAGTGCTTCGGGCAGTTGCACGATGGCATTGTCATTGAGCAGTACGGTATTGAGCCGGGTTCGAGTCAGCAGGCCATCGGGAAAGTGCTCGATCCCGGTGTGCGCCAGATCGATGTATTCCAGGTTCGGCATGCTGGCGACATCGGGCGCCAGGCCTAACGGGTTCTTGTACAGATCGAGCGATTTCAGATGTATGAATTGCGCCAGCGTCGCTCGGCTTTGCGCGGTGAGTGTGATCCCGCAGTCGCTGAGCACCAGTTCTTCCAGTCGGGGGAAGTGGGCGATTGCATCCGGCAGGTAGCGCAGATTGAAACCGCGCATGTTCAAGCGTTGCACGCCTTTGAAATGTTGCAGGAACTCGTGAACGCCGCGAGTGGTGGCATGGCCTTCCAGGGTCAGGTGAGTGGCGCCGGGGAAGTCGCAAGTGAGCACCGGCAGCTCGCCAATGATCGGATGGTTGATGCTGAGGCTGACGACCAGCACCTGTTCTTCGGCGATATCCTGCTGCAGTCGCCAGGCGTCGAGCAGGCTGACGGCAAACTCCCGGCGTGTGCTGCGTTGGGCAACCATCTGCTCCGGCGCGAGATTGATGCGAGTGCCGGGGAAAACATGCGGAATATCCGCACTCCATGGCCCGAGCGTTTGCTGCAATTGGGCATACTCGGCAATCAAGCGAGTGAGTTCTGCCCGGGGGCCATCGGGGTGTTGTTGCAGGCGCTGGACAAACGCGTCGAGTCGTTCCGGTGACAGGTGCGGCAACAAGTTTTCAGTTCGGTCTTTGAGGGTGGGCATGTTGCGGGGCATCTGCCGGTAGCCGTCGGTTCCGCCGAGCAGACGCATTACCTCGGGGTCGAACGTCGGCTTGTAGTCGGGATGCCGCGCCAGCAACGCGCGCAAGTCGTTACGGCTGAGCCTGTGTACGCTGATCAGGCGTTTGAATTTCTCGCCCTCACCTGTTTGCAGTTTCAAGGCCGCGCGTGCCCGATCCGGCATGGCCCGTAGCAGGCAATCGTAAAAGTCTTCGCCGCCACTGAGTTCTGCGCCTGCACCGTCAAAGGCCTGATGGTTGCCCTCGATGGTCAGGACGAGCACCTTGCGTTCCGCCGCGTCCGCAGGGCCAATGCTGTCGATCAGAGCACCCTCGAAATCATAGTGGCGGACTTCCAGGCGCAATCCACGCGGCCAGCCCGCGAGGTGTTCCAGCGTATGCAGCGCCAGCAACTCGGTGTCGGGGTTGTGGCGAGTCGATTGCAACTCGAGCCCTTCGCGGGCGCGGGCCATACGCACTTGCAAGGCGGCCTCCCGGGTCAGCTCGGTCAGGCGCGGTGACAGCACGCCACGGCTGAGCTTGCGCCGCTGCGCCCCGTGCGTGGTTTCGACCAGGGCTTCGGCAACGCTGCGCGGAATGTCGCGGTGCGCGTCCATGATGTATCGGGCGAGCGCCGAAGTGCCTTGTTCGAGTCGGCGATAACGTTGCTCGAACAGGCTTTGCCGGCGAGTTTGCGCCCGCGCCGACAAAAACTGTCGCAAGCGTTGCGCCCTGACCTCCAAAGACTGCGCCGGTGCGCCGAAACTGTCGCCCATCATGGTTTTGACTTCGTTTTCCGGCAGGGCGAGCAACAGTGTTTTCAACAGATCGCCGTGCTGGAGTCGGGTCACATCGATCTGCAAGGTGAGGGTGTCGGCGGCCGGGTGTTGCCATAACGTTTGCCCCTGTCCGTCATGCAGGCGCAAGCCTCTGTTCGCCGGCCAGTGTTGGCTGTTCTGCAGCAGTTCGAGTTGCATCAGCGGGTCTGCCTGCAAATACACCTGCGCTTGATCGCTGGCCGTCTGGGTTATGAAGGTTTCGATGTCGTGATCGATGTTGAAGCGCTTGAGCGTATCGGCAAACAACGGCGGCAGGCGTGTGCCATTGACATGGGCCTTGCGCAGCGCGTTCTCGGAGCAATCGCTGACGCGCAGCAGACGCTCGCGTTCGGAAAGGCGCTGCACCTCGACGCCTGAGCGCTGCAGCAAGGTGGGCTGGTCCCAGGTCAGCGGTTGATCGAGTTCGGTTTTCCACAGTCCTTCGCCGTTGTGCCTGAGCTGCGGCTGGTAAGCCTCGGGGCGTGTGGGATGCTCGATGCGGTACTCGCCGCTGGCAGGGTCGGTGACGACCGCATAGTGTTTGCCTTCGATGGTCAGCCAGCGTTTGCCCTGATGCTGGTGCAAGCCTTGAGCGTCGGGTTCGAGTGCATCGGGTAACGGATTGCCGCGTTCATAGGGTTTCAGGTCCGCAGACCAGTAACGGCTTGTCCCGTCAGGCCGCTTGACCAGGCTGAGGCGATCGATGAACCGGACGATTTCCTCTGGCAGCAGGGCGCGGAACTCATTCGCGGCAATGGCCCCGCCGATGGCAAAGGTGCCCATTTGTACCGCTGATTCGACGGCCCCGACAAAGTGGCCGATGGCTCGCTTGCCGTGGCCTTCGGCCCAGTCGATGACCCCTTCAAAGGCGACGTCGAGGAGTTGGTAGGCCATGTAGCCGAGCATCAGCTCGCCCAGCACCGGCACGAATGGCAAAACAATGAACGCGGCGATGGTCAGCAGCGTCGAGGCGATGTCGGTCATGGCATCCCATAACGCCCAGCGTGCTCGCCGGTCGACTTCGGCGGTGGACACCGCAATCACGCGGGCGTCATTGAGTATCTTGTCGAGTTTGCTGCGATACAGGTGCGTCAGGGGCGCAAGCTTGAGCGCGGTCGCCTTGAGGCGCAGCCGCGCGTTCGGGTTGGGTTCTGCCCGCCAGGCCGGTTGTGGGTCGTTCGGCGTCAGGGGGTGCCAGGTGACCGGATTCAGTTCCTGATTCAGCTGCGCGAAAAAACGGCCTTGATCTTCGTGGTTGATGAAGCGGCTGAAAAAACGCTGGTAGCCGGTATCGCTCAGGCGTTGGCTCAGGTCCCGATCAAATGCTGCCGACGAAGGGTATTGCTTGATCGGATGCTCAGGATCGTCCGGGATATAAGCCACCACACTGACGACCTCCTGCGCCTGCGCTGCATCGGGAGCGAACAGCAGCACGCCGCTGAGTGGCACGTCCATGATGCTCAGCGAGTGGCTGTACCAAAGCTGTCCTTTGAGCTGCCGATGGGGCGTGTTATCGAGCAATCCGAGAATCAGCGAATGCACATCGCTCGCCAACCGTTTTTGCAACTGCGCCATGTGCAGCGCTGCGCTCAGAGCGGTTTTTTCGCGGTGCCGGATCTTTCCCTGCAGCGGCGCGGCGGCCTGTGGTTTGTTGACGTTCAGGTAGTTTTCCAGATAAGCCTTGTACTGCTGGCCGATATCCAGCTCACGGCATAACCGGGTGAACCCGCTGATGGGCATCTTTTCCAGGATCTGCGGCAACTCGCTGAACTGTCCATTGGCCGAAGGTGGCGTGATGTAGGTTGAGGTCGAGTCGAATGCGGCGGCCTCGGTTTCGCCACTTTCGAAGTTGTGCAGCGCGGCCTCCAGCAACGAAACGGTCCAGGTTCGCGCGGCGCCGGTCTTCGCCCGCAGCCATGGCAGGTGCGTGGGGATGTGCAGGTGCAGACAGGTCTGGCGTACATCTACCGTCAGGCCAAAGCGGGTTTCCAGCAGCGCCTGCAGCAGCGGTTCGGCGAAATCGGCTGGATTCTTGAGGTCGGCCAGCGCACGTACAACTCGGTTATGGCTGCTGGCGTGCTGTGCGAGTCGCGTATCCAGCGCCGCGCGTTGCGCAGATCGAGTGTGTTGCAGCGCGGTTGGCAGTTTCGGCGTTGCCTGGCTCAGAGCTGCGCGTTGCTCAGGTGCAGACTGGCGTAGCCACAGCGGAATGGCGTCGAGCAGAGGCTGATAATGGCTGTCGGGCCGGGTGAGGTCGAACGGGGTGTTGTCGGGTGCGTGATTCATGCGCAAAAGGTCGCCGTCGCGGTTCAAAGACGCGTAGCAAACCCCGGCAGCGATCCCGCCAGGTGGTACATGACTACCGCAGTTGAAAAATCGCTTTGAGATACAAAGGGATTGCTCTGCCGCAAAGCCGTCACGCCAGTTAAACTGCGCCTTTGTGACGCTATATGTCGCATTGCCGTAAACCCCGGAAATTCCGGGGTTTGCGCTATAAGAAGTTGTCGCTTGGCGACAAGGCCGGGCATAAAACTGTCCTTACAATCCCCTCATCGCTCGCCAGTTCCAGGCGGGTGTTCCTCTTCAGGAGACTCCGATGTCCGTTGAGCACGCTGCGGTACAACGCGCCGATTTCGACCAGGTAATGGTTCCCAACTACGCGCCTGCCGCTTTCATTCCGGTGCGTGGCGCCGGTTCCCGCGTCTGGGACCAGAGCGGCCGCGAGCTGATCGACTTCGCTGGCGGGATTGCCGTTAACGTATTGGGCCACGCGCACCCGGCGCTGGTCGGTGCGCTGACCGAACAGGCGAACAAGCTGTGGCACGTGTCCAACGTGTTCACCAACGAGCCGGCGCTGCGCCTGGCGCACAAGCTGATCGACGCCACGTTTGCCGAGCGCGTGTTCTTCTGCAACTCCGGCGCCGAAGCCAACGAGGCCGCGTTCAAGCTGGCCCGTCGCGTGGCGTTCGACCGGTTCGGCAGCGAGAAGTACGAAATCATCGCCGCGCTCAACAGCTTCCACGGCCGCACCCTGTTCACCGTCAACGTCGGTGGCCAGTCGAAGTACTCCGACGGTTTCGGCCCGAAAATCACCGGCATTACCCATGTCCCTTACAACGACCTGGCCGCGCTGAAAGCCGCGGTTTCCGACAAGACCTGCGCGGTCGTGCTGGAACCGATCCAGGGCGAGGGCGGCGTGCTGCCGGCCGAACTGGCTTACCTGCAAGGTGCGCGCGAGCTGTGCGACGCGAACAACGCGCTGCTGGTGTTCGACGAAGTGCAGACCGGCATGGGCCGTACCGGCCACCTGTTCGCTTACCAGCATTACGGCGTGACCCCGGACATCCTGACCAGTGCCAAGAGCCTGGGCGGCGGTTTCCCGATCGCGGCCATGCTGACTACCGAAGCGCTGGCCAAGCATCTGGTCGTCGGCACCCACGGCACCACGTACGGCGGCAACCCGCTGGCGTGCGCCGTAGCCGAAGCGGTCGTCGACGTGATCAATACCCCTGAAGTGCTCAACGGCGTGAATGCCAAGCACGACAAGTTCAAGACCCGCCTGCAGCAGATCGGCGAGAAGTACGGCCTGTTTACTCAGGTGCGTGGCCTCGGCCTGTTGATTGGTTGTGTACTGAGCGATGCCTGGAAAGGCAAGGCCAAGGACATCTTCAATGCCGCTGAAAAAGAAGGCCTGATGATTCTCCAGGCCGGCCCGGACGTGATCCGTTTCGCCCCGAGCCTGGTGGTGGAAGACGCTGATATCGACGCCGGTCTCGACCGCTTCGAACGCGCTGCAGCGGCACTGACGCAAGCCTGATGGACCTTTCGACGCCTGAGGATTGCGGGCGTCGATCAAAATTTTAATGCCAGGCTGGATCAAATGTGGGAGCGGGCTTGCTCGCGAAAGCGGTGGGTCAGACAGCGAAAATGTTGGCTGACACAACGCTTTCGCGAACAAGCCCGCTCCCACACATGATCTGCATGCAGGCCCGGTTATTTTTTCTGTGAATTTAGACGAGAAAGGAGTGACACCATGCTGGTGATGCGCCCTGCGCAAATGGCTGATCTGGGCGAGGTACAGCGTCTGGCTGCGGACAGTCCGATTGGTGTCACTTCCTTGCCGGATGACGTGGAACGTCTGAGCGACAAGATCGCGGCGAGCGAAGCCTCGTTTGCCGCCGAAGTGAGCTTCAATGGCGAGGAGAGTTACTTCTTCGTCCTCGAAGACACCGCCACCGGCAAACTGGTCGGTTGCTCGGCCATCGTCGCCTCGGCCGGTTATTCGGAACCGTTCTACAGCTTCCGCAACGAGACCTTCGTCCACGCCTCCCGCGAGCTGAAGATCCACAACAAGATCCACGTGCTTTCGCAGTGCCACGACCTGACGGGCAACAGCTTGCTGACCAGTTTCTACGTGCAGCGCGAGCTGGTGGGTTCGCCGTGGTCCGAACTCAATTCCCGGGGTCGTCTGTTGTTCGTCGCCAGTCACCCGGAGCGCTTCGCCGATTCAGTGGTGACCGAAATCGTCGGCTACAGCGACGAAAACGGCGACTCGCCGTTCTGGGACGCGATCGGTCGCAACTTCTTCGACCTCAACTATGCTGCGGCCGAGCGCCTGTGTGGCCTGAAGAGCCGCACCTTCCTCGCCGAACTGATGCCGCATTACCCGATCTACGTGCCGTTGCTGCCGGACTCCGCTCAGGAAGCGATGGGCCAGGTGCACCCGCGCGCGCAGATCACCTTCGACATCCTGATGCGCGAAGGCTTCGAGACCGATCACTACATCGACATTTTCGACGGTGGCCCGACCCTGCATGCGCGTGTGTCGGGGATCCGTTCGATCGCCCAGAGCCGCGTGGTGCCGGTGAAGATCGGCGAGCCGGTCAAAGGTGCCGGGCGCCAGTATCTGGTGGCCAACGCGCAGTTGCAGGATTACCGCGCGGTGTTGCTGGAGCTGGATTACGCGCCGGGCAAACCGGTGACCTTGGATCTGGAAGCAGCCGAAGCCCTCGGCGTCGGTGAAGGTGCCAGCGTGCGCCTGGTGGCGGTTTAAACGCCTTAGCGAGTTTCACGGGTGGCGAAGGCGGCCCGTTTGAGGAGATAGCATGATTGTTCGTCCCGTACGCAGCGCCGATTTATCCGCGCTGATCGACCTGGCCCGCAGCACCGGCACCGGCCTGACCACCTTGCCGGCCAACGAAGAGCGCCTGACCCATCGGGTCGGCTGGGCCGAGAAGACCTTTCGCGGCGAAGCCGGCCGTGGCGACGCGGACTACCTGTTCGTGCTCGAAGACGACAACGGCCGCGTGGTGGGGATTTCCGCCATCGCTGGCGCGGTCGGTCTGCGTGAGCCGTGGTACAACTTCCGCGTCGGCCTGACCGTCAGCGCCTCGCAGGAGTTGAACATCTATCGCGAGATCCCGACGCTGTTCCTCGCCAACGACCTGACCGGCAATTCCGAGCTGTGCTCGCTGTTCCTGCACGCCGATTACCGCACCGGCCTCAACGGCCGTATGCTGTCCAAGGCGCGCATGCTGTTCATCGCCGAATTCCCTGAGCTGTTCGGCAACAAGATCATCGCCGAAATGCGCGGCGTCTCTGATGACGCCGGCCGCTCGCCGTTCTGGGAAAGCCTCGGCCGGCACTTCTTCAAGATGGAATTCAGCCAGGCCGATTACCTGACCGGCGTCGGCAACAAGGCGTTCATTGCCGAACTGATGCCGAAATTCCCGCTGTACACCTGCTTCCTGTCGCCGGACGCGCGCAACGTCATCGGTCAGGTGCACCCGGACACCGAGCCGGCGCTGGCCATGCTCAAGAGCGAAGGTTTCAGCTATCAGGGCTACGTCGACATTTTCGACGCCGGCCCGGCCATCGAATGCGAAACCAACAAGATCCGCGCGGTGCGTGACAGCGAAGCGCTGGTGCTGGCGATCGGTACGCCGGGCGACGACGCCACGCCGTTCATCATCCATAACCGCAAGCGCGAAGATTGCCGCATCACGGCTGCCCCGGCCCGACTGGCCGCCGGCACCTTGGTGGTCGATCCGCTGACCGCCAAACGTCTTCAACTCAACGCTGGCGATCAAGTGCGCGCCGTGGCGTTGTCCGCTGCCCGGGAGGCGAAATAATGAATTCTCTGTACATCGCAGGTGAGTGGCTGTCCGGTCAGGGCGAAGCTTTTCAATCGCTGAACCCGGTGACCCAGCAAGTGCTGTGGTCGGGGGAGGGCGCGACCGCTGCTCAGGTCGAGTCCGCCGTACAAGCGGCGCGTCAGGCGTTCCCGGGTTGGGCGCGCCGTTCGCTGGAAGAGCGCATCGGCGTGCTCGAAGCCTTCGCTGCTGCGCTGAAAAACCACAGCGACGAACTGGCCCGCACCATCGGTGAGGAAACCGGCAAGCCCCTGTGGGAAGCCGCGACCGAAGTCACCAGCATGGTCAACAAGATCGCGATCTCGGTGCAGAGCTACCGTGAACGGACCGGTGAGAAGAGCGGCCCGCTGGGCGACGCCACCGCCGTGCTGCGCCACAAGCCACACGGCGTGGTTGCGGTGTTCGGCCCTTACAACTTCCCTGGGCACCTGCCGAACGGGCATATCGTGCCGGCGCTTCTGGCCGGTAACAGCGTGCTGTTCAAGCCCAGCGAACTGACGCCGAAAGTCGCCGAGCTGACGGTCAAGTGCTGGATCGAAGCCGGTCTGCCGGCCGGCGTCCTGAACCTGCTGCAAGGCGCGCGCGAAACCGGTATCGCCCTGGCGGCGAATCCGGGGATCGACGGCCTGTTCTTCACCGGTTCCAGCCGTACCGGCAACCATCTGCACCAGCAGTTCGCCGGGCGTCCGGACAAGATCCTCGCGCTGGAAATGGGCGGCAACAACCCGCTGGTGGTCGATCAGGTGGCTGATCTGGATGCGGCGGTGTACACGATCATTCAGTCGGCGTTCATCTCTGCCGGCCAGCGCTGCACCTGTGCCCGGCGTCTGCTGGTGCCGCAAGGCGCGTGGGGCGACAGTCTGCTCAAGCGTCTGGTGGAGGTCAGTGCGAGCATTGAAGTCGGTGCGTTCGATCAGCAGCCAGCACCGTTCATGGGCTCGGTGATTTCCCTCGGCGCGGCGAAAGCGCTGATGGACGCTCAGGAACATCTGTTGGCCAATGGCGCGGTGTCGCTGCTGGCGATGACCCAGCCACAGGCGCAATCGGCCCTGCTGACCCCGGGCATTCTCGACGTGAGCGCCGTCGCCGAGCGCCCGGACGAAGAACTGTTCGGCCCGTTGCTGCAAGTGATTCGCTACGTCGATTTTGCGGCGGCGATCGCTGAGGCCAACGACACCGCTTATGGTCTGGCGGCCGGTTTGCTGTCGGATTCCGAGGAACGTTATCAGCAGTTCTGGCTGGAAAGCCGCGCCGGTATCGTCAACTGGAACAAACAGCTGACCGGTGCCGCGAGCAGCGCGCCGTTCGGCGGCGTCGGTGCTTCGGGCAACCATCGCGCCAGTGCCTATTACGCGGCGGACTACTGCGCGTACCCGGTGGCCTCGCTGGAGACGCCGAGCCTGGTGTTGCCGGCGGCCCTGACGCCTGGCGTGAAAATGGTGTGATGCCTATCGCTGGCAAGCCAGCTCCCACAGGTTCGGCGGTGTTCACATTTCTTGTGTCCGACTCAGTCACTGTGGGAGCTGGCTTGCCAGCGATGGCCGCGACGCGGTCGCACTGAACAGTTAGTTACTGAAGCCTATAACAACAGATTCTCGTGGAGCCTCGCTGATGAAATCCTATGAAGTCAATTTTGACGGTCTAGTGGGGCCGACCCATAACTACGGTGGTCTGTCCTACGGCAACGTTGCGTCGCAGAGCAACAGCCAGCAATCCTCGAATCCGAAGGAAGCGGCGCTGCAAGGTCTGGCGAAGATGAAAGCGCTGATGGACATGGGCTTTCAGCAGGGCGTGCTGGCGCCGCAGGAACGTCCGGACGTGGCCGCGTTGCGCCGTCTGGGTTTCAGCGGCACCGACGCGCAAGTGATCGAGCGCGCTGCCAAAGAAGCCATGCCATTGCTGGTTGCCAGTTGCTCGGCCTCGAGCATGTGGGTGGCCAACGCCGCCACCGTCAGCCCGAGCGCCGACACCGCGGACGGCCGCGTGCATTTCACCGCCGCCAACCTCAACTGCAAATACCACCGCAGCATCGAACACCCGACCACCAGCCGCGTGCTCGGGGCGATGTTCGCCGATCAGCAGCACTTCGCCCATCACGCCGCTTTGCCGGCCGTGGCGCAGTTCGGTGACGAAGGCGCCGCCAACCACACGCGTTTCTGCCGTGAGTACGGCGAGGCCGGGGTCGAGTTCTTCGTGTTCGGTCGCAGCGCGTTCGACACCCGTTACCCGGCGCCGCAGAAGTACCCGGCGCGCCAGACACTGGAAGCCTCGCAAGCGGTGGCGCGTCTGCACGGCCTGCGGGACGAGGGCGTGGTCTACGCACAGCAGAACCCGGCGGTGATCGATCAGGGGGTGTTCCACAACGACGTGATCGCGGTGGGCAACGGCGAGGTGCTGTTCTATCACGAGGACGCGTTCCTCGACACCGAACAGATGCTGGCCGAGCTGCAGGGCAAGCTCGCGAAGGTCGGCGGTCAATTCCAGTCGATCTGCGTACCGCGTTCGGCGGTCACCGTGGATGACGCGGTGCGTTCCTACCTGTTCAACAGCCAGTTGCTGTCGCGTGCCGACGGTTCGATGCTGTTGATCGTGCCGCAGGAGTGCCAGGCCAATGAGCGCGTGTGGGCTTACCTGCAAAGCCTGACCAGCTCCGGCGGTCTGATCCGCGAAGTGAAGGTCTTCGACCTCAAGCAGTCGATGCAGAACGGCGGTGGCCCGGCGTGCCTGCGACTGCGCGTCGCGCTCAATGAAACCGAGCTGGCGGCGGTCAACTCAGGGGTTATCATGACCGCACCGTTGTACGGTTCGTTGACCGCATGGGTTGAAAAGCACTACCGCGACCGCCTCAGCGAAAGCGATCTGGCGGATCCGCAGTTACTGCTGGAATGCCGGACGGCACTGGATGAACTGACGCAAATCCTTAAACTGGGCGCGGTTTATCCATTTCAGATCAATTGATGGCCGGCGCGCCGCCTGAGCGCGGCGCGCGGCTTGTCTCACCAAGAGAGTAAAAACATGAGCGATTCCCTGCAGCTGATCCTTGAAGACACCGACGGCACGCAACTGCAAACCTCGTGCACCCGCGTCGCGGTCATGTGGCAAGGCAAAGAGCTGTGGATCCAGCAGGACGGCCGTGGCCAGCTGCTGATCGGCGTGGACGTCGAGGAAGGCGATGAAGAGTACGCCAACCTGCTGCTGCGCCCATTGGCGACTAATCTGGTAAGTCTGCAACTGGAAATGGAACCGGCTGACCTCGGTGACGATGAAGACCACGTGCACGGCCCGGATTGCAACCACGATCACTAAGGAAACCGCTCTATGCTCGCCCTCGGCAAACTGCTTGAACTGACCCTCGCCGGCCGCGAACCGGCGGAGAAGACTCAACTGACTGTCGAAGGCGTGCGTATGCGCTGGTTGAGCGAGGGTGCGCTGGAAGTACGGCCACCCGAAGCGCGTGACAATGGCCTGGACCTGCTGCTGTCGGCAGGTATCCACGGCAATGAAACAGCGCCGATCGAGTTGCTCGACCGGCTGCTGCATGACATCGCTCGCGGCGATCTGAAGCCGCGTGCACGCATTCTGTTCCTGTTCGGCAACCCGGAAGCGATTCGCAAGGGCGAGCGCTTCGTCGAGCAGGACGTCAACCGGCTGTTCAACGGCCGTCATGAACAGACCAGCGGCTCTGAAGCCATTCGCGCCTGTGAGCTGGAGCGTCTGGCGGCGAGCTTCTTTAGCCTGCCGGACCGCCAGCGTCTGCACTACGACCTGCACACCGCGATCCGTGGCTCGAAGATCGAGCAGTTCGCCCTGTATCCGTGGAAGGAAGGTCGCCCGCATTCGCGCCGCGAACTGGCGCGCCTGCGTGCCGCCGGGATGGAAGCGGTGCTGTTGCAGAACAAACCGTCGATCGTGTTCAGCGCCTACACCTACGACAGGCTCGGGGCCGAGGCATTTACCCTGGAGCTGGGCAAGGCGCGACCGTTCGGGCAGAACGACGGCGTGAATGTCTCGCGGCTGGAAACCCGTCTGAAGCAGATCATCGAAGGCAATGAGCCGGATCTGGATGAAGCAGGTCTGGACGGGTTGCAGCTGTTCAGCGTCGCCCGGGAAATCATCAAGCACAGCGATGCGTTCCGCCTGAATCTGCCGGCGGACATCGAGAACTTTTCCGAGCTGGAGACGGGTTATGTGCTGGCCGAAGACCTGGCCAATACCCGTTGGGTCATCGAGGAAGAGGGCGCTCGCATCATCTTCCCCAATCCCAAGGTCAAGAACGGCCTGCGCGCGGGCATCCTGATCGTGCCGGCCACTGACGAAAGCCTCGCCTGACGCAATTACCGGTTCGACATAAATCACTGTGGGAGCGGGCTTGCTCGCGAATGCGGTGTATCAGTGAAACATCTATTACTGACACACCGCATTCGCGAGCAAGCCCGCTCCCACATTTGGATTTGAGTGAGACTTGAGACCTCACTCAGTTCCGGATCGCCTTACACCGCAACTGCGCGCGGCTCTGTGCGACGCAGCGCCCGAACCTTCTGCAGCGTATCCGCGCACGTCCGTGCCGCTTCCTGCCCCTTGTGCACAAAGTGCTCGAAGAAGAACTTCTGATGCTCTTCACCTGCATGGAAGTGGTGCGGGGTGAGGGACACCGAGAACACCGGTACTTCGGTTTCCAGCTGAACCTGCATCAGGCCGCTGACCACCGACTGAGCGACGAACTCATGGCGGTAGATACCGCCGTCCACCACCAGTGCGGCGGCGACGATGCCGGCATAACGACTGGTCTTGGCCAGCAACTTGGCGTGCAGGGGCATTTCAAAGGCGCCGCCGACCTCGAAGATGTCGATGTCCGATTCCTGATAACCCAAGGCAAGCATTTCGGCGACGAAGCCTTTGCGGCTCTGGTCGACGATTTCCTTGTGCCAGCAGGCCTGGATGAACGCAACGCGCTCGCCGTGAGGGTGTTTGGTTTTGCTGTCGATAGCGGTGGGTTGCATGTTCTGACTCCTGTTTGTGTGAAAAACAGGGCATTTATGAATCGAAAGGGATTCGAGGGTACGCACGAGCACGCAAGCGCGCGGGCGGCCCTTTGGTGTCAATCCCGTTCTCTCTTCATCCGGACTATGACCGTCGGCCCCGGAATCACACCGGGTCTGCTGACCTTGCCGCCGTGCACCGCCAAAGTGGTGTCGTCGCCAAGCGCTCGCGGGCTATGCGCATTGCGCGCAATTACCGCCGGTGGGGAATTGCACCCCGCCCTGAGAACGTGTTCGCCGCCCTATGGCGGGCGGCGGCAAGTTTGTAACACATATTTTCAGGGCTTGCATACTCAATACCGGCCGACCGAAATACAGAACCTGTGGGAGCGGGCTTGCTCGCGAAAGCGATTTGACCTTCAACGCAAATATTGGCTGGCAGTGCGCCTTCGCGAGCAAGCCCGCTCCCACATGGATTGCGCTTTCCTGAAGAGTAACGTGGCCTTTTTTCATGAAAGGCTTGAATAATCTGCCTCATGACCGCAGTAATTCACCTTCGAAAAGGGATTTCCCCTGCTGATACCGAGGCCAGGTTCATGAGCGTTATCGATCTTCGCAGCGACACCGTCACTCAACCGACTCCGGCCATGCTCGACGCGATGACCGCGGCGGCTACCGGCGATGATGTGTATGGCGAAGATCCGACGGTCAATCGTCTGGAAGCGGAACTGGCCAAGCGACTGGGTTTCGCCGCA
Organism: Pseudomonas sp. Eth.TT006; assembly: GCF_054456575.1. Classification (NCBI taxonomy): domain Bacteria; kingdom Pseudomonadati; phylum Pseudomonadota; class Gammaproteobacteria; order Pseudomonadales; family Pseudomonadaceae; genus Pseudomonas; species Pseudomonas sp. Eth.TT006. Next base: position 22,304 of record NZ_JBTJEN010000007.1, on the reverse strand, counting down.
GCCTTGTTTGTCCCGACCGGCACCATGAGCAACCTGCTGGGGCTGATGGCGCATTGCGAGCGCGGTGACGAATACATCGTCGGGCAGCAGGCGCACACCTACAAATATGAAGGTGGTGGCGCGGCGGTGCTCGGTTCGATCCAGCCGCAGCCGCTGGAAGTGCAGGCTGACGGTTCGCTGGATCTGGATCAGGTGGCAGCGGCGATCAAACCGGACGACTTCCATTTCGCCCGCACGCGGCTGCTGGCGCTGGAAAACACTATGCAAGGCAAGGTGTTGCCGCTGGAGTATTTGGCGCGGGCGCGTCAATTCACCCAAGCGCATGGTCTGGCCCTGCATCTGGATGGCGCGCGCCTGTACAACGCGGCGGTCAAACTCGGCGTGGATGCGCGGGAAATCACCCGGCATTTCGATTCGGTGTCGGTGTGCCTGTCCAAAGGTCTGGGCGCACCGGTCGGATCGGTGCTGTGCGGCTCCGAGGCCCTGATCGGCAAGGCGCGGCGCTTGCGCAAGATGGTTGGTGGCGGCATGCGTCAGGCCGGATTGCTGGCGGCGGCCGGGCTGTATGCGCTGGAGCACAACGTTCAGCGTCTGGCGGATGACCACGCCAATGCGCAATTTCTGGCTGAAGGCCTGCGCGAGGCCGGCTTCAGCGTCGAGCCGGTGCAGACCAACATGGTCTACGTGCAGATCGGCGACCAGGCCGAAGCGCTCAAGACGTTTGCCGCCGAGCGCGGGATCAGGTTGAGCGCCGCGGCGCGCCTGCGTATGGTCACGCACATGGATGTCAATCGCGCGCAAATCGAGCAAGTGCTCGCGACATTCGTCGAGTTTTCGCGCAAGTGACAGGATTACCCGTCCAATTGACCGTTACTATCGTATAAACACGCTGTACCCCGCGCCAAGGGCCGATATAATGCGGCCCTTTGCCGTCGTTTCGTCTGTTGACGTTTCGTACAGGCCTTTGGCCGCAGCCTCCGTGGAAGAACCTAATGAAAAGCGCAGAAATCCGTGAAGCCTTCCTTCGCTTCTTCGAAGAGCAAGGCCACACCCGTGTAGCCTCCAGCTCTTTGATTCCGGGCAACGACCCGACCCTGCTGTTCACCAACGCGGGGATGAACCAGTTCAAGGACTGCTTCCTGGGGCAGGAAAAGCGCGCGTACACCCGCGCAACCAGCAGCCAGAAGTGCGTGCGTGCCGGTGGCAAGAACAGCGACCTGGAAAACGTCGGTTATACCGCTCGTCACCACACCTTCTTCGAAATGCTCGGTAACTTCAGCTTCGGTGACTATTTCAAGCACGACGCGATTACCTTTGCCTGGACCTTCCTGACCGGCGTACTGAAACTGCCGAAGGAAAAGCTCTGGGTCACCGTCTACGCCTCCGATGACGAAGCGTATGACATCTGGACCAAACAGATCGGCGTGCCGGTCGAACGCATGATCCGCATCGGCGACAACAAAGGCGCGCCGTACGCCTCCGACAACTTCTGGACCATGGGCGATACCGGCCCGTGCGGCCCGTGCACCGAGATTTTCTACGATCACGGCGAGCACATCTGGGGCGGCCCACCGGGTTCGCCGGAAGAAGATGGTGACCGTTACATCGAGATCTGGAACAACGTGTTCATGCAGTTCAACCGCACCGCCGATGGTGTGTTGCATCCGCTGCCAGCGCCGTCGGTGGACACCGGCATGGGCCTGGAGCGGATCAGTGCGGTGATGCAGCACGTCAATTCCAACTACGACATCGACCTGTTCAAGAACCTGCTGAAAGCCTCGGCCGAAGCCATCGGTTGCGAAAACGGCGATCAGTCGTCGCTGAAAGTGGTGTCCGACCACATTCGCTCCTGCGGCTTCCTGATCGCTGACGGCGTGCTGCCGTCCAACGAAGGTCGCGGCTACGTGCTGCGCCGGATCATCCGTCGCGCCTGCCGTCACGGCAACAAACTGGGCGCTACTGGCAGCTTCTTCTACAAGATTGTGGCCGCGCTGGTCGCCGAGATGGGCGACGCCTTCCCGGAGCTGAAGCAACAGCAGGGCAACATCGAGCGCGTGCTCAAGGCTGAAGAAGAGCAGTTCTCCAAAACGCTGGAGCATGGCCTGAAGATCCTCGAACAGGACCTGCTGGAACTCAAAGGCACCGTGGTCCCGGGCGACGTGGTGTTCAAACTCTACGACACCTACGGTTTCCCGATGGACCTGACCGCCGACATCGCCCGCGAGCGCGGGCTGACCGTCGACGAAGTCGGCTTCGAGCGTGAAATGGAAGCCCAGCGTGTGCGTGCGCGTTCCGCCAGCTCGTTCGGTCTGGACTACAACACCCTGGTCAAGGTTGATGTGGCCACCGAGTTCACCGGCTACAAAGACACCAGCGGTTCGGCAAAAATCGTCGCGATCTATAAAGATGGCCAGTCGGTCGACGTCTTGAGTGAAGGCGAAGAGGCGGTGATCGTGCTGAACCAGACGCCGTTCTACGCTGAATCCGGCGGCCAGATCGGCGACTGCGGTTTCCTCCAGGCCGGTAACGCACGTTTCGACGTTCGCGACACCACCAAGACCGGCGGCGCCTTCCTGCACCACGGCGTATTGAGTTCGGGCAGCCTGACCATTGGCGCGCCAGTGGAAACCCACGTCGATGCCGAAGTGCGTCACGCCACTTCGCTGAACCACTCGGCCACCCACTTGCTGCACGCAGCACTGCGTCAGGTGCTGGGCGAGCACGTACAACAGAAAGGCTCGTTGGTGGATAGCCAGCGTCTGCGCTTTGACTTCAGCCATTTTGAAGCGATCAAGCCAGAGCAGATCAAGGCGCTGGAAGACATCGTCAACGCCGAGATTCGCAAGAACTCCGCGGTTGAAACCGAAGAAACCGACATCGAAACCGCCAAGCAGAAAGGCGCCATGGCGCTGTTCGGCGAGAAGTACGGCGACAACGTGCGCGTGCTGAGCATGGGCGGCGATTTCTCCGTCGAACTGTGTGGCGGTATCCACGCCAACCGTACCGGCGACATCGGCCTGCTGAAAATCATCAGCGAAGGCGGTGTGGCATCGGGCGTGCGTCGTATCGAGGCAGTCACCGGTGCTGCGGCACTGGCCTACTTGAACGCCGCTGAAGAACAACTCAAGGAAGCGGCCAGCCTGGTCAAGGGCAGCCGCGACAATCTGATCGACAAGCTGTCGGCCGTGCTGGAGCGCAACCGCGCGCTGGAAAAGCAACTCGAGCAGTTGCAGGCCAAGGCTGCCAGCGCCGCGGGCGACGATCTGTCGAACTCGGCAGTCGACGTCAAAGGCGTGAAGGTGCTGGCCGCACGTCTGGATGGTCAGGACGGCAAGGCGCTGCTGGCGCTGGTCGATCAGCTGAAAAACAAACTCGGCCGCGCAGTGATCCTGCTCGGCAGTGTCCATGAGGAAAAGGTCGTACTGGTTGCCGGTGTAACCAAGGACCTGACTGGCCAACTCAAAGCCGGTGATTTGATGAAACAGGCTGCTGCGGCAGTGGGCGGGAAGGGCGGTGGTCGTCCGGACATGGCGCAGGGCGGCGGTGTCGACGCCGGCGCACTGGATGGCGCACTGGCGCTGACCGTTCCATTCGTCGAGCAGGGTTTATAAGACGGTCCGTCGGGCCTGCGGTCTAGTGGCAGGCCCGGCGGCTGTTCGATTGATTATTGGGCGCCCTTCATGGGCAGAGGCGGCTTTGAAATGGCTTTGATCGTACAGAAATTTGGAGGCACCTCGGTCGGTACTGTCGAGAGAATCGAGCAGGTCGCCGACAAGGTTAAGAAATTCCGCGATGCCGGCGATGACCTGGTGGTTGTGCTGTCTGCAATGAGCGGCGAAACCAACCGTCTGATCGATCTGGCCAAGCAAATCAGTGGCGACACGCAACCGGTTCCGCGGGAACTGGACGTGATCGTTTCCACCGGTGAGCAGGTGACGATTGCCCTGTTGGCCATGGCGCTGATCAAGCGCGGTGTGCCGGCGGTGTCGTACACCGGTAATCAGGTGCGGATCCTGACGGACAGTGCGCACAATAAAGCGCGTATCTTGCAGATTGATGACCAGAAGATTCGCGGTGATCTGAAAGCCGGTCGCGTGGTAGTGGTCGCCGGTTTCCAGGGCGTCGACGAGCACGGCAATATCACCACCCTCGGCCGTGGCGGTTCCGATACCACGGGTGTGGCCCTGGCGGCGGCCTTGAAGGCCGATGAGTGCCAGATCTACACCGACGTCGATGGTGTCTACACCACTGACCCGCGTGTGGTGCCGGTGGCTCAGCGTCTGGACAAGATCACCTTCGAAGAGATGCTGGAAATGGCCAGCCTCGGTTCCAAGGTGCTGCAGATCCGCGCGGTGGAATTCGCCGGCAAGTACAACGTTCCGCTGCGCGTACTGCACAGCTTCAAGGAGGGTCCGGGCACCCTCATTACTATTGATGAAGAGGAAACCATGGAACAGCCGATCATCTCCGGCATCGCTTTCAACCGCGATGAAGCCAAGCTGACCATCCGTGGCGTGCCAGACACCCCGGGCGTGGCGTTCAAGATTCTCGGCCCGATCAGTGCCGCGAACATCGAAGTCGACATGATCGTGCAGAACGTCGCGCACGATAACACCACCGACTTCACCTTCACCGTACACCGCAACGACTACCAGGCCGCACAGACCGTGCTGGAAAACACCGCTCGCGAGATCGGTGCCCGGGAAGTGGTCGGCGACACCAAGATTGCCAAGGTCTCGATCGTCGGCGTCGGCATGCGTTCGCACGCAGGCGTGGCCAGCCGCATGTTCGAATCCCTGGCGAAAGAAAGCATCAACATCCAGATGATCTCGACCTCGGAAATCAAGGTTTCCGTGGTGATCGAAGAGAAGTACCTGGAACTGGCCGTGCGCGCCCTGCACACGGCTTTCGAACTGGACGCGCCTGCCCGTCAGGGCGAGTAAATCCGGTCATCTGAAGGGCGCGGTCTGACCGCGCCCTTTATTTTTGAATGGCGCGAGCCCCTGAACTGTTCTTTTGCTCGTGCTGGTCAATACTCAGGCATGTAGGGCTACGATCGCTCCGGTTGTAGGTCGGGTGCCTTTTTTTTGCAGACTGTTGTCCCTGAAATGAAATGCGTGAGGAGAAAGGTATGCTGATTCTGACTCGTCGGTGTGCAGAAAGCCTGATTATCGGTGATGGCGAAATCACCGTGACTGTGCTCGGCGTTAAAGGAAATCAGGTGCGTATCGGCGTCAACGCCCCGAAAGAGGTTGCCGTGCACCGTGAGGAAATTTACCTGCGTATAAAGAAAGAGAAGGACGAAGAACCAAGCCATTAATTTTTATCGATTTTTATGTTTGCAAACGGGGAAGAAGGTGGTTAATATACGCCCCGTGTTGCGGAGAGCTGGCCGAGTGGCCGAAGGCGCTCCCCTGCTAAGGGAGTACACCTCAAAAGGGTGTCGGGGGTTCGAATCCCCCGTTCTCCGCCATTATTTGCTTAGTACGTTGTAATCTGGCTTTTTCTGTAAGTTGTTGAATTTATTAGAAAAAGTGGTTGGAATAGAGATTAGACGGGCTATAATGCGGCGCAACAAATGCACTCGTAGCTCAGCTGGATAGAGTACTCGGCTACGAACCGAGCGGTCACAGGTTCGAATCCTGTCGAGTGCACCATTTAAGAGAAGCTTGCAGCAATGCAGGTGACTCGGCTTCAACCAGTTGTGGTCTGGTTTAAAAACACAAATGCACTCGTAGCTCAGCTGGATAGAGTACTCGGCTACGAACCGAGCGGTCACAGGTTCGAATCCTGTCGAGTGCACCATTTAAGAGAAACTTGCAGTAATGCGGGTAACTCGGTTTCAGCCAGTTGTGGTCTGGTTTAAAAACACAAAATGCACTCGTAGCTCAGCTGGATAGAGTACTCGGCTACGAACCGAGCGGTCACAGGTTCGAATCCTGTCGAGTGCACCATATACCGAAAAGCCCGCGTTTAACGCGGGCTTTTTGCTGTCTGCGATTTGCCTTTTCCTTTCACGCATCCTCTTTCATCAAAATCGACTTGAGCAGTGCGCCCACGCTTCAGGTCGTAGCGATAGCTGGTCGTCGATGCTCGGATATTCACCTTGTCCGGTTTGCCAAGGGCACTTTCGACATCCTCCTGGCTCATACCGGCAATCACCCGTTGATTGATGATTGCCGCGCGGCGCTGTCTGGCATCGATCAGGTTTCCGCATTTGTCCTGTTGACGGCTAACGATGCCCGGCTCGCCTCTGATTGTCATGCCGGTCAGTTCTTCGTGATTGTGCTCCGGCATGATCGGCACCACGGATCCGGGCGAGTAGGGGTGAACCTGCTGCTCTGAACGCTGCTCATCGTTTGCGCAGCTCAGGCTGGTGAAGGTGATGCGCCCGTCGGGCGCTTCGCAGCGGTGCAAGGTGGTAGAGGCCGCGGCGGGCGGCAGGCAGAGCAGGGTGGCGAGTACAAAACGTGATGTTCCAGAGCGCATTCGACGTCCTCCTTGACGGTCTACGCTCAAGGGTAGTTGCTCCATTTTTGAACGCCGGTGTGTTTTCTTTTCAGAATGCGTCGTCGCATTTGCACGGCTCAGCACAGCGCTCAGGTTTGTTTCGCAAGCGCTTGTTTCGGCCACGATTTTTTAACGTTTAAAACCGTCAGGCGGTGTATCATTGCGCCCGTCAGCCCCGCCGGGGCTAGTGGAAAACCTCCATGGACTTACCCAGTAGTTACTCAGTAGCCCGTTTCACCAATCATGAATTGACTGATTGATCCTTCCGGCGTGCCCCGCTGCTGGGAGTGGAGTTCGCCTATGTCTGAAATCGAAGTAAAGAAAACCCAGGAAAGCCTGCAGGATCGCCTGGCTCAGGTCGTTGAGCTGCTGCAGCGCCAGAAGGTCGTCGAAGACCTGACTCATCGCCAGGAAGGCGCGCACCACGACCGGGTCGAGAACCTGGTTCACCGGCAGAACCTCGTCGAGCTGCAACGCAAACTCGATGACCTGCACTCCGCCGACGTTGCCTACATCCTTGAAGCCCTGCCGCTGGACGATCGTCTGACGCTCTGGCAACTGGTCAAGGCTGATCGCGACGGCGACATTCTTCTTGAAGTATCCGATTCCGTTCGGGAAACGCTGATCGCCGACATGGACGATCACGAGCTCCTGGCTGCCGCCAAGGACATGGATGCCGACGAACTTGCTGACCTGGCCTCCGAGCTGCCGCGAGACGTCGTCCATGAGCTGATGGAGACGCTCGACCAGCAGCAGCGCGAGCGCGTGCGGTCGGCCTTGTCCTATGACGAGGAGCAGGTCGGTGCGTTGATGGACTTCGAGATGGTGACCATCCGTGAGGATGTCAGCCTCGAAGTGGTGCTGCGTTATCTGCGCCGCCTCAAGGAATTGCCGGGACACACCGACAAACTGTTCGTGGTCGATTACGACGGTGTGCTCAAGGGCGTGCTGCCGATCAAGCGTTTGCTGGTCAACGATCCGGAAAAACAGGTTGCTGAAGTCATGGCCAGCGACCCGGTGAGTTTTCACCCGGACGAAGATGCCTATGATGCGGCTCAGGCGTTCGAGCGTTACGACTTGATCTCGGCCCCGGTGGTCGACAAGAACGGCAAGCTGATCGGCCGTCTGACCATCGACGAGATGGTCGACCTGATTCGTGAGGAGAGCGAAAGCGAAGTCCTCAACATGGCCGGTCTGCGTGAAGAGGAAGACATTTTCGCCTCGGTGTGGAAATCCCTGCGCAACCGTTGGGCATGGCTGGCGATCAACCTGATCACTGCCTTTGTCGCGTCGCGGGTGATCGGGCTGTTCGAGGGTTCGATCGAGAAGCTGGTGGCGCTTGCCGCGCTGATGCCGATCGTGGCGGGCATCGGCGGTAACTCCGGTAACCAGACGATCACGATGATCGTGCGCGCCATGGCGCTCGACCAGGTCAGCACCGGCAATACCTCGCGTTTGATGCGCAAGGAGCTGGCGGTGGCGTTGATCAATGGTCTGGTCTGGGGCGGGGTGATCGGTGTGGTCGCTTACCTGCTCTATGGCAGTTGGTCGCTGGGCGTGGTGATGACGGCGGCGATGACGTTGAATCTGCTGCTGGCAGCGTTGATGGGGGTGTTGATCCCGATGACCTTGGCCAAAATGGGCCGAGACCCGGCGATGGGTGCCAGCGTGATGATCACGGCCATGACCGACAGCGGCGGCTTCTTCATCTTCCTGGGGCTGGCGACGATCTTTCTGCTCTGATTCGTTGCAACGCAAAAGCTCGCCAATCGGCGAGCTTTTTTGTGCCTGTGTATTTATTGTGGTGAGGGGTGCCCAAGCCAGATTTCAGGCAAAAAAAAGCCAGCAATGAAGCTGGCTTGAGATGTTCGGTACGGCTCAGGACGCGTCTGCGGCCATCTCGGCGTCGTGAGCGATCAGCGACACCAAAGCGTTCTGTTGACGGTGGGACAGCTGACGGAAGCGTTGCAGCAGTTCACGTTCGTGTAGCGACAGCTCAGGGCTGTCCAGGCGCATGCTCAACTCTTCGCCCAGTGCACCTTCCTGAATAAGACTCTGCTCAAGGCGCGCAATGATCTCGGAGTTCATGCTGCGATGATGATTGCGAGCCACCTCGGCAATGCGTTCACGCATCCCGTCTGGCAGACGTACGACGAACTTGTCAGCCGTACGGCTGGAATAAATTGCCTGTTTCAATGGGCGCATATATTTAACCGGTTAGTTCAGGGGAGCGGTTCTCGGGATTGGCCGCAGGATGTGTGGTAGGACAAGCATCCGCGCCAAATGGTTCAACCTGAATTGTTAAGAGGCCCGCATCATGCCTCAAAATTGCCAGATCATTGGCGTCAATTCTGTGACAAATATTGAGCTGCGTAAAGGCGTAATGCCAGCACCAATTATCAGAAATGCGGACTGGTTTGAAAACTTCGCCTCTGCCGGCATCACTGCCTGCTTCCTGATGCGCATCGCCTGGTGTCCGAAGACCATCAGAAGGTGCATGCTATGCGGTTTTCGTTCCTTGATCCTTTCCTGTACAGGATAGTGGCAATTTGCCGATTTACTAGGGGTAAACACCCGTAGGAGGGCGTTTTCAGGATGGATGGCAGAGTTATTTATCTGATGGGTCCTTCCGGCTCAGGCAAGGACAGTCTGATCGAGGCTGCACGTGAGTCGTTGCGCGTAATGAACTGCGAAATCATCCGCCGGGTGATCACCCGATCAGCGGAATCGGTCGGTGAAGATGCCATCGGCGTCACGCCCGAAGACTTCGATCAGCGTCAGCGCGCAGGTGATTTTGCCCTGTCGTGGCACGCCAATGGCCTCGCTTATGGCATCCCGAAAGAAATGGACGAATGGTTGCGCGCCGGCCGCGATGTGTTGGTCAACGGCTCGCGCGCCAATCTGCGTCAGGCGCAGGAACGCTATCCAACGTTGCTGCCGGTGCTGTTGACGGTGAAGGATGAGGTGCTACGTGAGCGCCTGCTGCGACGGGGCCGCGAGACGCCAGAACAGATCGACGCGAGGCTGGCGCGCAATACCTTGTTCAAGGACCGCAGAGCCAGCGATTTGCCCGTGTATCTGATCGATAACTCAGACGCCCTGTCGGACGCCGTCAATCAACTTCTGGAACTGATTCGGCTTAACGCAGCACCGGATCAAACTTGATTTTGCGTCCCGCTGCCAGTGCCAACACAAACAACACAACAAACACGCCGCAACTCACGAGTGGCAAGGTGACTTCGGTTTCCGTGAACAGCGAAAAATGCACAACGCCACTCAACAAGGCGAGGATCAGAAAGCCTGCGGCTGATCTGGACATGCGGTACTCCTGAAGATATTTCAAAAAACCAGACGTTCGGTGTCGCGCGTTGGCAGGGCTTGCTCAGGCTCATTGACCGCCTGTGCGGCGAAGTTGCCGTGATCGCTGAGCACCGCCCACTGCGGCGCTTTCTGCACTTGCAAGTAATGCGGCATGCGCTGCGCCACCGGTTCAGCATCCTTGGGGGCAAAATGAAAGCCCAGCAAAACTGCAAGTGCGATTGCGTTTGCAAGCAAGAGAGTGCTGTTCATGGTGCGGACTCCGATTGTTCTGTTATGCGAACAGATAAAGCAGCCGTCGTGCCAACAGTCTAACCGCTGTTAAGTCCTTTAAAAACAAGCATTTAACAGGGATTTTTCGAAGTCGAAGGTTGCAATCTGCAATGATGGCATTTTGCAAGAGTGCAAATTGCACGGTAAATGTTCCCGCAGCATTGCAAGGCGCCTGCCTACACTTAGAAAAGCCCACGGACGACATGACAAATCAGGGGCTGGCCGTTAACATGCACGCCGTCCGTCGCGCCGTGTCTGGCCGCGACAACGCAGTGTCTCAGTAGCTCAATTGGATAGAGCATCCCCCTCCTAAGGGGAAGGTTGCAGGTTCGAACCCCGCCTGGGACACCACCATTCAGAGCCTCACATGGCTCGCAAAAAAAGCCCCGCACAGGATGATCTGGCGGGGCTTTTTCATGCTCGTGGGAAGGGGGTCAGTTCACTGCGCCACCGTCCGCCTTGCCAATCGACGTGCTGACCTCGATCACCTGCCGCCGTGCATTGACCTCGTAACTGCGCCCCTCTGCATCAGTGTCCGGTCTGCGCAGGGCCAATTGTGCAAACAGCCCCTTTTTTTCGTCGTAGCTACCAAACCAGTCAACCAGTTTTCCGATGTAGCAGTCGTTACCGATAAAAACAGATAGGTCGAAAACATCTTCCACCGAGTAGTGCACCGGACCGTAACTGTAGTAATCGTTCTCGCCAGCACCTGTTGCAGGGATCGGGCAAAGAGGTGTGTGCTGAGTGTTCACGCGATCAGTCTGTGCTTCGTTCGCTTTGGTGATTGCCTGATTGAGCGTAAGGCGTAGATCGGGTTGCAACTCGAAGGTGCTGGTGCCGTCATCCTTGTGTTGTGTGGAGGGTACGTTCAGGGAGTAGCGATATCGCACCGTCACGGTGGGTACTTCACGGTTGATCTCCAGCGGATTGAGCAAGTAGATGTGATCAACGCCGTAGGCGCCGTTGCGATAGGCGACGTAAATATTGCCCCGAGCCTTGATCCAGTAGACCGACTGGTTGGCACCGCGATCATTGGTGTAAAACAACGCGCTTTCAGGCTCGGGAGACCTTTTGACAAAACGGTCACCGTCTCGGCGCCAGGTTTCCACGTAAGTGAACATACCGGTGCCACCGGCGTAAGTCTGGACGATCAGGTCGCGTTGTCCGTCGCCGTCCATGTCCAGCAACGAGTAGGCGGTTTGACCGGTTTCTGCCGCCGCGTCGATGCCTGTGGCGGTCAATGCCTTCCATTCATCCGCGCTAACGTCTTTTGGAATCGTCGCTGGAAAGTGCGTCAGCTCGCTGGGGTTGTCGTTGTCGACGTCGCCTGAAAACGATGTTTCTCCAGAATCGATAATCAGCGAAGCAAGCACTCGTTCAACCGCAACCTCGCGATTGCCGCCCTCGCTGGCTTTCTGGATGCTGCGTTGCAGATCTTCCACAACCTGTTGGTCGATGCCGGTCGGTCTGTGCGCCATGGCATCCATCTGTTGTGACTGCAGTAACTTCAGGCGGTCGCGATAGCTTTGCTCAAGGCAAGCAATGTCCGCGTCGCACTGATTGCGTGCCTTGAGCCACAACCGTTGTGTACGCTTGAGTTCAGGTTGTCCTTCACCGGAGATCTTCATCAGCTCCCGGTAAGCCGAGCCCATCTGCACATCCAACGCATACAACCTCTTATCCGCACAAACCGCATTCTCCACGGCACTCGCCGCTTTTTCACAATCCATTCCGTTCGCCATCGCCTGCTGGAAAAACAGCAGCGCGCAGGCGGACACGAGGTAACGTCCTTTGATGTACACGAGATAACCCTTGTAGTCGAAAGATCAGCCGGCGCGCAGGGTAAGCGCTGGCCGAGGAATGTTGAAGTGTGCGCTTCAGGTAACACCACTCGCGGCCGATAACCCACTCGGTGACTTAAAAGTCGCGTGATAGCGCTTGATAGCATTTAGCCGGCAGCTATCATCTGCGCGCCTGAAATTGCCCTTACTTCAATTGCCTGGAAATGCTCGATGTCGTCGTATCACCAAAAGAGTTTTCTGATCGTCGATGATTTCTCGGATTTCCGCAGTTCCGTGCGTTCGATGTTGCGCGAGCTGGGGGTCAAGGATGTGGACACCGCCGATACCGGCGAGCAGGCGCTGAAGATGTGTGGGCAGAAGTCCTACGATTTCATCCTGCAGGATTTTCACCTCGGCGATGGCAAGAAAAACGGCCAGCAGGTGCTGGAAGACCTGATGTCGGAAAAGCTCATCAGCCATGAAGCGGTGTTTGTCATGGTGACGGCCGAAACCAGTCAGGCGATGGTGCTCAGTGCCCTGGAGCATGAGCCGGATGCGTACCTGACCAAGCCGTTCAACCGTTCCGGCCTGGCGCAGCGCCTGGAGCGTCTGGAGCAGCGCAAGACGTTGCTCAAACCGATTCTGCAAGCCCTTGATCGCGGTAAACCGGTCGAGGTGCTCAATGCCTGTATTGCGCTGTGCAAGCAGGACATCCGTTATTCGCCGCTGTGCCTGCGTTATCGTGCCGATGCCTTGCGCGACATGAATCAGAACGAAGCCCTTGAACGCCTTTACGACAGCATCATTGCCGATCGGCCGTTGCCATGGGCGTTTGCCGGCTTGGGCAAGTTGCTGTTCAAGCGCGGGCAAATCGCGCAGGCCAAAGAGGTTTACGAAAAAGCCCTGAAAGTGTTCCCGATGATGCCGGCGTTGTACGACGGCATGGCGGATGTGCTGGTCGCCGAAGGCGATAGCAAAGGCGCGCAGCGGGTGCTTGAGGAGGCGATTCGTTTGTCGCCGCTGGCGGTACGCCGGCAAGCGTTGCTCGGCAAACTGGCCATGACCAACGAAGATTTCGAAACCGCCTCGCGCGCCTATCGGCAGGCCGTGGCGCAGGGCGCGCAGTCGCGCTTCAAGGATCCGGAAAGCAACCTCGGCCTGGCCCATGCCTTGATCAGCAAGGGCAGTGAGCGCGGCCTCGATACCCGCACACGGCTGGAGATCAACACCACCCTCAGCGCGGTGGCGAAAGAGAACCCGACCGACCCGGGTCTGCAGATTCGTGCGCGCTTGATGAAAGCCACCAGTCTGCTGCTCAACGATGCCGAGACTGCCGACAAGCTCACCGAACAGGCACTGCTGCGCCTCGACGGCATGGAGCAGTTCATGAGCCCCGAGGCGGCGCTGCTGGTCGCCAAGCAGTTGCAGATGCTCGGTCAGGCCGAGGCGGGCACCTCGATGCTCAAGAGCTGCGCGGAGATCTACGGCGACGATCCGGCAGTGATGAAAGACATCGCCAAGCTCACCGACGACCCGACCATCCTCAGTTCGAGCAACGCCGCCGCTGACCTCAACCGCCAGGGCGTGCGCGTGTACAAGACCGGCAACCTGGTGGAGGCCCGCGAGGTGTTCCGCAAGGCGCTGAAGATGCAACCGAAAAACATCAGTATCGCGCTGAACATGGCCCAGGCACTGCTGCACGGCACCGACACCAGTGTGCCGTCGGCGGAGCTGGAAGAATGTCGGGCCTGCCTGAAACTGGTTGGCCTGATGCCCGACACCGACGCGCGTTTTGCGCGTTATCAGAAGCTGAAAAGCAAGGCGTTTGGCGAATGAACCACGACGAGCAGACACTGGATTTCTCTACGGTGATCGCCTCCACCGTGCACGACATGAAAAACTCGCTGGCGATGTTGATGCAGGCTCACAGCCAATGGCTGGCGCGTCTGCCGCAAGCGCAGCGCAGCGGCGCGGAGCAGGGCGTGATCGATTTCGAGTTCGCCCACCTCAACGGCATGCTGGTGCAGCTGCTCGGGCTGTATAAGCTCGGCGTCAACCAGATGCCGCTGCAACCGGCTTATCACGAGCTCGATGATTTCATCGAGGCGCAACTGGCGGCGCACCAAGAGGTGTTCGCCAGTCGCGGGATCATCGCCACCTATGAAGTCGATCCGTTGAGCCCGCTGGGGTTCTTTGATCGCGAGCTGATTGCTTCGGTGCTGGGCAATTGCATCAACAATGCGATTCGCTATGCCCGCGAGTCGCTGTTGATCACTGTCAGCGACGAGGCCGGTCAACTGGTGTTGAGCATCAATGATGACGGCGACGGTTACCCGGCCGAGATGCTCGAACGTCAGGCCGACTACGTGCAGGGCATCAATCACGGCAGCGGCAGCACCGGGTTGGGCCTGTATTTCGCCAACCGCATTGCCGCGTTGCATCAGCGCAACGGCGTGGTCGGACGCACCGAAATCAGCAACGGCGGACCCTTGGGCGGCGGAGTGTTCAGCCTCTACCTTCCCTGACACAACACTTGCCCCTGTAGGAGCTGCCGCAGGCTGCGATCTTTTGATCTTGTTTTTAAAGCAACATCAAAAGATCGCAGCCATCGGCAGCTCCTACAGGGGGCGAGTACGGTTGGTTTTTGTTTGACGCTGCTTGATATTCCGAACAGCCGGAGCCTATTTTGTGCAGGTCGCCGTTCGCGGCTCGCACGAATAACAAGGATTGCGTCATGACAAGCGATGGTCAGCGTTCACTCGCGCAGCGATTGGCCGGCATTGATGAGGTTGAATGTGTCACGCCGGATTTGAATGGCGTGCCGCGTGGCAAGGTGATGACCGCCGAGGGTTTCCTCGAAGGGCGGCGTTTGCAGATGGCGCGGGGTGTGCTGCTGCAATGCATCATGGGCGGTTATCCGCCGGCGCGGTTTTACGGCAGTGACGACGGCGACCTGGCACTGGTGGCCGATCCGGACATGGTCCACCCGCTGCCATGGAGCGATGAGCCGCGTGCCCTGGCCATCTGCGATGCCGACGAACTGAGCGGCGAAAGCTCCAACCTGTCGACCCGTGGCCAACTGAAGAACGTCATCGCCCGTTACGCCGCGCGCGGTCTGGCGCCGGTGGTAGCGACCGAGCTGGAGTTTTTTGTCTTCGCACCGAATCCCGACCCGACTCAGCCGTTCCGTCCGCCAGTCGGCCTCGACGGGCGTCGCGAGGACGGCCAGACGGCGTTCAGTGTCAGTTCCAATAACGGTCTGCGGCCGTTTTTCAGCGAAGTCTACAAATGCATGGCGGCGCTCGGGCTGCCGCGCGATACCTTTATGCACGAGATGGGCGTCAGCCAGTTCGAGATCAATCTGCTGCACGGTGATCCGCTGTTGCTGGCCGACCAGACGTTCCTGTTCAAGCACCTGCTCAAAGAGGTCGCGCTCAAGCACGGCCTGAGCGTGGTGTGCATGGCCAAGCCACTGGCGCACACCCCGGGCAGTTCGATGCACATTCATCAGAGCCTGGTCGAGATCGCCACCGGCAACAATGTATTCAGTGACAAGGACGGCCAGCCGACGGCGATGTTCCGCCATTTCATCGGCGGACAGCAGTCGTGCATGGCGGACTTCACCGCGCTGTTTGCGCCGAACGTGAACTCCTATCAGCGCCTGTGCCACCCGTATGCGTCGCCGAACAATGCCTGCTGGTCCCACGACAACCGCACCGCCGGCTTGCGCATTCCGGCCAGTTCACCGCAAGCCCGGCGCGTGGAAAACCGGTTACCCGGCGCCGACGCCAACCCGTATCTGGCGATTGCCGCGAGCCTCGCCGCCGGTTTGCACGGGATCGAACATGAGCTGGAACCGAGCGAAGCGATTCAGGGCGAATTCGAAGTGCCGGACAATCTTGCGCTGCCGTGTACCTTGCATGCCGCACTTGAGCGTCTGAAACGTAGCCCATTGGCCAGGGAACTGTTCGGACAGGAGTTCATCGAAGGCTACATCGCTTCGAAGACCATGGAGTTGACCAGCTTCTTTGATGAAATAACTCCCTGGGAACGGCGTGTTCTCGCAGCCCAGGCCTGACTAACTGTCGCTGTCGGACTATCGTTTTGAGAGTCCGATCCTCACTGCAAGGAGCCGCTCGGAACGCCGATGCGCCAAATCTGGAAATCCTTTCGAGCGCTGTATTTCGCCTCGCTGATGATGTTGATCGGTTCGGGCCTGCTATCGACTTATCTGGCATTGCGCCTGGCCGCTGACCATGTCGACGGGCTGTGGGTCGGTGCGCTGATGGCGGCCAACTATTTCGGTCTGGTGCTGGGCGGCAAGATCGGTCACCGCTTGATCGCCCGGGTCGGGCATATCCGTGCGTATTCGGCGTGTGCCGGGATCGTCGGTGCGGCAGTGCTCGGGCATGGCCTGGTCGACTGGCTGCCGGCGTGGCTGGTGCTGCGGACCATCGTCGGTCTGGGCATGATGTGCCAGTACATGGTGATCGAGAGCTGGCTCAACGAGCAGGCCGATGCCAACCAGCGCGGGCTGGTGTTCAGTGGCTACATGATCGCTTCGTATCTGGGGCTGGTACTCGGTCAGCTGATTCTGGTCATGCACCCGGGTCTGGGCCTGGAGTTGCTGATGCTGGTGGCGCTGTGTTTCGCCCTGTGTCTGGTGCCGGTGGCACTGACCCGGCGGATTCACCCGGCGCCGCTGCATCCGGCACCGATGGAACCGCGCTTCTTTATCAAGCGCGTGCCACAGTCGTTGAGTACGGTGCTGGGCGCTGGTCTGATCATCGGCTCGTTCTATGGTCTGGCGCCGCTGTATGCCTCGCAGCAGGGGCTGTCGACCGAGCAGGTCGGGCTGTTCATGGGTAGCTGCATTTTTGCCGGACTGCTGGTGCAGTGGCCGTTGGGCTGGTTGTCCGACCGATATGACCGGGCATTGCTGATTCGGTGCTTTGCCGGGTTCCTGGCGGTGGCGGCGTTACCGTTGGCGATTCTGCCGCAGGTGCCGCTGGAAGTGCTGTTCGTGGTCGGGTTCCTCTGTTCGCTGGTGCAGTTCTGCCTGTATCCGCTGGCGGTGGCCTTTTCCAACGACCACGTCGAAGGCGATCGCCGGGTGTCGCTGACGGCGATGCTGCTGGTGACCTACGGCGTCGGCGCCAGTATCGGCCCGTTGCTGGCGGGGGTGCTGATGAAACTGTTCGGCAGCCAGAGCCTGTACGCGTTCTTCAGCTTCTTTGCGCTGGTGCTGGTGTGGCGCATCCGCCCGAAAGCGGTGACCAATCTGCACCAGGTCGACGACGCGCCGCTGCATCACGTGGCGATGCCCGACAGCATGTCCGCCTCGCCGCTGGTGGCGGCCCTCGACCCACGTGTCGATGAGCAGGTGGTGCAGGAGCAGATGCAGACCCCGGTTGAGCCTGAGCCGGAGCCAGTAGTGGAACCAGGGCCCGATGATGGAACCGATAAACCGACGCCAGACATCAGCGGCGCCAGGCCCTGACTCTGACTGCAATATTCACCTGTGGTGAACACAGATTTAATGATGAATGGATAACCTTGTGGCGAGGGGATTTATCCCCGATGGGCTGCGAAGCAGCCCCCAAGCCCTGACTGCACATTCTTCCTGACACACCGCATTGGATGATTTTGCGACTGCTGCGCAGCCGATCGGGGATAAATCCCCTCACCACAGGGATCTTGGTGTTACTGGGAATTTTCAGCAGGCATAAAAAAGGGCAGTCCCGTGCAGGACTGCCCTTTTTCTTTGTGCGTGCGAATCACATATCGTCTTTATCGAAACGACGTGCTTCACGTTGCAACTGATAAACGAAGCGCTCGACGTTACGTGCTGCCTGACCACTGATGTTGTGGAAACGCAGACCGGCGAAGGTGATGTTGAGCTTTTCTTCGAAGTGCAGATAGCGCAGTTCGACCGAAATCGGCTGATTGCCGAACAGCGGCGGGGCGATCATGCGATCGTAGACCTGGCCCAGTTGCAGACGATCGGTGATGTCGCCTTCAAAGCGCAGCTTGCAACCGGTGGCGGAAATATCCAGCAGTTTGCCGTTGATCGGCGCCTTGAGCTTTTCACCGCCGAGTTCGACGCTGACCAGATCGGTCAGTTTCAGCGCGGCGCGGAAGGCGTTGCGGCGCTGGTGGTAAACCACTTCGGTCGGCAGTTCGCCGGTGTAGAAACGATCGCCCGCAGACTCTTGAATGTTCAGCTTGCCGGTGCACTCCCAGGCGATACGCACGCCGTCATGGAAGCCTTCAACCTTGAACGGCTCGCCCGCCTGCAGAAAACGCTCGCCATCGCGCGGGATCATTTCGTCCAGGGCGATGGTCGCGGTGTCGCGGTCAACCTTGATCAGGAAACTCTGGAAACGCTGGTTACGCTCATGGAAGGTAATGATCAGCGGATCGTGGCTTTCCTGCAGCTGGCGCAGGTTGCTGGAGATTTCCAGGGGCGTGGTCAGCACCTTTGGAGGCTGCGGACTATCATCCGCGCTTTGGGCGTTTGGCACGTTTTCTCAATCTCCAGACAAAATTTGACTACGACTGGCAGGCATTTTGCCAGCATGTTTCGCGGGTTGATAGAGCTGGCGCATCAACGGCTCATGCCTGGCTGAGCGGACGCGGTACGGCGGGCTTGGCAAAAGTACCGCTGGCGTTATAAAGCGCTGGCGCTTCACCACCGGTGAGGATCTTCAACTGATTGGCCGTGGCGGCCTGCTGGATCTGGATCGACTGGCCGTTCTTGACGTTGGCGGCCTGGCATTGAGCAATGAGATCAGTCAATGCATCGCCTTGCGCCAACAGCTGGTCGCCAATACTCGACTGCCCAGCCAGCTGCTCCAGACCGCTGCGGTCGGTCGGCAAGTTGAGACTGGCGAGGATTTCGCTGCGCTTGCGGCCATGCTGTTCAAGCAAAATGATCAATGCCTGTTTGTGCGCCAGAATTTCTTCCAGCAGGGGCATGTCGCGACCGTGCAAGGCGAGGGACTCGGTTTGCAGTAACTCCAGCAATTGTTGCGCTGGAGCAAAGTCGTCGATGATCAGTTGCAATAAATTAGTGTCGTGCATGGCTGGCCTTGGGGTCTAAGCGTCCAAAAGCCTGGCGCTGGCAAATGCCTAGCGCTGGGCTTCGAAGTTGAGCAGTTTGCTGGCTACACGGTTGCTGTCGACTTTATAGCTGCCATCGGCAATCGCTGCTTTCAACTCGGCCACACGGGCTTTGTCGACGGCAGGCTGATCGCGCAGCTTGTCAGTGACCTTCTGCAACTGTTGAGCCTCATTGCTGAGGTGTACCGATTCCCCGCTTTTTGCGGTACTGGCCGTTTCGGCCTGGGTATTCAGCGGCGCGGAGGTGCCGTTTTCGGCGGTTTCCTTGGCGTTGCTGGTACGTGTACTACCGGTAAGTGACGAGGAGCTGTTCAAACGGCTGAAGTCGATGACCATGATAAAAACCTCTGGGAATTTGGACGCTTGCCATGTTCTCGGCCATTCCCTGGAAAACTTTAGGCCCACTTTGCAATGAGCCGCATGTACCGAAGCGTGTTCTGCTGCGGCACAGTTTAGGGAAGCGTCGAGGCGCGCGCCAGTTTTCTGCGTGAGGGTTTTTACATGGCCACTTCCACCTGACCCGGTGCGATGACTTGCGCCTTGATCACCCGGTTGGAATTGAGGTTTTTCACCCGGATCTGTTCCTTCAAACCGCCATTGGCCAGGGCTTCCCCGGGCATGCGCACCGCGAGCGTACCGCTGCGGGCGATGATCACCACTTGGTCACCCTTGCGCACCACTTCGGCCTGTTCCAGATGCACCAGCGTCAGCACCTGATCGGCGACCGTTGGTCGGGTTAATTTCTGCCCGATGGCGTCATCCACCGACGTCAGAAAACCCTGATTGATCTGACTGACGTCGCGTTCACGCAAGGTCACGTCCTGCGGCTCGATAATGCCGGCGCGTTTAAGCGGGCGGGTGGTGGTGACAATCTCGCGAAACAGGCGGACTTGAGCGGGCACGAACACCGTCCACGGCGAGCTTCCCTCGCAGCGGACCTTGACCGTTACCCGGCCCAGCGGACGCGCCGGACTCTCCAATGTCGCTGTCAATTCCTTGTCGCACATAGGCATGCGCATACGCGGGTCGAGCTGGTTGACCTCGATTTCGTAGCGGCCTTCGGTTTGACTGGTAGCCAGATAGTCTTCTACGGTGAATTCAAGAAAGCCCTGAGTGACGCCGATAAGCATGTCAGGCAAGGTAACCGTATCAGCACCGGCAGGGTTGCCAGCGAAGAAAAAGCAGACGGCGGCCACCGCGCACAGCGCTTTGCGGGTGCGGGAGGTCAGACGTCGGGAAAATGTCGTTTGAGCGTTCATACGAGTTGAAAAGCAAGCGCCGTGCCGTTTAGCAATGAATGTGCGTCGCAACAACACTTGGCGTTGGTGTAGGAGTCTGGGCATGGCTGGTGTAATGGATTCGGTGAACCAGCGCACGCAACTGGTGGGGCAGAATCGCCTGGAGCTGTTGTTGTTCCGTCTCGACGGTCAGCAGCTCTACGGAATCAACGTGTTCAAGGTGCGGGAAGTGCTGCAATGCCCGTCGCTGACGTTGATGCCCAAGTCCAGTCCTGTCGTGTGCGGGGTGGCGAATATACGGGGGGCGACCATTCCGATCCTTGATCTGGCAATGGCGACCGGTTCCGGGGCGTTGAAAGACAAGAACAGTCCGTTCGTGATCATCACGGAGTACAACACCAAGACCCAGGGTTTCCTGGTCCGCTCGGTGGAGCGCATCGTCAACATGAACTGGGAGGAGATCCATCCGCCGCCCAAGGGCACGGGTCGTGATCACTACCTGACCGCTGTGACACGAGTCGACAATCAGTTGGTCGAAATCATCGATGTCGAGAAGGTGCTGGCGGAAGTTGCGCCGACGCCGGAAGCGATTTCCCAGGGTGTGGTCGATGTCGAGACCCAGAGCAAGGCGTTGTCGCTGCGGGTGCTGACGGTCGATGACTCGTCGGTGGCGCGCAAACAGGTCACGCGTTGTCTGCAGACGATCGGTGTCGAAGTAGTGGCGCTGAACGACGGCCGGCAGGCGCTGGATTACCTGCGCAAGCTGGTCGATGAGGGCAAGAAGCCGGAAGAAGAGTTCCTGATGATGATTTCCGACATCGAGATGCCGGAGATGGACGGGTACACCCTGACGGCGGAGATCCGCAGCGATCCACGCATGCAAAAGCTTCACATCATCCTGCATACTTCGTTGTCGGGGGTATTCAATCAGGCGATGGTCAAGAAAGTCGGTGCCGATGACTTCCTGGCCAAATTCCGTCCTGATGACCTGGCATCCCGGGTAGTCGACCGGATCAAAGCAGCAGATATCAGCTAGGGGCCTTTTGCTCCTGGCGTTCAACACGATTTAAGAGGCGGCAGCATTGTCTACGGGTAATTTGGATTTTGAACAGTTCCGGGTCTTCCTGGAAAAAGCCTGTGGCATTTTGCTCGGTGAAAACAAGCAATATCTGGTGTCGAGCCGCCTCAACAAACTGATGGAGCAGCAAGGCATCAAGTCCCTGGGCGAACTGGTGCAGCGCATCCAGACCCAGCCACGCAGCGGTTTGCGCGAGCAGGTGGTCGATGCCATGACGACCAACGAAACCCTGTGGTTTCGTGACACCTATCCGTTTGAGGTCTTGAAGAACAAGGTGTTGCCGGAGGCGATCAAGGCCAGTCCGAACCAGCGCCTGCGGATCTGGTCGGCGGCGTGCTCGTCGGGGCAGGAACCGTATTCGCTGTCGATGTCGATCGATGAGTTCGAGCGCAGCAACCTCGGTCAGTTGAAGATGGGTGTGCAGATCGTTGCCACTGACCTGTCCGGCCTGATGCTGACCAACTGCAAGACCGGCGAATACGACAGCCTGGCGATCGGCCGCGGTTTGTCGCCGGAACGTCTGCAGCGTTACTTCGAGCCGAAAGGGCCGGGTCGCTGGGTGATCAAGGCGCCGATCAAGAACCGCGTGGAATTCCGCTCGTTCAACCTGCTCGACAGCTATGCGAGCCTGGGCAAGTTCGACATCGTGTTCTGCCGCAACGTGCTGATCTACTTCTCCGCCGAGGTGAAGAAAGACATTCTGATGCGCATTCACAGCACGCTGAAACCGGGCGGGTATCTGTTCCTTGGCGCTTCCGAAGCGCTGAACGGTTTGCCGGATCATTACCAGATGGTCCAGTGCAGCCCGGGGATCATTTACCAGGCGAAATAACCGTTCATCGGCGACACAAAAAACGGGAGTCCTCAAGGACTCCCGTTTTTTTTGATTTTGCTTCCTGTAGGAGCTGCCGAAGGCTGCGATCTTCTGATCTTGATCTTGATCTTGATCTTGATCTTGATCTTGATCTTGATCTTGATCTTGAT